>NZ_RKRA01000001.1:3824552-4143265 GCF_003814705.1 Georgenia muralis | reverse complement strand
TCCTGACGTCCCGCACGGGTCCCGGCCGCACGGTTCCCAGGCCGCGTCCCGCACGGTTGGGCCGCGTCCCGCACCGTCCCCAGGCCGTGACCCGCACGGTCCCCCGGGCCGCCCTGCTCGTGCGCGACCCCGAGGTCCTCGCGGCCCGCACCCGCACCGACAACGACATCTTCTACAACACCGACGGCGGTCTGCCCAGGGCCGAGCGTGAGCTCGCGGCCACCGCGACCAGCCGCCTCAACGGGTGCGTCTTCTGCGCCTCGGTCCACTCCCGCTTCGCCGCGCACCACTCGCGCCGTCCCGAGGACGTCCAGCGACTGCTCGACGAGGGCGTCTCCGCCGACCTCGGACCGCGGTGGGACGCGGTGGTCGCCGCTGCGGTCGCGCTGAGCAGCACCCCGCCCACGTTCGGCGCGCAGGAGGTCGGCGCGCTGCGCTCCGCCGGCCTCGGCGACCTCGAGATCGCCGACCTCGTCCATGGCGCGTCCTTCTTCAGCTGGGCCAACCGGCTCATGCTGTCCCTGGGCGAGCCGGCGGAGCCAGGCGTGTGAGGCAGTCCACATCCTGGTGCAGTCCACGCACCGGGACGGATGGTTGACACCTGAAGCGACGCCCACCTAGTGTCATATCGAGGTCAAGAGCGTCAGCGTCCAGCCCCGGCTCGCTGGCCGGCAACCCCCCACGTGCGGGGGGTGCCCCGGGTGATGACCTGGTCCCGCGAGTGCGCGGGACAACCGCCGAGCACGAAGGAAACTCAGGACGAATGAACACGCACCAGGGCCCCGGGCAGAACGTCTTCTCGCCGCGCCGCTCGATGTGCATGTGCATGTGTCGTCCCGGTATGTCCCTCTGACGACATACCCCGCGACGCCCCGGCACCTGCCGACGCGTCACCCCTGATCTCGAGCCCCCCGCCGCGGGCGATTGGCACGCCACGCGCGGGACCGGCCGGTCAGCCTTCCTTCCGCCGCGCCCATCGCCGGCGCGCCGACACCTGGATGTGTGCTCCCATGACCGCTCTGCTGCCCCCGCGTTCCGAGAACCGCCCCGCCCTGGTCGCCCTCGACCTCACCGCCCTCGGCGTCACCGCCGACGACGACCTCGGCGCGGACCTGCCCGTCGCCAAGGCCGACCTGGCCCGGCTCGCCTCCTACACCCGCGCCGCCCACGAGGCCGGCGCCGACTTCGTCGCCCTCGGCGAGGGCTTCCGTCTGCGCACGGACCGGGTCCTGCGTCCGGAGTCGTGGCTGGACCCCGTGGTCGCCGCCCGCCGCATCGGCCCGCACGCCGGACCGGGCGGGCTCGTCGCCGCCGTTCCGGCCGGCGCGGACCTGCGCCCCGTCGCCGCCGAGCTCGCCCAGGTGGGCCTGGTCGGCACGGCCTGGGCCGGCGTCCAGACCCGGGCCGGCGCCCCGGCGGCCCGCCTCGCCGGTGAGGAGCGGCCCGCCCGCGGCACCGGCACCCGCGTCGTCGTCGAGGTCCGCGACGAGGGCGACGTCGAGACCGCCGGCTCCTTCGCGGACGTCGTGCGCATCCGCGAGCAGGATCCCGCGTGGGCCCGTGAGCTCCGTTTCGCGGTGCGCGCCGCCGCCCGCTCCGCCGGGCGGGGGGACATCCCGGTCCTGGTCGACCTCCACGCCGTGGTCTCCACCCAGCGCAGCGCCGCTGTCGAGCGGGCCGCCCTGGTCGCCGACATCGCCGGCGGAGCCCCGTGGGCCGGGGCGCTGGCGGGCGTGGGCACGGTCGACGACGTCGCCGACACGATCGAGGCATGGGTGAGCGGCGGGTCCGCGGACGGGGTCGTCGTCGTCCCGGGCTCGGTCCCGGCCGACGTCGCCGCCCTCGTCCACGGGCTGCTGCCGGAGCTGCGGGGCCGCGGACTCCTGGCCACCCCGGCGGTGCGACCGGTCCGCCAGGCCCCCGCGCCGGCTGCCCGCGTCCCGGCAGCCAGGCGACCCGCCGCCGCCCGGGTGGCCGTCCCCTCCTGACAGGTCCGGTCCTGGACGGAGGCGCAGTCCTGGACGTGCGCCGTCACGGCGCTGCGGGCCGGTCCGCGGTGTCACGACACCGCGGACCGGCTCACGGCTCCTCGCGCCGGAAGATGATGATGAGGACCCGCAGGACGAGGATCACGGCGACGACGAACAGTGCGGTAGCCAGCACCGTGTAGAGGTTCACCGTGCCGGTGACCATCGGCCCGCCGGTGACGCTGAAGAGCACCACGGACATCATCCCGGCGGTCGCGCCGAGCACGGTGAGCAGGGTGCGGTGGACGAGGTGGGTGACGATCTGCCGGTCCCGCGGGTCGGCGAAGAGCCGGACGTTGGCCGTGAGGCGGCCGTGCTCGACGGCGTCGGCGATGCGGTCCACCCGCCGGGGGAAGCGGCGCAGGACCGGCAGCAGGCCGCTGACCTCCTGCTCCAAGGTCTCCTTCAGCCGCGCGGCGCCGGTGAGCCCCGCCATCCGCTCACGACCCATCCCCTTCGCCTCGGTGACCAGGTCGTAGGAGGGGTCGATCGCCCTCAGGGTGCCCTCGAGGGTGGCCATCGCGCGGAAGACGGCGGCGACCTCGGGCGGCACCCCCAGGTGGAAGGAGTTGATGAGCGCGAAGAGGGACGTGAACGCGGCGGCCCCCTCGGCGGAGCCGCCCGCCGCGTAGCGCAGGATGAGCACCCCGAGGGCCTGCTCGAGGTTGCGCTCGTCGATGTCCTCGGGCCGCTCCACGAGCTCGAGGAGCGCGTCGGTGGCCGCCATCGAGTCACCGGTCCCCACCGCGGCGAGGAAGTGGCCCATCGCCTGGCGGGTCTTGGCCCCCAGCCGGCCCACCGAGCCCAGGTCGAGCATGGACAGGGTGCCGTCGTCGGCCACCAGGACGTTGCCCGGGTGGAGGTCGACGTGGAAGATCCCGCTCTCGAGGAGCTGGTCCATGACCGTCTCGAGCAGGGTGCGGGCCAGCGCCGCCCGGCGCTGCGGGCCCAGCGCGGCGAGCACCTCCTGCGCAGAGCCGACGGGCAGGCCCGGGAGGCGGTCCATCACCAGGACCCGCGGTCCGCTCAGGCCCCGCACCGGGGTGGGGACGACGATCCCCTCCCTGCCGTCGAGCGCGGCGGCGACGCCCAGCATGTTGTCGCGCTCGATGGTGAAGTCCAGCTCCTCGCGCAGCGCGGCGGAGAACCCGTCCGCGAGGTCGACCAGCCCGACGTCGTGGCCCCAGTCGGTGCGGCCCTCCAGGGTGGTGGCGAGGCGGGCGACGATGTCGAGGTCCCGGTCCACGTCGTGCTCGATGCCGGGGCGCTGGACCTTGACGACCACCTTGCGCCCGTCGTGGAGGACGGCGGCGTGGACCTGGGCGACCGAGGCCGCGGCGAGAGGCGTGGGGTCGAGCTCTCGGAAGATCTCGCCCGGGTCGCGGCCGGTCTCCGTGGCGATCGTCCCGCGGACCACCTCCCAGTCGACCGGGGCGGCGTTGTCCTGGAGCTGGACGAGCTCGTCGATGAGCTCGCGGGGGAGCAGGTCGTTACGGGTGGAGAGCTGCTGGCCGAGCTTGACGAACGTCACGCCGCCGTCCTCGAGGGCCCGGCGGAGCGAGCGGGCCAGGTCCCGGCGCTCGGCGACGGTGCCCAGCGCGAGGTGCCGGCGCCCGCGCAGGAACCTGCCCAGGCCGTGCCGGGTCGCGATGCGCAGGATCTCGACGTACCGGCCCGAGCGGGTCATCCGGGCACGCCAGCTGCGCCAGGCGTCGAACGGCCCGGGCAGCGTCCCCTCGGGCACGAGGAGCTCCGCCAGCACGATGAGGACCATGGCGACGACGAACGTGAAGGCCCCGAGCAACGTCAGGTACAGACCGAGCTCCACCGACGGCACGGTGAGGACCGGCTCGCCCACGAGGGCGTCCAGGAGGGGGCGGGAGACCCAGATGGCGACGAGCGTGGCGACAGCCGTGCGCAGGAACGACACCCGCACCCCCAGGAGCCGTCGGACCACGCCCATGAAGAGCAGCGTGAAGACGACGTAGGACACGACCGCCAGGACACCGATGAGGCCACCTTGCTCGTTCACGCCCAGCAGTCTTCCAGCCCGCCGCGCTGTCGTCCGCCGAGTCGCGCGGGCCGGCCGGGCCCCCCGTCACGTCGAGCTGGGGGTTGTTGTCGCCCTGAGACCCTCGCGACCGCAAGAAGTCACAGGTCGACGACGACCGGCGAGATCACCTGCGACGCGCGGCCAGCAGGTAGCCGCCCGTGCCGGCGAGCAGCGCCAGACCTGCCGCGGCCGCGAGGAGGGCGAGGATCCCGGTGCCGTCGAGCACGAGCACGCCGGGCGAGAACGTGGCGTCACTGAGCGGCGTGTACGCCGTCCACCCGAACCGCCGCGGCCGCAGCGCGAACCAGGCTCCGGCCGCGAGCAGGACCACGCCGAGGAGTGCGAGGGCGAGGGGCTTGCGCATCTCGTCGACCCTATCGGGCGGCCGACGGCCGCGAGCCGGTCAGGCCGACTTCTTCTCCGTCTTCGCGCGGGTGGTCCGGGGCTTGCTCTCGGTCTCGGTGGACCGGCCGGTCCGGGACGACGAGGCCTTGGTCGTCCTGCCGCTGGAGCCGCCGGACTTCGCGCCGCTGGACTTCGCGCCGCTGGACCCCGCGCTGGTGGAGCCGCCGGACTTCGCGCTCGTGGAGCCGCCGGACTTCGCGCTGGTGGAGCCGCCGGACCTCGCGCCGCTGGACTTCGCGCCGCTGGACCGGGCGGTGCTGCCCGACCTCGCGTCCGACTTCGCCGCGGTCTTCGCGGCCCCACTCCGAGCAGTGGAGCTCTTGGCCGGAGCCTTCGCGGAGGAGCCCTTGGTCGTGGAGCCCTTGGCGGCCGATCCCTTGGCCGGGGTCCGCGCGGACGTGGACCGCCGACCCTCGGTGCCGGTCGCCCCTTCCTCCTCGTCCACCTCGGCTGCCGAGTCCTTCTCGTCGTCGGCCGCCTCCTCGGCGGCATCCTCGCCACCGGCCCGCTTGCCGCGGGACGCCGCGACGGAGCGACGCAGGGCCTCCATGAGGTCGAGCACCTCCCCGCCCTCCTCCTCGGCCGGGGCGCCAAAGGTCTCCTCGGTGTCCAGGGCCTCGCCCTGCTCGAGCTTGGCCTGGATGAGCTGCTGGAGCTGGACCTGGTACTCGTCGGTGAACGTGCCCGGGTCGAAGTCGGACTCGAAGCTCGACACGAGCGCCGCCGACATCTCCATCTCCTTGCTCGACAGCGTCACGGAGTCGTCGATGTCGAAGTCGGCCGCCCTGACCTCGTCCTCCCACAGCAGGCCCTGGAGCACGAGCACGCCGTCGCGCACGCGCAGCGCACCCAGCCGGGTCTTCTGCCGCAGCGTGAACGTGACGACGGCGGTCCGCTCGGTCTCCTCCAGCGTCCGGAGCAGCAGGACGTAGGACTTCGAGGACTTCGAGTCCGGCGCCAGGTAGTAGGCGCTCTGCATCATGATCGGGTCGATCTGCTCGCTCGGGACGAACTCGATGACGTCGATCTCCCGGGAGCGCTCCACCGGAAGGGACTCGAGGTCCTCGTCCGTGAGGACGACGGTGCGGTCGCCGTCGTCGTACGCCTTGTCGATGTCGGAGTAGGGCACCACCTCGCCGCACTTCTCGCAGCGGCGCTGGTACCGGATCCGGCCGCCGTCGGCGTCGTGGACCTGGTGGAGCGAGATGTCGTGGCTCTCGGTGGCGCTGAACAGCTTCACGGGCACGTTCACGAGACCGAAGGTGATCGCACCCTTCCAGATCGCGCGCATGGGTCAGCCTTCCGACGTCGGAGCGTTGCGCCCAGTCAACCGCCCGGCGTGTCGTGACGCCACCCCATCCGACCTGCGACCTTGCCGTCCGCCGCCGCCCTCAGTCGTCGCGCTCCTCCTCCAGGACCGCCAGCACGTTGCCCGCGGGGTCGGTGAACCACGCGATGAGCGGACCGCCCCCACGGAAGATGCCGTCGTCGTCGGTCTCCACGGCGGTTCCCCGGTAGTGCTCGAAGGCCACCCCGCGGGCGGTGAGGTCGGCGACCGTGGCCGGGAGGTCGGGCACGGGGAAGTGGATGACGGTGTAGGAGGCGGGGGTGTGGTCGGGCTTCTCGTACGCCATGACCTCCGCCCCGCCGGGGATCCGGAGGGAGAGGATGCCCGGCATGGCGCCCTCGGAGACCGAGAGCCCGAGCACCCCCTCGTAGAAGTCCTTCGCCGCGGCGGCGTCGTCCACGGAGAAGCTGCTGAAGGCCTTGGTGTCCTCGAACATCTCGTGCTCCCTTGCACTCGGTGCCCTCACGATCCCACCGCGGGGCGGGTCGTGTCGACGGCGTCACGCCGGGCCGGACGGCGCCGTTCGGTATAGAACTGACCCATGACCTCCTTGCACACCGTTCCCGACATCACCCTCAACAACGACGTCCTCATCCCGCAGGTCGGGCTCGGCGTCTTCCAGGTCCCCGACGGCAGTACGCAGGAGGTGGTCGAGCACGCCCTCGAGCTGGGCTACCGCCACGTCGACACCGCGGCCGCGTACCGCAACGAGGAGGGTGTGGGCGCTGCCGTGCGGGCGTCGGCGCTGCCGCGCGAGGAGCTGTTCATCACCACCAAGCTCCGCAACGGCGACCAGGGCCACGACTCGACGCTCAAGGCCTTCGACGCCTCACGCCGGGCGCTGGGCCTCGACGTCGTCGACCTCTACCTCATCCACTGGCCGCGGCCGGACCTGGACCTGTACGTCGAGACCTGGCGCGCGCTGGAGAAGCTCTACGCCGAGGGTGCGGTCCGCGCGATCGGGGTGTCGAACTTCCTGCCCGAGCACCTCGAGCGGCTCGTGGCCGAGAGCGACGTCGTCCCGGCGGTCAACCAGGTCGAGCTCCACCCGACGTTCCAGCAGCCCGCCACGCTCGAGGCCACCCGCCGGGCCGGCGTCGCCGTCGAGGCATACTCCCCGCTGGGCCAGGGCCGGGACCTCGAGTCGCCCGCGGTGACCGAGGTCGCGGCCGCGCACGGGGTGACGCCCGCCCAGGTGGTCCTGCGCTGGCACGTCCAGCAGGGCACGATCGTCATCCCCAAGTCGGTCAACCCGCGCCGGATGGTGGAGAACATCGACCTCTTCGGCTTCGAGCTGAGCGACGAGGAGATGGCGGCCGTCGTGGGACTCGACTCCGACGAGCGCATCGGAGCGGACCCGGCGACGTTCAGCTACTCGCAGTACTGACTCGAGGGCCGGGCGTCGTCCCGGTCGGGCTGCGGCCGAGGCGCCCCTGCCGGTGGGCCCGGCGCGTCGCTTTGGTACGGCCCGGCATGTGCGGCCCGGTGGCCGGCGGCTCTCCGGTCACCCTGTTCACGCGGGTGGTGTCACGCGGTCACACTTCACGCGGGTGATGTCGCGTTGTTGCGACGGTTCGGCCACCGCGAACAACCGCACCGTGACATCCCGTGCTGGCCGACCGGTGCCTCGTCGAGTTGGACGTTGTGGTCGTCGGGATGACCTCCTGGACGACCACAACCCCCAACTCGACGACTGCACACCAGGCCGACACGTCCGAGACGGCGCACCCCCTGGCTGCGGCTACGGTGCGCACCCCCTTGCCTGCGCCTGCGCCTAGGGCTGCCCGGCGCCCCGCCGGGTCGCACCGCACGCGGACAGGCGGTTCTCGGGGTCGATCTTCGGCACGATCGTGTCGAAGATCGACTTCAGCTGGCGGGTCTGCTCCGGGCTCAGCCCCTCGAAGACGAGGCTCCGCACGGCGTCGACGTGCCCGGGCGCGGTCTCGACGACTTTCTCCCAGCCCGCGTCGGTGAGCCCGGCCATCGTGCTGCGCCCGTCGCCCGGGACCGGCCGGCGCTCCACCCACCCGCGCGCCTCGAGGCGGTCGACGAGGTGGGACAGGCGCGACATCGACATGCTCGCCATCTCCGCGAGCCGCCGCATCCGGATCTGCCGCTCGGGCGCCTCGGAGAGCGCCGACAGGACCACGTAGCCGCCGTGCGTGAGGCCGGCGTCGCGCTGGAGCTGGGCGTCCAGGGCCCCGGGCAGCAAGAGGATCGCGGCCATGAGGGACCGCCACGCCTGCTCCTGCTCGGCCGTGAGCCACACCGCGGAGTCGTCGTCCATACCCACCAGGGTACCCGTGGGTCTTGACCGTTCAACGGTGTGCGGCGGCCGAGCGGGGGTGTGTGGCGGGCCGAGCGGGGGCGCGTGGCGGGCCGAGCGGTGTGCGGCGGGCCGGGCGGTGTGTGCCGGGCCGAGCGGTGTGTGGCGGGCCGAGCGGTGTGCGGCGGACGAGCGGGGGCGCGTGGCGGGCCGAGCGGGGGTGTGTCGCGGGGTGCAGCGGCCGAGGCGCGAGCAGGGCAGTCACCCAAGATGGTTGACAGGTCAACTAGTGCCAGTTAGAGTCTCAGTTGTACCTTCAAGTAATCAGGCCCCGCCGCCCCACGGTGAGGCACGTCAGCCCGAGAGGACCCCATGGGCCTGTTCGATCTGTTCCGCCGCACGCGTAGCGCGGACCCCGCGCCGCGCAGCGCGGCGACCACCGCCTCTGAGACCACGCAGGACACCACCCCCGAGACCACCCAGACCACGACCCCGAGGAGCACCATGAGCACCCTGACGATCATCGGCGCCGGCAACATGACCCGCGGCATCGCCACCCGCGCCCTCGCCGCCGGCCACACCGTGCAGATCCTCGCCCGGGACGCCGAGGCCGCCGCCGCGCTGGCCGCGGAGCTCTCCGGCGACGTCACCACCGGTCCGGTGGACGCCCCGATCGCCGGCGACGTCGTCGTCCTCGCGCTGCCCTACGGCGCCGCGCTGGAGGTGGCGGGCCAGCTGGGCCAGGCGCTGGCCGGCAAGGTCGTCGTCGACATCACCAACCCGGTCGACTTCGCCACCTTCGACACCCTCGTCGTGCCCGCCGGCACGTCGGCCGCGGAGGAGATCGCCAAGGCCGCCCCCGAGGCGAAGGTCGTCAAGGGCTTCAACACCACCTTCGCCGGGACGCTCGTGTCCGGTGAGGTCGCGGGGCAGCCGCTCGACGTGCTCGTCGCCGGTGACGACGACGCCGCCAAGGCCGAGGTCATCGCGCTCGCCGACTCGGCCGGCATGCGCGGCGTCGACGCCGGCCCGCTGCGCCGCGCGCAGCAGCTCGAGGCGGTCGGCTTCCTGCACATGACCCTCCAGGGCACCCTCGGCAACACCTGGAGCACCGGTGTGAAGGTGCTCGGCGCCTGACCGACGCCTCAGCCAGGTCACCGGCCCGGGCCGGCGCACGACTCGCGCCCGCCCGGGCCGGTCTGACCCTGGACGGCACGGACGCCGTGCCTCCTTGCTCGACAGCACACCGGTCCGAGCGGCCGGCCGACCCACCAGGAGCATCATGACCGTGTTCGCCGTCACCGGAGCCACCGGCCCCTTCGGACGCACCGCGATCGACCAGCTCATCAGCAGGGGGGTGGAGCCGTCCGACGTGGTGGCGGTCGTGCGCACGCCCGAGCGTGCCACCGACCTGGCTGCCCGGGGTGTCCAGGTGCGCCGGGGCGACTACGACGCGGCCCTGGACGACGCGCTCGCCGGGGTCGACCGGCTGCTCCTCGTCTCGGGCTCGGAGGTCGGACGGCGGGTGCCGCAGCACCGCAACGTCGTCGAGACCGCGGGGCGGGCGGGCGTCTCGCGCATCGCCTACACCTCGGTGCTCCGCGCCGCCGAGACGCCACTGGTCATCGCCCCCGACCACCGGGCGACCGAGGAGATCCTGGCCCGCTCCGGGATCGCTCACTCGGTGCTGCGCAACACCTGGTACACGGAGAACTTCACCGGGGCGCTCGCGGCGTACACCGCCTCCGGTGCGGTGACGCACGCCGCGGGCGCGGGCCGGGTCGCCGCGGCGACCAGGGCCGACCTGGCCGAGGCGGCCGCCGTCGCCCTCATGGAGGACGACGGCGGTGACATCGTCCGCGAGCTCGCCGGCCCGGCGTTCACCTACGCCGAGCTGGCCGCGGCGGTCAGCGAGGGCACCGGGACGAGTGTGGTCGAGCGGTCGGTGTCGGCGGAGGAGCTGTCGGCCGCGCTCACCGCGGCGGGCCTCGACGCGCCGACGGCGAGCTTCCTCGTCGCGGTGGACGCCAACATCGCCGAGGGTGCGCTGGACGGCGACGCCGCGGAGCTGGAGTCGCTGCTCGGCCGCCCGGCCACCACGTTGGCCGACGCGGTGCGTGCGGCGCAGGGGTGAGAGCCGACCGCCGGCTCAGCCCGTGAACCGCGCGAGCAGGCCGCGCCGCCGCTCCTGCTCCACCGGGTCCGGGACGGGCACCGAGGCGAGCAGGCGCTGGGTGTAGGGGTCCTCGGGGGAGCCGAGAACCTGCTCGCCGGTGCCCTCCTCGACCAGACGCCCGCGGTAGAGCACCGCGATGCGGTCGGCGAGCATGCCCACGACGGCGAGGTCGTGGCTGATGAACAGGGTCGCGAAGCCCAGCCGCTCCTGGAGCTCGGTGAAGACCTCGAGCACCCGCGCCTGGACCGAGACGTCCAGGGCCGAGGTGGGCTCGTCGGCCACGAGCAGCTCGGGGTCCAGCGCGAGCGCCCGGGCGAGGGACGCGCGCTGGCGCTGCCCGCCGGAGAGCTCGTGCGGGTACCGGGCGCCGTAGGACGTGGGCAGGTGGACGGCGTCGAGCAGCTCGCGCACCCGCGGCCGGGCGGCGGCGAGGTCGCGCGCGCGGCCGTGGACGACCAGCGGCTCGGCGATGCACTCGTCGATCGTCAGCAGCGGGTTGAAGCTCGTGGCCGGGTCCTGGAAGACGAACCCGATCCGCGCCCGCAGGGGCCGGAACCCCCGCTCGCGGAACCCGACCATCTCGTGGCCCAGCACCGACAGCGACCCGCCGGTGGCGCGGGTCAGCCCCGCGATGGCCCGGCCGATCGTCGTCTTCCCGGACCCGGACTCGCCCACCAGCCCCAGGACCTCGCCCGGCGCGATCTGGAAGGACACCTCGTCCACGGCGCGGAAGCCGCCCTGCCCGAGCCGGCCCGGGTAGTCGATGGTGAGCCCCCTGGCGCTGACGACGGCGTCGACCCCGCCGGCGGCGGTGGCGGCGGCACTGTCGGCGGCCGCCGCGGCGACGGCGTCGGCGCCCGAGACGTGCGCCCCGCCGCGCGCCGCGGGGGAGGGCCCGGGTGCCCAGGCCTTGGTGTGCTCCCCGAGCTTGGGCACCGCGGCGAGGAGGGCCCGGGTGTACTCGTGCCGCGGGTCGGCGAAGAGCTCACGGGCGTCCGCCTCCTCGACGACCTCGCCCTTGTACATCACCGCGACCCGGTCGGCGAGGTCGGCCACGACGCCCATGTTGTGGGTGATGAGGACGATCGCCGAGCCGAACTCGTCGCGGACACGGCGCAGCAGGTCGAGGATCTCGGCCTGCACCGTGACGTCCAGGGCCGTGGTGGGCTCGTCCGCGACGATCACCTTCGGCCCCAGCACGAGCGCCATGGCGATGACGATGCGCTGCTTCTGCCCGCCGGAGAACTGGTGGGGGTAGTGGTCCACCCGCTTCTCCGGCTCGGGGATGCCGACCCGGCCGAGGATCTCCACCGCGCGGGCGCGGGCCTCCTTGCGTGAGACGTTGCCGTGGGCGCGCAGGCCCTCCACGATCTGCCAGCCCACGGTGAAGACCGGGTTCAGCGCGGTGGAGGGCTCCTGGAAGATCATGGCGACGTCGCGTCCGCGCACGGCGCGGAGCTGCTGGGCGTCGAGCTGGACGACGTCGTTGCCGGCCAGGACGACGGCGCCCTCCACGTGCGCGGTCTCGGGCAGCAGGCCGAGGATCGAGCGCGCGGTGACGGTCTTGCCCGAGCCGGACTCGCCGACGATCGCCAGGACCTTGCCCGGCTCGACCGTCAGGCTGACCCCGTCGACGGCGACGACGGGGGCGGCGTCGGTGGCGAAGGTGACGTGCAGGTCGCGGATGTCGACGACGGAGCTCATGCGGTCGCTGCCTTCGGGGTCGGCGTCGTGGCCCGGCGCCGGATGCGCAGACGCGGGTCGGACAGGTCGTTGAGGGACTCCCCGACGAGGGTGATCCCCAGGTTGAGCAGCACGATGGCGGCGCCGGGGAACACGCCGGTCCACCAGATGCCCGAGGCGACGTCGGACAGTGCCCGGTTGAGGTCGTAGCCCCACTCGGCGGCGGCGGTGGGGTTGATGCCGAAGCCGAGGAAGCCCAGGCCCGCGAGGGTGAGGATCGCCTCGGAGGAGTTGAGCGTGACGATCAGGGGCAGCGAGCGGGTGGCGTTGCGCAGCACGTGCCGGGTGAGGATACGGGTGGTGGGGGTGCCCACCACCCGGGCGGACTCGACGAACGGCTCGGACTTCAGCCGCACCGTCTCGGCGCGCACCACCCGGAAGTACTGCGGGACGAACACCACGGTGATCGACAGCGCCGCGGCCATGATGCCGCCGAGGAAGCTCGACTGCCCGCCGGAGATGATGATGGAGACGACGATCGCCAGCAGCAGGGTGGGCATGGCGTAGATCGCGTCGGCGATCGTCACGAGCACCCGGTCCAGCCAGCCACCGAGGTAGCCCGAGACCAGCCCGAGGGCCACGCCGAGGAAGATCGAGGCGACGACGGCGATCACGACGGTGAGGATCGCCGTCTGCGAGCCCCAGATCACCCGGGAGAGGACGTCGTAGCCGCCGACCGTGGTGCCCCACAGGTGCTCCGGGGACGGCGGCGCCTGCCGGGGGAAGCTTCCGTCGGGGCCGCTGAGCTGGTTGTAGCCGTACGGGGCGAGCACGGGGGCGAGGACGGCCAGGAGGACGAACCCGGCCACGAGGACCAGGCCCGCCACGAGCATCCCGCGCTGCAGGCCCACGCTGCGGCGCAGCTGCCACACCACGGGCAGCTTCTTCCACCGCGGCTCGGCGGCGGTGCCGTGCGGGACGGCCGTGGCGGGCGCCTCCTGGACGAGCTCGTCGGCGTCGGGGGCGGCGCTGCCGGGCACCGCGGTCCCCAGGTCGGTGCCGGTGTGGTCGTCGGCGCGCATCAGTACCTCACCCTCGGGTCGACGAGCGCCGCGACGACGTCGACGACGAAGTTGGTCACGGCCACGATGACCGCGAGCAGCGCCACGATGCCCTGCACGGCGACGAAGTCGCGCGAGGCAAGGTACTGGGCGAGCTGGAAGCCCAGCCCGCGCCACCCGAACGTCGTCTCGGTCAGGACGGCGCCGGCGAGCATGAGCGCGATCTGCAGGCCCATGACCGTGATGATCGGGATGAGGGCGGGCTTGTACGCGTGGCGGCGTACCAGGCGCGACTCGGCCACGCCGCGGGAGCGGGCGGCGTCGACGTAGTCCATCTGCAGCGTGCCGATGAGGTTGGTGCGCACCAGCCGCAGGAACACCCCGGCGGTGAGCAGGCCCAGCGCC
Organism: Georgenia muralis; assembly: GCF_003814705.1. Taxonomy (NCBI): domain Bacteria; kingdom Bacillati; phylum Actinomycetota; class Actinomycetes; order Allobogoriellales; family Allobogoriellaceae; genus Georgenia; species Georgenia muralis. Next base: position 4,129,841 of record NZ_RKRA01000001.1, on the reverse strand, counting down.
GTGGCGGGCAGGACGGCGTGGGCGAGGACGTCGGAGATGAGGTCCCAGCGCCCGGTGCGCAGGGCATCGATGATGTTGATGCCGGTGGACCCGGAGATGCGCCCGAGGACGAGCTGGACGTCGGTGCTCGCCCGCCCGCCCAGGGGGAACCAGCCCAGCCAGACGGAGAAGACGAGCTTGAGGATGAGACCCAGGAAGAACACGGGGGTGGCGTAGGCGAGGATCGCCGCGACCCGCAGCACCGCGTCGGGCCACCGGTCGCGCACGTAAGCGGCGACCATGCCCAGCGGCACGCCGAGGACGAACGCCACGACGAGGGAGAACAGGACGAGCTCGAGCGTGGCCGCGCCGTAGGTCAGCAGGATGTCGCTGATCTCGCGGTTGTCCGTGATCGTGCGGCCGAAGTCCCCGGTGAAGACCTGCCCGAGGTACTCCACGTACTGCACGAGGATCGGCCGGTCGTACCCGGCCGCCGCGAGCCGTTCGGCGAGCTGGTCCGCACTCAGCCGGCCGCCGACCGAGGCGGTGATGGGGTCGCCGGCGACCCGCATGAGCCCGAACACGAGCGTCACCAGGATGAAGATGGTGGGGATGATGAGCAGGAACCGCACGAGGATGTAGCGGCCCAGGCCCGACCCCCCGCCGGTCTTCGCGGCAGCGGTGCTGCCGACGGCGCGGTCGTCGACGATCGTCACGGACGTCTCCTCTCACGCGCGAACGGGATGCCGCCGGTGGGCGGCATCCCGTTCGCGGGTCGTCAGCCTCGGGTCAGCGGGGCGTAGCGGAACTTGAACGACGCGTCGAGCGTGACGCCGTCGATGTCCGTGCCGGACACCGCGACCTGGGCGCCCTGGAGGTAGGGCAGGGTCGAGAGCTGCTCGGCCACCGTGGTCTGGATCTCCTCGATGAGGGCGGTGCGCTCGGCCTCGTCCTCGGTCGTGGCCTGCTCGAGGATGAGCTCGTCCACGGCCGGGTCGGAGAAGTGGTTGCCGAGGAAGTTCTCCGTGAGGAAGAACGGGGTGAGGTAGTTGTCGGCGTCGGAGTAGTCCGGGAACCAGCCGAGCTGGTAGGCCGGGTAGAGGTCCTCGCGGCGCTCGGTGGAGTAGGTGTCCCACAGGGTCGACTGGAGGGTGACGTCGAAGATGCCGTCGGCCTCGAGCTGGGACTCGATGAGGGCGTACTCCTCGTCGGAGGAGGCGCCGTAGTGGTCGGGGCTGTACTGCAGGCTCAGCGCGACCGGGGTCTCCACGCCGGCGTCGGCGAGGACCTGGGCGGCCTGCTCGGCGTCGGGTCCGCCGTCGCCGTCGCCGTAGAGGTCCTTGAGGGGCTCGACCGCACCGGTGAGGCCCTCCGGGACGTAGGAGTACAGCGGGGTGAAGGTGCCCGCGTAGATCTCCTCGGACAGGGCGTCGCGGTCGAGCAGGTGCGCGGCGGCCTGGCGCACGGCCAGCGCCTTGTCCTCGTCGGCCTCCTCGGTGGTGGCACCGAAGGGCTGGGTGTTGAAGTTGAAGACGATGTAGCGGATCTCCCCGCCGGGGCCGTCGTGGACGACGACGTTGTCGTCGCCGCGCAGGTCCTCCAGGTCGGTCGGGCTCAGGGAGCGGAACGCGACGTCGACGTCGCCCTCCTGGACGGCGAGCTTGAGCGAGGTCTCGTCGGCGAAGTACTGGGCGGTGACGTTGGCCGTCTCGGCCGGGCCCAGGACGCCCTGGTAGTCCTCGAACGCCTCGTAGGCGATGAGCTCGTTCTCGGTGTAGTCGGTGATGGTGTACTGCCCCGCGAAGGCGTTGCCCTCGACGATCTCGTCGGCCGGGGTGAGCGCGTCGGCGGCGAAGACGTCCTCGTCGACGATCGGGCCGGCGGGGGAGGAGAGGATCTGGGGGAAGATCTGGTCGTTCTCGCTCTTGAGGTGGAAGACGACCGTGAGGTCGTCGACGGCCTCGGTGCTGTCGAGGTTGTACAGCAGCGACGACGGCCCGTTGCCGTCGGCGATGGCGAGCTGGCGGTCGAAGCTGAACTTCACGTCCGAGGCGGTCAGCTCGTTGCCGTTGGCGAAGGTCAGGCCCTCCTTGAGGGTGACCGTGTACTCCGTGGGGGAGGTGAACTCGGCGCTCTCGGCGATGTCGGGCTCGACGTCGGGGCTGCCGTAGGGAGTGTTCATGATGAACGGGAAGACCTGGTTCTGCACCGCGAAGGAGCCGTTGTCGTAGCTGCCCGCGGGGTCCAGGGAGGTGATGACGTCGGTCGTGCCGACGGCGATCGCCTCGGAGCTGCCGCCGCCGTCGGTCCCGGCGTCGCCGCCCGCGGCGTCGTCGGGGCTCTCGGTCTCGGCGCAGGCGGCGAGGACGAGCGCGAGGGCTGCGGAGACGCCCAGGGCCGTCAGGCCTCGGCGCCGGTGTCCAGCTGATGCCATGGTCCACTTCCTTGGTTCGATGATCGGCCCGGGCCGACGTCGGTCCGGCCCTGGGCGGGTCCGACCCGCTCAGGTGTGGAGGACTGTCTAGCACAGGTGTGTTTCGGGGAAGGGGCCCCCTGACGATCGTCGCGGAATCGCAACCAACGAGAGATGCGGCCGGAAGGATGCGCAGGTCAGCGGCGCGCGCCACGATGAGGCATGCCCGCGACCACCCAGACGGTGAGCATCGACGGCCGCCGCCTGCGGCTGAGCAACCTCGAGAAGGTCCTCTACCCGGCGACCGGCACCACGAAGGCCGACGTGCTCGCCTACTACGCCGAGATCGCGCCGTACATGCTGCCGCACTGCGCCGGCCGGCCGGCCACCCGCAAGCGCTGGCCGGACGGGGTGGGCACGGACGACGAGCCCGGGGCGGTGTTCTTCATCAAGAACCTCGAGGCCGGGGCGCCCGAGTGGGTGGTGCGGGCGGACATCGAGCACTCCTCCGGCCCCAAGACCTACCCGCTCGTGGACAACCCGGCCACGCTCGCCTGGCTCGCGCAGGTGGCCGCCCTGGAGATCCACGTCCCGCAGTGGCGCTTCGCCCACGACGGCACGCGCCACAACCCCGACCGGATGGTGCTCGACCTCGACCCCGGCGAGGGCGCCGGGCTCGCGGAGTGCGCCGAGGTGGCCCGGTGGGCGCGGGATCTCCTGCGGGGGATGGGCCTGGAGCCGGTGCCGGTGACCTCGGGCTCCAAGGGCATCCACCTCTACGCGGCCCTGGACGGCACACACACCTCGGACGAGATCAGCGCCATCGCGCACGAGCTCGCGCGGGCGCTCGAGGCCGACCACGGCGACCTCGTCGTCTCGGACATGAGGAAGACCCTGCGGGCCGGCAAGGTGCTCGTCGACTGGTCGCAGAACAACGGCAGCAAGACCACCGTGGCGCCGTACTCGCTGCGCGGCCGGACCCGACCGACCGTGGCGGCCCCCCGGACCTGGCGCGAGCTGGCCTCGCCCACGCTGCGCCACCTCGAGCTCGCGGAGGTCCTCGACCGGGCCCGGCGGCGCGGGGACCCCATGGCGGCGATGTTCCCCGCCCGGGACGGCGAGTTCGGCCAGGGGGTGCCCGGTCACGACTTCCTCGGCACCTACCGCTCCATGCGCAACCCCGGACGCACCCCCGAGCCGGTGCCCGACGCCGTCGCCCCCACCACCGGCGCGACCCAGACGTTCGTCATCCAGGAGCACCACGCCCGCCGGTGGCACCTGGATTTCCGCCTCGCCCACGACGGTGTGCTGGTCAGCTGGGCGCTGCCCAGGGGAGTGCCCACCGACCCGGCCCAGAACCACCTCGCGGTCCAGACCGAGGACCACCCGATGGAGTACGGCTCCTTCGCCGGGACGATCCCCGAGGGGGAGTACGGCGCCGGGGAGGTGCGGATCTTCGACTCCGGCACGTACGAGTACGACAAGTGGCACGAGGGCAAGGAGGTCATCGTCAGCCTCACCGGGCAGGAAGGTGGCGGCCTCGAGACCGACGGTCCCGGGCGGACCGCGCGGCTCGCGCTCATCCACACCGGCGGGCGCGGTGGGCAGGAGCCGCGCAGCTGGCTCATCCACCTCATGGCCGACGGCCGGCGTGCTGCGCCGTCGACGGAGGCGCCGTCGACGGCCACCGCGGCTCAAGGCACCGCGGCTCAAGGCACCGCGCCGAGAGGCACCGCGCCGAGAGGCATTGCGTCGAAGGGCACCGCGCCGCGGAGCCCGGTGTCGAGGAGCCCCAGGGCTGCGCCGGGGCCCGCCGGGTCGACGTCGCCCCGGGCCGCGAGCCGCGCCGCCCGCCGTGACGTGCCCTCGCCGATGCTCGCCACCGCCGGCGACGTCGGCGACCTCTCCGCCGGGCACGACTGGGCGCTGGAGATGAAGTGGGACGGCGCCCGGGCGGTCGTCGTCGTCGAGGGCGACGACGTGCGCCTCCTCAGCCGCAACGGCAACGACGTCACCAAGCTCTACCCCGAGCTCGCCGACGTCGCCGGCTGCCTCACCGGCGCCGGCGAGGCGGTCCTCGACGGCGAGATCGTCGCGCTCGACCGGCGCGGCCGCCCGAGCTTCTCCCTGCTCCAGCAGCGGTTCAACCTGGTCCGGCCCCGCGACATCGAGCGGGCCCGCGCCTCCGCGCCGGTCCACCTCATGCTCTTCGACCTCCTCGAGGCCGACGGCGAGTCGTACCTGCGGCGCACCTACGACGAGCGGCGAGCGCTCCTGCGCGAGCTCGTGGACGCCTCCGCCGACTCCCGGGTGGAGGTCCCCGAGGCCTTCGACGGCGACGTCGACGCCGCCATGGCGGCGAGCCGGGCCTGGGGCCTGGAGGGGGTCGTCGCCAAGCGGCGGGACTCCGCCTACACCCCCGGGCGGCGCTCGGGCGCCTGGGTGAAGATCAAGCACACCCTCTCCCAGGAGGTGGTCGTGGTGGGGTGGCGACCCGGGCAGGGCAACCGCTCCGGGGCGGTCGGCTCCCTCCTGGTCGCGGTGCCGGGGGACGACGGCGAGCTGCGCTACGCCGGGCGCGTGGGCACCGGCTTCACCCAGCGGGAGGCCCGCACCTGGGCCGAGGAGCTCTCGCGCCAGGAACGGCGGACCCCGCCCGTGGCGGACGTGCCCCGCCCGGACGCGAAGGACGCCCGCTGGGTCACCGCGAACCGGGTCGCGGAGGTCGAGCTCTCGGAGTGGACCGGCGAGGGCCGGCTGCGTCACCCGCGCTGGCGCGGGTGGCGACCCGACAAGGAGCCCGCGGACGTCGTCGTCGAGTCGCGATGACCACCGCCCCGGGAGGGCGTGGGGGCGGGAGAGCGAAGCCTTGCCTGCGTTGCCGCGGGGCCGGGGCCGGTGGTGTGCTGGGCCCATGACGCAGACCCCGCAGGCCCCGGTCGAGCCGCACACCCGGACCAACCTCGCCCAGCGTCTGAACTGGCTGCGCGCCGGCGTCCTGGGCGCCAACGACGGCATCGTCTCCACGGCCGCCGTCGTCGTCGGCGTCGCCGGTGCGACGTCCGCGACCGGACCCATCGCGACGGCCGGTGCGGCGGCACTCGTCGGCGGGGCGATCTCGATGGCGCTGGGCGAGTACGTCTCGGTGAGCAGCCAGCGCGACAGCGAGAAGGCGCTCATCGCCCGGGAGACCCGTGAGCTGGCGGAGGACCCCGAGGGTGAGCTCGACGAGCTCGCGTCGATGTACGAGGCCAGGGGCCTCACCCCGCGCACGGCCCGTCAGGTGGCGACCGAGCTCACGGAGGTCGACGCCCTCGCCGCCCACCTGTCCATGGAGCTCAACATCGACCAGGATGACGTCGTCAGCCCGTGGCACGCGGCGTTCGCCTCGGCGATCGCCTTCACGCTCGGTGCGGTGCTGCCCCTCCTGGCGATCCTCCTGCCCGGGCCCGGCGTGCGGGTGCCGGTCACGTTCGTCGCCACCCTGGTCGCGCTCGCGGCCACCGGGACGGTGGCCGCGTGGATCGGCGGCGGGTCGAGGGCCCGGGCGGCGGCCCGGGTGGTCGTCGGCGGAGCGCTGGCGCTCGCGGTGACCTTCGCGGTGGGCACGGCGCTCGGTACCGCGGGGGTCGTGTGAGCCCGGGACCCGCCACGTCGGGCACGACGCATGGGGCGGGTGCGGCCGTCGTCCGGGAGGTGGCGTGGGACCACCCGGCGGCCGTGGCGCTGCGCGCCGGCATGGGCGCCGAGATCGACCCGCGGTACGCCGACCAGGCGCACCGGCTGGGTCCCGCGCTCAGTCCCGACCCGGCGGAGATGGTCCTGACGCTCGTCGCGTTCGACGGCGAGGTGCCCGTCGCGTGCGGGTCGCTGCGGCACCTGCCCGAGCCGGTGGACGTCGCCGGCGTGGCCGCGCCGCTGGAGGTCAAGAAGCTCTTCGTCGCCACCACGCACCGCCGGCTCGGCCTCGCCTCGCGCATGCTCACCGAGGTGACCGCCGCGGCGACCCGCCGGGGAGCCGGGGCGCTCGTCCTGCACACCGGGACCCGTCAGCCCGAGGCGGTCGCCCTGTACGAGGCGGCCGGCTGGGCGGTGATCCCCGTCTACGGCGAGTACGCCGTCATCGCCGACGTCAGCCTCTGCTTCGGGCGGGTGCTCGGCCCGGGCGGGTAGCCGCCGGCGCTCAGGGGGCGGCGGCGCGGCCGGCGTACCGCCCCAGGACGTAGTCCCAGCCGGGGTCGTACTCCGTCCGGGCGAGCTCGCCGTCGGGCCGGGCGGACCACCGGGAGTGGGTGAGCTCGACCCGGGTGCCGCCGTCGGCGGGCACGAAGGTCACCTCGAGGTGCGTGGCCTCCTTCTCGGGGTGCCCGGGGAACCAGTCGAGCGCGACGCGCCCCGGGGGTTCCCAGGCGGTCACGCGGCCCCACACCTCCGACCGGCCGTCGTCGACCCACTCGGTGACGGCGCCGCCGACGGTGCCGTCGACGAGGACGGCGTGGGCGTGGTCCTCACCGACGGAGTGGGAGTCCAGCGGCCACCACCGGCTCATGCCGGCCGTGAAGAGCTCGAACGCCTGCTCGGGCCGGAGCGGGACGACGAGGGACTTGACCAGGGGGGCGTCGGCGTCCGCGGGCTCGTTGCTCATGGCGGCCTCCTTGCTCGGTCCCACGGTAGTCCGCCCCGGGCGCGGGGCCCAGGGCGGCCGCCGGCGGGGCCGGGCCGCAGGCCGGTGACCAGCCGCGCTCGAGGTGCCGGGCTCAGCGGGCGTGCACGGACCCGGCGCCGTCGACCTGCTCGGTGACGTCCGCGCCGCCGGCGTAGGAGATCGAGCCCACGCCGTCGACCCGGGCGTCGAGCGAGCCGGTGACCAGGACGTCGGCGCTGCCGGCGCCGCCGACGACGACCTCGGCGTCGACGGAGTCGAGGTTCTCACCGGAGTAGGTGCCGACCCCGCCCAGGGTCACGGACTGGCGCTGCGCGCTGCCGACGAGCTCGACCTCCCCGGCCCCGTCGATCGCGACGCGCAGGACCTCGACGTCGACGCCGTCGGCGACGATGCGGCCGGCTCCGTCGAGCGAGACGGCGAGGGCGTCGCCCGGCTCGAGGAGGGCCTCGACGTCGCCCGCGCCCCCGACCGTGATGCCCTGGACCTCCGGCAGGACGACGTCGTAGGTGATGTCCTGGTTGGCCATGCGCAGGCCGCCGCCGCGCACGTCGAGGTGGAGGACGCCGTCGCGGACCTCGGTGACGACGTCGTCGAGGACGTTGCGGCCGGCGGTGACGCGCAGGGACGGCTCTGCGCCGACGGTGAGCCGGACCCGGCCGAAGCCGTCGAGCTCGACGGCGGTGACGGCGCCGTCGATGTCGCGGTCCTCGCCGGTCCGCGGGCCGGAGGTCAGCGGCGTGGAGCAGCCGACGAGGAAGACCGAGCTGACGAGGGCGGCGATGAAGAGGGGGAGACGGGGGAGCAGCATGAGAGTTCCTCGGTTCGTGTTCGGGGTCGTCTCGAGCCTGGCACCGGCGAGGTGGGCGGTCATCGGGGATCGGCCCTGAACGGTCCCTGAGATGCCCCCTGACCCGTGCCCCGCGGCCGGCCCGTCCCGCTCGGGGTCCCCACCGCCGCGCGCGTCGGCTCTCGGCCGCGATCGGGGCGGCGGCGGCGCGCCCGACGCGCCCGGACACGCCGGGGGGAAGCCGCGGCGCGATCGTGACCTGCGCCGACATCGCCTGTGTCGCACCTCACCCGTCGGTTGCCCCGGTCCCGGCTCGCGGCCCAGCAGAATCCGTGCCGGCGCTCGAAGAGGCCACCGTCGAGAGGAACACCGTGATCAAGCAGTCCACCGCCCCGGCCGCCGGCCGCCGGCTCACCTTCGCCCTCCCGGCCGACCACCCGGCCGGCGTCGTGAGCGTCGTCGGGACGTTCAACGACTGGACCCCGGGCGCGCACGTGCTCAGGCGCCGCAGCAACGGCACCATGTCCGTCGCCGTGACCGTGCCCGCCGGCACGGACGTCCACTTCCGGTACCTGGGCGAGAACGGCACCTGGTTCGACGACCCGGACGCCGACCGCATCGCCGCCGACGGCGGGTACGTCACCCTGTAGCCGGGTGACGGGCCGCGCCGGACGTGCTCCCGCACGTCCGGCGCGACCCGTCCCGGGCGGCTCAGTGCGCCAGCGTCCAGCGCTCCTCGACGCGTACCGGGTGGCGCAGCCACGTCCCGAGCTCGCGCAGCGCGCGGCCGGTGGGGCCGGTGGGGCGGGGCGCACGGGGCCGTGCCTGCAGCCGCCGGTAGCTCTCGGCCTCGGCGATGAGCTCGGCGTGGCGGACGGAGCTCAACATCACGGTCGCGTATCCCCAGCTGTGGTCCACGGTCCATCTCCTGGTGCTCGTGTCTGGCGTCGTCGCCTCGGCACTGTGGTGCCGGGTGGGTGGTCGGAGCGGGTGACCCGACCCGGGAGTAACCTGTTAGCAATGTGATACAGGTTACCCGAGATGTAACCCTATGACAAGGTGTTGCGGGTTACAACCATGGGGTGCGCCCTTCTGTTCCCGTCCCGGTGGCGGATGGGGGTCCGATCTCATGTAACCCCAAGAGCGGGTGCGGGGGGTTACCATGGCGGTATGGCCACCGTCCCGCGGCTCGACATCACCGCCGTCGTCGACTTCGTCAACCACTACTCGGTCCGTGCCCGCCGGGCGGCGCACGACGAGGACAAGGGCTACCGCGCCCTCGACGAGGTGCTCGGGCCGGTCGCACAGGACCTGCCGCCGCTCGCCGTCGGGAAGCTCCACGCCTTGGCAGACGACGCGTACGAGGTGTTCGTGAGGTCCGAGCACGGCGAGGACGTCACGGCGGCGGTCAACGACCTGCTCGCTCCGGCCGGACCGACGCCGCGCCTGGGCACGGACGGCCAGATCGCCTGGGAGGTCACCGACGGCCGCGCCGCCCTGCGCGCCGCCCTCGGGGTGGGCCTGCTCGACTGGGTGCACGTGCGCGGCGAGGACCGGCTGGGCCTGTGCCAAGGGGTGCGGTGCGCGGACGCCTTCGCCGACTCCTCGCCGGCCGGCCGGAAGAAGTTCTGCTCGGCCGGGTGCCTCAACCGCCACAAGGTGGCCGAGCACCGTCGGCGCGCGGCGGCCCGGCCCGCGTAGCGCTCAGGGCCGGGCGCGCCGAGCGGTCGGCGTTGCCGGGGATCATGCCGGGGAGCATTCGGCGGCGGTGCGCCGTCGAATGTCACCCGATCCGCTGCCTCTTCCCCACTGAGCCGGTGAGGGCCTGGGACCGACCGGACCGAGCCGGTGAGGACCCTGTGGGACCGACCGGGCGACAGGGCCCGCCCAGCGACGGCGACAGGGCCCGACCCCGTGCGGGGTGGGCCCTGTCGGTCGTGCGATCGCGGGGGGCGCCGCGCCAGGAGGCGGGTCAGCGGCCGCCGCAGCGCGTCAGTGGTGGTGGCTCTCCTCGTGCTCGGCGATCTGCTTGCGCACGTCGTCCATGTCCAGCTCGCGCACGCCGTCGACCAGCTGCTCGAGGGACTTGGCCGGCAGCGCCCCGGCCTGGGAGAAGACGAGGATGCCGTCGCGGAACGCCATGAGCGTGGGGATCGCGGTGATCTGGAGCTGCTGGGCGAGCTCCTGCTCGGCCTCGGTGTCGACCTTGGCGAAGGTGATGTCCGGGTGGGTCTCCGACGCCTCCTCGAACACGGGGGCGAACCGCTTGCAGGGCTGGCACCAGTCGGCCCAGAAGTCGACGAGGGTGATGCCCTCGGCGCTGACGGTCTGCTCGAACTGCTCCAGCGTGATGTTCTTGGTAGCCATGCTTCCTCTTCCGGGTCGGCGGACGGCGGGTCGGTCTCAGTGGTGTCAACACTGCCGCGCCGAGATCATTCCGGCACGCCGGTGCGAGGTGGGCCACCCCCGCGGGACCGCCCGAGCTCGTACCCCACGAGGAGAGCGAGGGTCAGTGCGGTGATCGGCAGGGCGAAGACGAGCATGACCGTGCTGAACGGCGCGAGCGCGTCGTGCCCCGCGGAGTCCAGGAGGAGGTAGGCGGCGTAGGCGGCGTAGTAGGCCACGAACAGCGCCGCCTCCCAGCGGGCGACCGTGAAGCCGGTGAACGCCACCGGCAGCAGCGCCACCGCGACGGCCACCATGACCGGCAGGTCGAACCGGACCGCGCCGGGGTCGACCGGGACACCGCCGGGGGCGAGCACGGCTGCGCCGCCCATGACGGCCCCGATGTTGAAGATGTTCGACCCGACGACGTTGCCCACCGCCATCTCCACCGAGCCGCGCACCGCCGCGATCACCGACGTCGCCAGCTCCGGCAGCGAGGTCCCCACCGCCACCACCGTCAGACCGATGACGAGGTCGCTCATGCCCAGCGCGGTGGCGACGTCGGTCGCGCCGCTGACCATCCACCGCGCCCCGAGGACGAGGAGGGCCACCCCGGCGGCGACGCTCAGCAGGTCCAGGACCAGGCGCCGGGGTGTCCGCGGAGCCTGGTCGGCCGGGACGACGTCGGACCGGCGGCTCCCCAGGACCGTCCACACGACGTAGCCGAGGAGGACCGCCATGAGGACGACGCCGTCGACGGGTGTGACCGCACCGTCGAGCGCGAGGAGCAGCAGGAGCACGGACGTCCCGATCATCACGGGCACGTCGCGGCGCACGAGCGCGCTGCGCACGGCGAGGGGCAGGATCAGCCCGGACACCCCCAGCACGAGCAGGACGTTGACGACGTTGGACCCCACGACGTTGCCGACCGCCAGTCCGGGGCTGCCGGAGAGGGCGGCGTCGACGGTGACGGCGAGCTCGGGCGCCGAGGTGGCGAAGGAGACGACGGTGAGCCCGACGACCAGGGGGGACATCCCCGCCGCACGGGCGAGGCCACCGGCGCCGCGGACGAGCACCTCCCCGCCGAGGACGAGCAGGACGAGGCCGGCGAGGAGGAGCAGGACGGTCACGAGCACCAGGGTGCTGGGCCGCCGCCCCGCGCGCACCTGGGACGGGTCCGTTCGTGAGACGGGGCCTGCCACCGCGGGGTCGGCGCGTCTAGCCTGGGTCCATGAGCGAGACGATGACGACCGCACCGGCCGGCGCGACCGGTCCGGGCCCCGACGCCCACGCCGCCGTCACGGCGATCGCGCGCGAGGCGAAGAAGGCCTCCCGCGTCCTGGCCACCGCCACCCGCGCGACGAAGGACGCGGCGCTCCACGCGATGGCGGAGGCGCTCGTCGACGCCTCGGACCGCATCGTCGCGGGCAACGCCGAGGACCTCGAGCGGGGCCGGCGGGGCGGGATGAAGGAGTCCCTCCTCGACCGCCTGGCGCTCGACCCGCTCCGGGTCGCCGCGATCGCCGACGCCCTGCGCGAGCTGGCCGCCCTGCCCGACCCGGTCGGGGAGGTCGTGCGTGGATCCACCCTGCCCAACGGCCTGCGGCTGCGGCAGGTCCGTGTGCCGATGGGCGTGGTCGGCATGATCTACGAGGCGCGGCCCAACGTCACGGTGGACGCCGCCGGGCTGGCCCTGAAGTCGGGCAACGCCGTCATCCTGCGCGGCGGGTCGGCGGCCGCGAGCTCGAACGAGGTCATCGTCGAGGTCCTCGGCGACGCGCTGGCCGCTCAGGGGCTGCCCCGCACGCTCGTGCAGTCCATCGACGCGTTCGGCCGGGCGGGCGCCGTCGAGCTCATGCGCGCCCGCGGACTGGTGGACGTCCTCGTGCCCCGGGGCGGTGCCGACCTCATCCAGACCGTGGTGCGTGAGTCCGTCGTGCCCGTCATCGAGACCGGCGTGGGGAACTGCCACGTCTTCGTCGACGCCACGGCCGACGTCGCCAAGGCCGTGCCGATCGTGCTCAACTCCAAGACCCAGCGCACCGGGGTGTGCAACGCCGCGGAGACCCTCCTCGTCCACCGCGACGTCGCGGCGACCTTCCTGCCGGCCGTGCTGGCCGCGCTCGGCGAGAAGGACGTGACCATCCACGGGGACGAGGCCACCGCCGCGGCCCTGCCGGCCGGGCTGCGCTTCGAGCCCGCCACCGAGCGCGACTGGGAGACCGAGTACCTCTCGCTCGACCTCGCCGTGAAGGTGGTCGACTCCCTCGACGAGGCGCTGGAGCACATCTCCCGCTACTCCTCGGGCCACACCGAGGTGATCTGCACGCAGGACGTCACCTCGGTGCGCCGGTTCACCACGGAGCTCGACTCCGCGGCGCTCATCGTCAACGCGTCGTCGCGTTTCACCGACGGCGGCCAGTTCGGTCTCGGCGCCGAGATCGGGATCTCCACGCAGAAGCTTCACGCCCGGGGGCCGATGGGGTTGGCCGAGCTGACGACGACGACGTGGATCGTCGAGGGCGACGGCCAGATCCGTCAGTAGGGGCTAGCGGTCGCTCGGACCGGCCGCTGGGAGGCAGACGCCGTCGGTGCACCAGCCTGCGTCCGGGTCGGGCGCCAGGAGCTCCAGGCCCCCGGGCTCCAGGTTCCCGAGCCCCAGGCTTACCGGCGCCACGGCCGCCGGCGGCAGGGAGCGGACGCCCGGGTGGCCCGACCGGTCGGCCGCGCCCACGGCGCTCATCGCACCGCCCCGGCGGGTGCCGCGTCCTGGGTGCCGACGTCGCCGGAGGGTCCGTCGCCGACATGTGCAGCGGTGCGTCGCTCATCGGCGACCTTGCGCAGCACGGACAGGAAGGTCTCGGGGGACTGGGCGCCCGAGACGCCGTAGCGCCCGTCCACGACGTAGAACGGGACGCCGGTGATGCCCAGCCGTCGCGCCTGGTCGATGTCCTCCGCGACCCGGTCGGCGTAGGTGCCGGCGGTCAGGGCCGCGCGGACGTCCTCGGCGTCCAGGCCGACCTCGGTGGCGAGCTCGACGAGGTCGTCGAGGTGGCCGACGTGCCGGCCCTGCTCGAAGTAGGCGGAGAAGAGCGCCTCGACCATCGGCAGCTGCTTCCCGCGCTCCAGCGCGAGGTGCATGAGCTCGTGCGCCTTGAGGGTCTTGGTGTGCCGCACGGCGGCGTAGTCGTAGCGCAGCCCCTCGGCGGCGGCGAGGGCGGTGACCTGGGCGAGCATCTGCTCCACCTGCTCGGCGGGGAGGCCCTTGTGGCCGGCGAGGAAGTCCGCCGCGCTGCCCGTGAAGTCGACCGGGGTGTCGGGGGAGAGCTCGAAGGAGTGGTACTGCACGGCGACCTCCCCGTCGTAGCCGGCGACGGCCCGCTCGAAGCGGCGCTTGCCGATGAAGCACCACGGGCAGGCGACGTCGGACCAGACGTGGACGGAGATCGGTTCGCTCATGACCGGGACAACACCCTCCGAACGGCGGTTGTTCCGTTCCCGTCCGATTTCCCGGCCCGGCCCGGCTGCGGCACGGCCACCGCCCGGTGGCCCGGGTGACGGGACGGCTCCCGACGGATATTGGTCCGGCCAAACCCTGGCGGAGCGCTGGCCGTGTGCGCTCTCATTGTCCGATGACCTTCTGCAGCCACCTCGACACCATCGACCACGACGTCGTTCCGGACGCCGCCCCGGGGTGCGAGGACTGCCTGCCGATGGGCGCGACGTGGGTGCACCTCAGGGCCTGTCAGGCGTGCGGGCACATCGCGTGCTGCGACTCCTCGCCGAACCGGCACGCGACGGCCCACCACCGCATGACCGCCCACCCGATCGTCCGGTCCTACGAGCCGGGCGAGGAGTGGTTCCACTGCTACCCCGACCAGCTCACCTTCGAGCTGCACAACGCCCCCACCGCCCCCTCGCACGCCTGACGGGCCGGGCGCCGCACGCCGACGTCGCGGCCGACCGCCCCGTGGCGCCGCCGCCGCGGGGCGTCCCGCCGCCCCGCCGCCCCCGCCGTGCGCGTCGCCCCGCCGGACCGTACGGTCGTCGCACCGGACACCAGCGAGGGGGAACCATGGCTGAGACCGCCGTCGACGACGCCCTGTGGGACGACTTCCACGGGCTCGTCACCATGACCGCACCGGAGCTGCGCGAGTGGCTCACCACGACAGCCGGCGGGCAGGACGTCGAGGCGCTGCCCGACCACGCCGGCCCCGAGCGCTCCCGGGCCCTCCTGGAGGTGCTCGACCGGCCGCGGGAAGAGCTGAGCGACGACGACGTCGTCGTCATGCGCTCGGTCGTGGAGGAGATCCGCAGCCTGCTGGAGGGGGGCGCGGCGGACCCGGACCGGGAGGCCACGCTGCGCTCCCTCGGGCACGACCCGTCACGCTGACCTGCGGCTTCTCTCGCAGCGGGCCGGCGCGACCGGACCGACAGATCCGGGCGTGCCACCTGTGAGACATCCCCTGTTCACACGAGGGGCCATGGTGAGGGACGATGGAGGCATGGCCTCACATGCACCGACCGGTCGGAACTACCTCCCCAACAGCCCGTTCAACGCCGGGCGCGCGGCCGAGGTGCGCCCCGGTGACCCCATCCCGGTGGGCGAGCGCGTGTGCCACGAACGGCACGGCGTCGGCCGGGTCGTCACCCTCGAGGCGGACACCGTCGTCATCGACTTCGGCGGCGGTCACCTGCGTCGCGTGGCCCTCAACAGCCCCCGGCTCGAGCGCCTCTGACGTTCCTCGCCCCTCGGCGAGCTCGAGCGCCTCTGTCACACCTCGGTGAGCTCGAGTGACGCTCACCTCACCCCAGCTCGGTGAAGAGCGTGAGGTGCAGCCCCGCGGGGACGTCGAGCCGGGCATTGAGGGAGTCCCACGGCGTGCGCACCGGCGGGGCGACCAGCTCCGCGCCCGCCGCCACCGCCCGCTCGGTGGTCCCCGCCGAGTCGTCCACCTCCAGCGCGAGCCGGATGTGCGGGGCCACCTGGCGCCCGACCTCGACGTCGTCGATCATCCGCTTCTGGGCCGGGTTGGCGATCTCGAGGGTCGCGCGGCCGGCGTCGAGGATGACCACCGACGCCCCTCCCTCGCCGGCGTAGGCCTCCTGCTCCGGCATGCCGAGGACGTCGCGGAAGAACGCGACCGCCTCGTCGTAGTCCTCGGCCTCGACGACGACACGGAGCTGGCGTACCTGGCCCATGCCGGTAGCCAACTCCTCCACGTGTGTCGGGGCAAGAGCGGTGACGGGAGTGCGGAGCCGCGCCGCCCGGGGGAGGATGTCGTCCCGTGACGACCTGGCACGAGCACGCGATCTTCTGGCACGTCTACCCCCTCGGGGCCCTCGACGCCGAGCCCGTCCTCGAGGAGGGCGCACCGGTCACCCACCGGCTGCCGCGCCTGGTGGAGTGGCTCGACTACGCCGTGGAGCTGGGGGTCTCGGGGCTGCTCCTGGGGCCGGTCTTCACCTCCCGCAGCCACGGGTACGACACGATCGACCACTTCGAGGTCGACCCACGCCTGGGTGACCGCGCCGACCTCGACGCGCTCCTCGCAGCCGCCCACGACCGAGGGCTCAAGGTCGTCCTCGACGGGGTCTTCAACCACGTGGGCTCGCGTCACCCGCTCTTCCTGCGGGCCCTGGAGGGCGGCCCGACGGCGCCCGACGCCGCGCTCTTCCGCCTCACCTGGCCCGAGGGGGGCGGCGAGCCGGCGCACGAGAGCTTCGAGGGCCACGAGGCCCTCGTCGCGCTCGACCACGACGACGACGGCGTCGCGGAGCTGGTGACCGAGGTGATGGAGCACTGGCTGCGCGCCGGGTTCGACGGCTGGCGGCTCGACGCCGCCTACGCCGTCCCGGTCCCCTTCTGGCAGCGGGTGCTGCCCGCCGTGCGGGCCGCGCACCCGGAGGCCTACCTCCTCGGCGAGGTCATCCACGGCGACTACGCCGGATTCGTCGCGGGGTCCGGGGTCGACTCGGTCACCCAGTACGAGCTGTGGAAGGCGATCTGGAGCGCCCTCAACGACGCCAACCTCTACGAGCTCGACCACGCGCTCACCCGCCACGGGGAGATGCTCGAGACCTTCGCCCCGCAGACCTTCGTCGGCAACCACGACGTCACCCGCATCGCCACCCGACTGACCGACCGCCGTCACCTCGCCCACGCGCTGGTCGTCCTCCTCACCGTCGGCGGGACGCCGTCGGTCTACTACGGCGACGAGCAGGCGTTCGAGGGGGTCAAGGAGGAGCGCCTCGGCGGCGACGACGCCATCCGGCCCGCCCTCCCGGAGCGGCCGGCCGACCTCGCGCCGTACGGCTGGGACACCTACCACCTCCACCAGGAGCTCATCGCGCTGCGGCGCCGGCACCCGTGGCTGCACCGGGCGCGCACCGCCGGCGTCACCCTGTCCAACGAGGTCCTCGCGTACGAGGCACGTGACGGCGAGAACCGCCTCGTCGTCGCGCTCAACATCTCCGACGAGCCCGCGGAGGTGCCCGTCGTCGGCACCGTGGTCGCGGGCCAGGCGGAGGTGGCGGGCGGGGCGGGCACGCGCGTGCCCGCGCACGGCTGGGCGGTGCTCGAGCCCTGAGCGGCCCTCGGGTCCGCAGCCGTCGGGTCCGCTGCCGTCGGGTCCGCCGCCGTCGGGACGACCCCTGTTCAGGGGGAGCCGGGCGGCCGTACGGTGAGCCCACCCGGCGAGCGTGAGGAGCGGTCATGAGCCACTACACTGTCCTGCGGGACATGAGCCTGGCCCGTCCGGCCGACCCCTGGCGCGGTGCGGCGGCCGAGCGCGGCCCGTCCGGCCCGGCGGTGCCGTCGGTGGAGACGGCGGAGCTGGACCGGTCCGACCTGCGTGAGCTCACCCGGGACCCCGAGGTCCGCGCGGTCGCCCCGGTCATCCCCACCTCGCTCATCTTCCCGGTCCCCACCGCCGGACCCGCCGCCACCGCCGTCCCCGGACCCACCTGGGGGGTGACCGCGGTGGGTGCGGACGTCTCCGCGCGCACCGGCGCGGGCGTCACGGTGGCGGTGCTGGACACCGGGATCGACGCCGCCCACCCCGCCTTCGCCGGGGTCGAGGTCGTCGAGGAGGACTTCTCCGGCTCGGGCAACGGCGACCGCCAGGGGCACGGCACGCACTGCGCCGGGACGGTCCTCGGCCGGGACGTCGGCGGCACGAGGATCGGTGTGGCGCCGGGGGTGAGCCGCGCGCTCATCGGCAAGGTCCTCGGCGACGACGGCGGCGGCACCTCCGAGATGATCTTCCGGGGCATCCAGTGGGCGCTGGAGCAGGGCGCCCGGGTGACCTCGATGTCGCTCGGGTTCGACTTCCCCGGGCTGGTCCAGCGCCTCGTCGACGACGGCTGGCCCGCCGACCTCGCCACCTCCGCCGCCCTGGAGGGCTACCGCGCCAACCTGCGCATGTTCGACGCGCTCATGGGCCTCGTGCGCTCGCAGGCCGCGTTCGGTCCCGGCATGATCCTCGTCGCCGCTGCCGGCAACGAGTCGCGGCGCACGGTCGACCCCGACTACGAGATCGGCGTCTCCCTGCCGGCCGCCGCCGACGGCGTCGTCTCCGCCGGGGCGCTGGCGCAGGGCGCCCAGGGGCTGGAGATCGCCCCCTTCTCCAACACCTTCCCCGGCATCGCCGGCCCGGGTGTGGACGTGCTGTCCGCCGAGGCGGGCACCGGCGGGCTCGTCTCCCTCAGCGGGACGTCGATGGCCACCCCACACGTCGCGGGCGTCGCCGCTCTGTGGTGGGAGGAGGTCGGTACCTCCGCGCTGCCCTACCGGGCGGACACGGTCGCGGCGCGGATGCTCGCCCGCGCCGACGTCACGGCGCTGGCCCCGGGGGTCGACGTCGCCGACCGTGGGGTGGGGCTGGTCCGCGCGCCCTGAGCCGCGCGGCGGTGACCAGCGGCACAGGCCGGCAGGGGCCCGGGCCGGGGGAGCGGACCACGGCGGCGGATATCCTCGTCATCGCCCGCCGAGCGAGAGGTCGTCCATGCCCACCAGCCCTCCGGCGGAGGCGCGCGGCCTGCGCCCGGCCCTGCCGGGCCTGCTCGCGCTCGCGCTGGCGGTGTTCGTCGCCATCACCACCGAGATGCTGCCCGTGGGGCTCCTGCCCCAGATCGGCCGCGACCTCGGTGTGGGGGAGGGCCGCGCGGGCCTGCTGGTGACCGTCTACGCCGTCATGGTCGCCGTTCTGGCGGTGCCGATGACCATGGTGACGGCGCGGCTCCCGCGCAAGCCCGTGCTCCTGGCGACCCTCGTCGGGTACACGCTGAGCAACGTCCTCGTCGCGCTCGCCCCCGGCTTCGCCACCCTCGCCCTCGGGCGGGCGCTGGGCGGGGTCTCCCACGCCCTGTTCTTCTCGGTCGCCATCGGGTACGGCCCGCGCCTGGTGCCGCCGCTCCTCGTCGGCCGCGCCATCACGATCGTCCTTTCGGGCGCGTCCCTGGGAAACATCCTCGGCGTGCCGCTGGCCACCTCCATCGGAACGGCGATCGGCTGGCGGCCCGCGTTCGTCACGGTGGCCGCGATGGCCGCCGCGCTGACCGTCGTCGTCGCCCTCCTGCTGCCCGCGGCCGAGGGCGTGCCACGGCGCACCGGGCCGCGCCCGACCCGGTCGTGGTGGCGCCCGACCATCACGGCCGTCGGCGGGGCAAACGCCCTCGTCTTCCTCGGCCACTTCGCCGCCTGGACCTACATCGCCCCGCTGCTCCTCGCCGCCGGCGCACGGGAGAACCAGGTCGGTCCGGTCCTCCTCCTGCTCGGCGGCGTCGGCATCGTCGGGGTCTGGGGGGCGGCGCTCTTCGTCGACCGTCGGCCCCGGGCGGGGCTCGTCACCACGCTCACGGCGATGGTCCTCGCGCTCGTCGCCCTGTGGCTCGGGCAGGACTCGCTGGGCTGGGTGGTCGCGGCGGCGGTGCTGTGGTCCGCGGCGATGGGCTCGGTGCCGACCCTGACCCAGGCGGCCGCCCTGCGCACCGGGGACGTCGGCCCGGACATCGCCGGCGCCCTGGTCAACGGCACGTCGAACCTGGGCATCGCCGTCGGCGCCGCCCTGGGTGGGTTCGTCGTGGGCTCGGCCGGCGTCGGGCCGGTCCCGCTCGTCGCTGCGGGCGTGCTCCTCGCGTGCCTCGTGGTGATCTTGCTCGCACGGCGCGGGTTCCCCACGCGGCCCTGACGCGCCACCTGCGACGTCGTCCGGCCGAGAGCTCTCGGCGGGGCCGCGACACCGTCGCCCGGTACGCGTTCGGCCTCCACGACCGGGCGCCGACCGTGCAAGACTGGCCCCCTCTCAGGACCGTGGTTCGGAAGGATCTTCGATGAAGAGCTCGCTCATGACGTTCGCCGCCCAGGAGGCCGAGCAGGCCGCCGAGGCGGCCGAGGTCAGCCCGTACCTGCTCGGCGGGATCACGCTGGTGGCCTTCCTCGTGCTGCTGCTCTTCGTCTACGGGTTCCGGAACATCCGTACCCGCCACCGCTGAGCCCGTGCCGGACGCGATGAAGGACCGCGCGAAGCGCCGGGTCGGTGTCATGGGTGGCACCTTCGACCCGGTGCACCACGGGCACCTCGTCGCGGCCAGCGAGGTCTCGAACACCTTTGGGCTGGACGAGGTCATCTTCGTGCCCACGGGCATCCAGCCCTTCAAGGTCGACCGCGAGGTCACCGAGGCCGAGCACCGCTACCTCATGACCGTGGTGGCGACGGCGTCGAACCCGCGGTTCACCGTCTCGCGGGCGGAGATCGACCGGCCCGGCACCACCTACACGATCGACACGCTGCGCCGGCTGCACGCCGAGCTGCCCGACGACGAGCTCTACTTCATCACCGGCGCCGACGTCCTGCCGGAGATCCTCACGTGGAAGGACGCGGACGAGCTGTGGTCGCTCGCCCACTTCGTGGGGGTGACGCGGCCCGGTCACGAGCTCGACCTCGGTGCGCTGCCCTCGTCGGGCGTCTCGCTCATGGAGGTCCCCGCGATGGCGATCTCCTCCACCGACTGCCGCGCGCGGGTCGCGGCCGGCCAGCCTGTCTGGTACCTCGTGCCCGATGGTGTGGTGCAGTACATCAACAAGTACGGCCTGTACCGCGACGGGGCGGCGCCCCACGGGCGGACGGGCAGCAGGAACGAGGGCACGACGGCGGGGCTCCCGCCTCGGCGTGCCGTGGGGGCCGAGCAGTGAGCGAGCAGCAGGAGAGCCGCGGGGAGCGCCGCCGCCGGCGGCAGGTGCAGGAGGAGGCGCGGCGCGCGGCCGAGGCCGCCGGCGAGGTGCGCATCACGCGCAAGGAGATGCGTCGGCGTGCCCTCGAGGAGCAGGCACGCCTGGAGGCGATCGCCACCGGTGAGCTGCCGCTCGTCGGCGAGGACGGCCGCCAGCTCGCGCCCGAGGAGGCGCTCCGGCTGGCCGGCGCCGCTGCGCGCGACGCCCGCCCCGCTCAGCCCGACCAGCCCGCGCAGCCCGACCAGCCCGACCAGGGTGACCATCCCGCTCAGGTCGACCAGGCCGACCAGCCCGAGCAGGGCAACCAGCCCAACCCGGTGGACCGGACCGGACAGCCGGGTTCCGCCGACCGGCGGCCCGCCCAGCGCGCCGTCGTCCGCCGGCCGGTCGTGCGGACGCCCCCGATGGCGAAGGGCGTGCGGACGCTCGACTCCACCGGGACGATCACCGACGTCCAGCCCGTCACGCCAGCCGGGCCCGAGCCGGCCCCCGCCGCCGCGCGCACCGGCGACGTGCCGCGCCCTGAGTCCGTACCCGAGCCCGTGGCCGAGGTCAGCGCTGACCCGGTGTCCTGGGAGTCCGCCGTCTCCCTACCCGTGGTGCCCGACGACGAGCACACGATCCGCGTGGAGGACCACCTCGCGGAGCACACGTCCGAGCCCGAGGCGGCGCGCACCACCGAGCCTGAGGGCGCGCACCTGCCCGAGAAGGCCGACCGGGCGGCGGACGGGACGCGATCAGCGGGCAGCGAGCCCCGCACGGCGACCGGGGGCTTCGCGTCGCCACGCTGGTCGGCGGTGTCCGCGTCGTCGCCGGACGCCGTCTCCGAGGTCGACCGCACCGTCGCGATGCCGCCGGTCTCGC
Source organism: Georgenia muralis (assembly GCF_003814705.1). Classification (NCBI taxonomy): domain Bacteria; kingdom Bacillati; phylum Actinomycetota; class Actinomycetes; order Allobogoriellales; family Allobogoriellaceae; genus Georgenia; species Georgenia muralis. The sequence continues at coordinate 4,108,513 of NZ_RKRA01000001.1, read as the reverse complement.
CGCGCTCGGCGGGCTCGGCCCGCTCGGCGGCGAGCAGGCCCGAGGCCTACGCCGCTGCCGCCCTCGCGGCGGAGGACGACGACGACGCGCCGCTGCGCCCGAACTGGTCACCGGTCAGCGGCTTCACGGCCGCCTCGGGCTCCTCGCCCGACGAGGCCGAGGCCACCACCAGCCGCCGGGACCGGCGAGAGCCGGCGCCCCGGCGCTCGATGCGTGAGCGGGTGGCCGCGGTCGCCGACCAGGTCTCGGCGGCCAGCGCCGCGGAGGCCGAGGACGACGCCGCCTACGTCGAGGAGATGCGTCCGCGCAACCCTGCCGCGTCGGTGGTGCGCATCGTCGCGCTCGTCCTCGCCGCCGTCATCATCGGCCTCCTCATCGGCCTGCTCGCCTTCCGGGACCCGGCCGGGGCCGCTGAGGCCGACCACGCCGCGGCGGCGGTGATGCGCGACACAGCGGGCGGGACCGGCGGCGTGGGTGTGGTGACGGTCCCGTAGGATCGCTCTTCAGCCCCCGTTCCGTCCTGAGGAGTCCCGTGTCCGCTGACGACAAGTCGCGCCACCTCGCCGTCGTGGCCGCGCGCGCCGCGGCCGACAAGAAGGCCAAGGAGATCATCGCGCTCGACGTGAGCGAGCGGCTCGTGCTCACCGACGTCTTCCTCGTGGTGTCCGGCAGCAACGAGCGCCAGGTCAAGTCCATCGTCGAGGCCATCGACGAGGCGCTCCACAAGGAGGGTGCGCGGACCGTCCGCAAGGAGGGTGTCACCGAGGCCCGCTGGGTGCTCATGGACTACGCCGACATCGTCGTGCACGTCCAGCACGAGGAGGACCGCGAGTACTACGCGCTCGAGCGCCTGTGGAAGGACTGCCCGGTCGTCGAGCTCCCCGCCGACCTCTACGCCGCGGCGGAGGACGAGGCCGGCGACTCATGACCGCCGGCACGGTCGTCCTGTGGCGCCACGGCCAGACCGACTTCAACAAGGAGCAGCGACTGCAGGGGCAGGTGGACATCGCCCTCAACGACGACGGACGTCGGCAGGCGACCCTGGCGGCGACCGCGCTGACCGGGCTCGAGCCCACCCGCATCATCACCTCCGACCTCGTGCGCGCGACCGAGACGGCCAAGGCCCTCGCCGACCTCACGGGCATCGTCCCGGTCCCGGACCCCCGGCTGCGCGAGCGCAGCTTCGGCGCGTGGGAGGGCCTGACCCAGGGCGAGATCAAGCAGGGCTGGCCCGACGCCTTCCAGGCGTGGCGCCGCGGCCGTGAGCCCGAGGGCGTCGGCGCGGAGACCCGCGGCGACTGCGGCGCGCGCGTCGCGCAGGCCGTCGTCGAGGCCGCTGCCGATCTCGGCGAGCACGACACCCTCGTCGTCGTCGCGCACGGCGCCGCGATCACGCTGGGGCAGACGGTGCTCATGGGCCTGGACCCGATGGAGTGGTTCGGGCTGACCGGCCTCGAGAACTGCGCCTGGACCCTCATGCACCCCAACCCCGGCCGGGAGCCCGTCTGGCGCCTGAGCGCCTACAACCTCGGCCTGGACTGAGAGCTCGTCCGCGGCTCGCCCTCAGGGGGCGGACGAGCGCGTTCTGGGCGCGGTCGAACAGGTGCTGCGCGTAGGCGATCGCGCGTTCCTCCGCGGCGCTGTTGCTCTCGCTCATGCCCGACACGGTAGACCGCCGACACGCCGGTCGGTCTCCCGTGGTGAGGGTCACGTCGGAGCGGGGCGGACCGATTTGGTGTTGGCCCCCACCGATGGCCTAAAGTAGTCCACGCCCCACGGGGCAGCGGGGCTATGGCGCAGTTGGTAGCGCGCTTCCATGGCATGGAAGAGGTCGAGGGTTCGAATCCCTCTAGCTCCACAGATCTGCGTGTCGACGAGCCCGGATCCTCTGCCCGAGGAGCCGGGCTTCGTGCTTCTCGGCCGCTCCCATGAGCCGTGCCCTGGGACCTCGGTGCCTGGCCGCCCGGCGGGCGGCGGGCGGAGGCTGGTGGTGGGCGGACGTCCGCGCGTCACCCTGCGTGCGCGTCGCGCCCCTGCGCGGACAGGAGGACCGATGGCGGCCGTGGAGGTCGAGGGACTGCGCAAGGTCTACGGCGACGTCACCGCCGTCGACGGGCTCGACCTCACCATCGACGACGGCGAGGTGGTGGCGCTGCTCGGTCCCAACGGCGCGGGCAAGACCACCGTGGTGGAGATCCTCGAGGGGTACCGCCGCCGTGACGCCGGCACGGTGCGGGTGCTAGGCACGGACCCGGAGACCGGCGGTCGCGAGTTCCGCGAGCGGATCGGCGTCGTGCTGCAGGAGGCGGGCTTCGAGGAGCTGTTCACCCCCCGCGAGCTCGTCCGGCTCCACGCCGGGTACTACCCCCGCCCGCGCGCCGTCGACGAGGTCCTCGTCCTGACCGGCCTGGAGGAGAAGGCCGACGCCCGGGTGCGGACCCTCTCGGGCGGGCAGCGGCGCCGGCTCGACCTGGCACTGGGGATCGTCGGCCGGCCCGAGATGCTCTTCCTCGACGAGCCCACCACCGGGTTCGACCCCTCGGCGCGGCGCCGCGCCTGGGAGCTCGTGGACCGCCTGCGCGACCTGGGCGCCACGATCCTGCTCACGACCCACTACCTCGACGAGGCCGAGCACCTGGCCGACCGTGTCGTCGTCGTCGACCACGGGCGGGTCGTCGCCGCGGGGACGCCCGCCGAGCTCGCCACGGCGGCGGGCCTCGCCCCGGTCATCTCCTTCCGGCTCCCGCCCGGGACGGGCCTGGGAGAGCTGCCGTCCCTCGGGGTCGACCGGCGGCAGGTGGGTGACCTCGTCGAGGTGCGCACCCGCTCCGCGACGGCGGACGTCGCGGCCCTCGCCTCCTGGGCGCTGGGGCGCGGCGTCGAGCTGGCCGACCTCGCGCTGGTCCGCCCGAGCCTCGAGGACGTCTACCTCGACCTCGTGGGTGAGCGGGCCGGGGGACCGGTGACCTGATGGGCCGCGACGCCGGGATCCTCGCGCGCCAGGTCCGGCACGAGCTGGCCACCCTGCTGCGCACGCCGATCACCCTCATCCTCTCCGTGGCCTTCCCGCTGGCCTTCTTCGTCCTGCTCGCCGCTCTCCTCGGCAACGAGACCATCGACGTGCGCGGCGGGGTGCGCCTGGCGCAGTTCCTCGCCCCCGGCATGGCGTCGTTCGGGGTGGTCATGGCCAGCTTCTCCTTCCTCGCCGTGGGCCTCGCCGAGGCACGGGCCACCGGGGTCCTCAAGCGGCAGGGCGGGACGCCGCTGCCGCGCTGGGCGCTGCTCGGCGGCCGGGTCGGGGCCGCGGTCCTCCTCGGTCTCCTCGCCTGCGGGCTCGTCCTGGGTACCGGCGCGGCCTTCTACGGGGTCCAGATCCTCGGCCGGACCATGCTCGCCGTCGTCGTCACCCTCGCGGTGGCCTCGCTGACCTTCAGCATGCTCGGCCTGGCCCTCGCGCTGCTGCTGCCCACCCCGCAGGCGACCCTGGCGGTGACCAACGGGATCGTCATCCCGCTGGCGTTCGTCTCCGACATCTTCATGGTCGGTGGACAGATGCCCGCCTGGATGGAGTCGCTCGGGTGGGCCTTCCCGCTCAAGCACCTCGTCGCGCTCTTCGGTGACGCGCTCAACCCCTTCCTGGCGGGTTCGGGGTTCCAGCTCGACCACCTCGCCGTCCTGGCGGCGTGGGGAGTGGCCGGCGCCGCGCTGGCCGCGTGGGCGCTGCGGCCGGGCCGTCCCGAGGCGACGGCGAGGACGCGACGGGTCCGTGCGCGCCCCGGCGACGCCGTGCCCCGTCGCGCGGCTCGTCCGTCCGCGGCGGCCCTGGTCGGCGGTCAGGTCGCGCACACCCACGCGACGCTGTGGCGCGACGCCTCGGCGGTGTTCTTCGCGGTGGTCTTCCCGGTCGTCCTCGTCGCCGTCGTGCCGACGGTCAACGGCGGCGGCGACCTCGTCATGGACGACGGCCAGCAGCTGGGGGTCTTCTACGCCGCGACGATGGCCGTCTACGGCGCCGCGGTGACGGCATACGTCAACATGCCGTCCACCCTGGCCGAGGACCGCGAGCGCGGCGCCCTCAAGCGGGTGCGCGGCACCCCGCTGCCGACCTGGGCGATGCTCGCCGGGCGGGTGGTCGGCGCGCTCGTCGTCGCCCTCCTCACGCTCGTGCTCATCGCCGTCCTTGCCCGGGTCATGTTCGCGGCCCCCCTGCAGCCGGGCTGGGCGGTGGCGCTGGGGACGTTCGTGCTCGCGGCCGTCTGCTTCGCGGTGCTCGGCATCGCGGTCGCCTCGCTCGTGCGCTCGGCCCAGGGCGCCGTCGGCGTCGCGCTCGGCACCCTGCTGCCGCTGGCGTTCATCTCCGACATCTTCGTCGTCGGGGTGGCCTACCCGCCCGTGGTCGACGCCATCGGCTGGTTCTTCCCCCTCCGGCACGCCGCCCGGGCCATGACCGACGCCGTTGCACCCGGCGCCGCCGGCCCGGCGTGGGCGCACCTCGCGGTCCTGGCGGCGTGGACCGTCACCGGCGTCGTCGTCCTCGCGCTGCGGTTCCGGTGGGAGCCGCACGAGGCGGGGGCGCGACCGGGCCGACGCACGCGGGGCGAGCGGCGCAGGCGGGGCGAGCGGCGCTCGCGGCGTCCACGGGCGGTGGCGCCCGCGCGGGCGGACGCCCCGACGTGATGGACTGCTCCCCGACGAGGGGAGCACACATGGAGTACGGCCCCAGCCCTCAGCGGTGGGTGCGTGAGCAGGTCGAGGAGTACGAGGCCTCGGGCGGGACGCGCGGGACCACCCTGCGCGGGCACCTGCCGGTCGTCGTCATGACGATGCGGGGCGCGCGCAGCGGCAAGGTCCGCAAGGTCCCGGTCATGCGGGTCGAGCACGAGGGCGCCTACCTCGCCGTCGCCTCCCAGGGCGGCGCCCCGGCCCACCCGGCCTGGTACCACAACCTGCTCGCCGACCCCGCGGTGCGCCTGCAGGACGGCCCCGAGGTCGTCGACGTGCGGGCCCGGCTGCTCACCGGGGCCGAGCGCGCCGCGTGGTGGGAGCGTGCCGTGGCCGCCTTCCCGGACTACGCCGCGTACCAGGAGCGCACCGAGCGCGAGATCCCGCTGTTCGTCCTCGAGCCGCAGACCTGACTCAGCGCCCGGGCTGCCCGCTCTCCGGCGATCCCTCGGCAGCCTCGTGGGCGTCCAGCCGTGCCCTCAGCCGCGCGTTGTCGGCCTCGAGGTCCAGGACGGCGGAGACGCCGGCGAGGTTGAGACCGTCGTCGAGGAGGGCACCGATGCGGGCGAGCCGGGCGACGTCGTCCGCGCTGTAGCGACGGGTGCCGCCCGGGGTGCGGGCCGGCTCCAGGAGGCCCCGGCGCTCGTACAGGCGCAGGCTCTGGGGGTCCGCCCCGACGAGCTCGGCCGCCACCGAGATCCCGTACACGCCACGGGCGGGGTCGGCCGCGCGGTCGGCTACGGGCCCGGGACGTGTGGTGGTGTCCCCGGCCGTACGGGACCCTCTGCGCGGCATGCCTGCTCCCTCGTCGGCTCTTGAAAACACATCGTAGTGGTGCTATAAGAAATGTGTGGCGGTCACCACAGATCGGTGACCGGAGGTGGACAACCTCGGACGGACCCGGCAGGTGGATCGACGATGACCGTGCAGCGAGCGACGTCGCCCGTCGTGCCCGGCGGCGCGACCGTGCGGAACGAGGAGTTCCTCGAGCTGGTGATCGAGGACGAGCTCCTGCTGCGCGCCGAGTTCGACGAGATCGTCGCGGAGGCCTGGGACGGCCCTCACCCGCCCCGGGAGCGCCTCCCCGCCGGCCGCGGAGCCGCCGGGCAGCACGTGGCCGCCCGGCGATGGCGCGCCGCGGCGGTACCCGCCCTCTCCCTGCGCCCCCACGGACCCGGCACCGACGGCTGGGCGCACCAGCGGGCACCTCCGCGGCGCACGGACGGCCACGTCGCGCGGCACGGGGAACCGTGCCGCGCGACGCTTTCCGTACGCCCAGGAAGGCCACCAGTGAACCCGGACCCCGACGACACCGACCTCGGCAACCGCGACCCCGACGACCGCCACCCCGACGACACGGACCTCTACGGCGTGCTGGGGGTCGGCCCGGCCGCCGGCGCGGACGCGATCAGCCGTGCCTACCGCACGCTCGTGCGTGAGCACCACCCGGACAGCCGCGCGGCCGCCGGCCCGGCGGGCGACGCGGCGCACGACCGGGCGCTGGGGCGGGTCATGGCGGCCTACGAGGTCCTGCGCGACCCCGGGCGCCGCGCCCGGTACGACGGCCAGCAGGGCAGACCGCCGGCACCCACGCCCGGGCCTGCCCGGGTGCCCGTCCGGCGGACCGGGCGGGCCCGCGCCCCGCGTGGCGCGGACATCTGGGTCGGGCCCGAGGTGCGGGTCGGCTGAGCCGCTCAGCCGCCTCCGCCCGCCGCTCGGTCGCCTCCGCCCGCCGCTCAGCCGGCCCCGCCGAGCTCGGTGTACTTCGCGTTCGAACCGCGTGAGAGATCGGGCGGGTACTTCTGCGCGTTCTTCGAGATCTTGGCGTGGACGGCCTCGTCGAGGTCGATCCCCACGGCCTCGGCCACCCCGACGAGGTAGGAGAACACGTCGGCGAGCTCGTCGGCGAGGGCCACCTTCCCCTCGTCGGTCCGGGCGTACGCCAGCACCTCCTCGTCGGTGCGCCACTGCACGAGCTCCGCCAGCTCGCCGACCTCGCCGACGAGCGCGAGCACGAGGTTGCGCGGGGTGTGGAACTGCGCCCAGTCGCGTTCCGCGGCGAACTCGTCCAGCCGGCGGCGCACGTCGTCGATGTCCATGGGGCAGGTCTACCGCATGCCGTTCGTCCCTTGAGGGATCGGGCCGGTGCCCCCACGCTTGAGGGGTCCGGGAACCGGCCCACGAGGAGGCGGCGATGCCGATGACGGAGGGTGGGCGCGCGGCCGGCACGCTGGCGCCCGGGACGTCCGGGGCCCGGCAGCGCTGGCGTCGGCCGCGTTCGTGGCGGCGGCGGCGCTGGCAGGCCGCGCTCGGGGTGCTCGCCGTCGTCCTCGGGACGGTCCTCGCGGCCGTCGGCCTGGGGATCGGCCTGCCCCGCCTGGGGGTGGGGATCGTCGGTGCCGTCCTCGCGCTGTCGGTCGCCGTCGTAGGCGTCGTGCTGGTCGTCGCCGGCACCCTCGCGCTGGTGCGCGTGAGCCGGGGGTGGTGGCGGGTACCGGTGGCGCTCGTCGCCGCCGCCGCGTCCCTGCTCGGCGTCTACCTGCTTACGACCCCCGTCATCGCCTCCGTGCCGCCCCGCAGCGCCGCCGAGACCGCCGCGCCCCCGGCGGGTGCGGAGGAGGTCTTCTTCCGCACCGCCGACGGTGTCCGGCTCGCCGCGTGGTACGTCCCGTCGGGAACGGGGGCTGCCGTCGTGCTCATGCACGGGTCCGGCTCGTCCCGGGCGGCGGTCGTGGACCACGCCGAGGTGCTGGCGGGGGCGGGCTACGGCGTGCTCGCCGTCGACGCGCGCGGGCACGGTGAGAGCTCCGGCCGCGGGATGCGGTGGGGCTGGTTCGGGGACGCCGACGTCGGCGCCGCGGTGACCTACCTGACCGGGCGCGACGACGTCGACCCGGCGCGGATCGCCGCGGTGGGGCTGTCGATGGGCGGCGAGGAGGTCATCGGTGCGGCCGCCGGTGACGAGCGGATCCGTGCCGTCGTCGCCGAGGGAGTGACGGGGCGCTCGGCGGCCGACCTCGGCTGGCTCTCGGAGGGCTACGGGTGGCGGGGCTCGCTGCAGGAGGCGCTGGAGGTGGTGCGCACGGCGGCCGCCGACCTGCTCAGCCCGGCCGACCCGCCGCCCCCGCTGCGCGACGCCGTCGCCGAGACGGCCCCGCGGCCGGTGCTGCTCGTCGTCGCCGGCACGGTCGAGGAGGAGGCCCTGGCGGCTGCCGACCTGGCGGACCACGGGGTGGTCACGGTGTGGACGGTGGACGGCGCCGACCACATGGGCGGCCTGGGCGCCGACCCGGACGGCTGGACCACGACGGTCGTGGGGTTCCTCGACGCCAACACGCGGTGAGCCCCGCGGCGGCCGCGCGTGCGTGGGAGGTCACGCCCGCCCGGACGTCAGCCGGTGCCTACGATGGGCGCTCGCGGAGCCTGGCTGAGGAGGTGGCGACCGTGACCGGCACCCCGGGGGAGCTCGTGGCGGGGGGCGTCCCCACCGAGCTGACCGCGGACTGCTCGCGGTGCGTCGCGCTGTGCTGCGTGGCCCTGCCGCTGGTCGCCTCCGCGGACTTCGCGATCGACAAGGCGCCCGGCGTGCCCTGCCCGAACCTGCGCGCGGACCTCGGCTGCGGCATCCACGCCCGGCTGCGCGAGGAGGGCTTCCCCGGCTGCACCGTGTACGACTGCTTCGGCGCCGGGCAGAAGGTCGCCCGGCTGACCTACGGCGGGCGGGACTGGCGCGACCACCGCGGCGACGCCGAGGAGATGTTCGCCGTCTTCGCCGTGGTGCGCCAGCTCCACGAGATGCTGCGACACCTCGACGAGGCGCGACGGCTGGCCGTCCCGCCGGCCCTCGCCGACGAGGCCGACCGCGCGTTCGGCGCCGTCGACGCGCTCACCCGGGGTGCCCCGGGGACGATCCTCGCGCTCGACGTCGCCGCCCGCCGCGGCGCCGTCGGTGAGCTGCTGGAGCGGGTGAGCGCGCACGTGCGTCGGGCCTACCTGCGGGAGGCGCACATGGACGAGGGACGGGCACGTCGCGCACGGGACGTGCCGGCGGGGCGGGACCTCCGCCGGGCGGACCTCGTGGGCGCCCGGCTCGCCGGGACGGACCTGCGCGGTGCGGACCTGCGGGGCGCGCTGCTCGTGGCGGCGGACCTGCGCGGGGCGGACCTGCGGGCCGCGGACGTCCTCGGTGCGGACCTGCGCGGTGCCCGGCTCGCCGGGGCCGACCTGCGGGAGGCGCTGTTCCTCACCGGCCCGCAGCTCGCCGCCGCGCAGGGCGACGGGGCGACGAGGGTCGCGCCGCACCTGGGCCGCCCGGAGCACTGGGGCCGCGACGTCAAGACGTAGGACTCTCGGTCCGGCCACGGGACAGGAGGAGAGTTGACCCGAGGTGATGGGTCCAGATCGAGCTCGAGGACGTCAACAGAGCCGGCTGGTGGGCCCAGCACCTGAGCGCGCGTCACAGCGTGATGGCGGCGCGCCGCTCGGTCCGCCGGCCCATCGCGACGACGGCGGGCGCGAGGAGCACGCACACCGCCACGCCGATCGCGAGGTCGCCCAGGTGGTCGCCCAGGGTCGTCCCGGCGTTCGCCATCTCGTAGATCGGACCGAGGAAGTAGTACGTCGGCACGAGGCGAGCGACCCACTGCGGCAGGGCGGGGAAGAGGAAGAAGAACGCCGGCAGGGCGATGAGCAGCCCGCCGCCCTTGATGGCGCTGAAGAGGGTGTTGCTGTCGCGCGCCCAGCAGCCCAGGACGAGCCCGATCTCGGCGACCATGACGGCGCCGAGGAGGAGGAAGACCACGACCCCCGGCCCCCGTCCGGTGAGTGCGCCGTTGAGCCAGAGCGTGATCACCCCCATCGCCATCGCCAGCGAGCCCCCGAGGACCCCCTTGCCCAGCAGGACCTCCGACATCCGGGTGGGGGTGACGAGCACGGCGTCGAGCGTGCGCTTCTCCCGCTCGTCCACGAGCGAGGCCGCCGGCAGGAACATGCCGGCGATGACGACGGCGTAGAACACGATGAGCGGCAGCAGCCGGTCCTCGACCGGGACGACGTCCGCGTCGCCCACCTGGGTGACGACGACGTCGACCGGTGGGCTCTGCCCGCCCTGCTCGCGCAGCACCGACACGGTGGTCACCCCGAGGATCACCCGGTCCGACGTCAGGGACGAGCCGGAGACGAAGAACTCCAGCTCCGGCTGACCGCCGGCGGCGAGCGTCTCGTCGAACCCGGCGCCCAGCACCAGGCCGGCGTCGACGTCGTGCGCCTCGACGGCCGCACGCAGCTCGGTCTCGTCGTCGACCTCGACCACGACCAGGCCCTCGGCGTCGCGCAGGGCCGAGGTGACGGCCGAGCCGCCGGCGTCGACGATCCCCAGGCGCGGCGGTGCGGCGAAGAGGGTGCCGAAGACGGCGGTGAGCACGAACGTGAGCACGACCGGCAGGAGGATCGCCCACAGGAAGATCGGCGACCGCGGCCCCAGCCGGAGGTCCTTCTCCGTCACGCGCAGCGCACGGCCGAGGCTGAAGCCGGCACCCGTCCGCGCGGCGGTCGCGGCACCTGCCCGCTCGGTGCCGGCGGTGACCGAGGCGTTCACAGCCGCGCCACCTTCCGGCCCAGGACGAGCGCGCCGACGGCGAACGAGGCCACGCACCACCCCGCCAGCAGGAGCAGCGACCCGGCGACGTCGGACCACCCGGCGCCCTGGGTCGTGACGCGCACGATCGTGTCCACGAGGGGGAAGGACGGCAGCGCCTGCACCCAGCCCGACGCGCTGCCGGGGAAGAGGGCGGCGAAGCCGGGGATCATGAGCGGCACCATGAACATCACCGACAGGAAGAGCACGGTCATGAAGTCCCGGCCGTAGGCGCCGGCGATCATCCCGAACCCGGTGACGAGCATGGCGCCCAGGAGCAGGGCGAGGAGCAGGATGGGGGCGCCGGTGGCGAGGCCGCCGATGAGTGCGGTGATGAGGACCGCCTCGACGAAGGCCATGGCCGTGCCGAGGATCCCCTTGGCGGCGAGGAAGTCGGTGGTGGTCGCGGGCGTCACGAGCACCGCGGTGACGGTGCGCTGCTGCACCTCCGCGGCGACGAGCGCCGCGAGGGCAAGGGTCTCGGTGAGCAGCACGAGGAACGCCAGCAGCGGGCGCAGCTGCTCGCGCAGCGTCACCTGGTCCCCGGCCCGGTCCTCGCCGAGGACCACGATCTCCGTGCGGGGGTCGACCGGCGGGGCCTGCCCGGCGACGGCGTAGGCGATCTCCCCGACGAAGGCGCGCATCGTCCCGCTCAGCTCCGGCGGGGTCGCGGCGCCGAGGAGGAGGGTCACGGAGGTGCGCTCGCCGGCCGCGGTCGCCTCGACGAAGTCGGCGGGGAAAGCCAGGCCGGCCACGACGTCGCCCGCGTCGACCGCGCCCTCGAGGGTGGCGACGTCGTCGAACGCGACGACGTCGAGGCCGCCCTGCGCGGCCGCGTCCCCGCCGAGGAGGTCACGGACCTCACCCGGTGCGACGCCCAGCCTGATCGTCTCGTCCACCGTGGCCGGCAGCAGCCAGAACACCAGCGGGTAGAGCACCACCGAGGCGGCGGTGATGAGGACGTAGAACCGGTCCCGGCGGAAGGCGGCGAGGTCCTTGCGCAGGATGGCCGTGACGATGGCGGCGTTCACGACGCCAGCCCCCGGCCGGCGTAGAGGACGAAGATGTCCTCGAGCGTGGCCTCCTCGGTGTGGACGGTGAGCACCTCCCCGGCGCGCACGGCGGCGCCGATGCGCTCGGCGGTGTCCGCGGCGTCGAGGAGGACCAGGTGCTCGGCCACCGCGCCGTCGGAGCCGAGGCTGCGCACCCGGACCGAGCGCTCGCCGTGCGCGAGCTTGAGGCGCTCGGGGGTGTCCAGGACGAGGACACGCCCGGCGTTGATGAAGGCCACCCGGTCGGAGAGCTCGTCGGCCTCGACCATGTCGTGGGTGGTGAGCAGGACGGCGGCGCCGCGCCGTGTCTCCTCCACGACGAGGGCACGGATGGTCCGTGCCGAGACCGGGTCAAGTCCGTCGGTGGGCTCGTCGAGGAAGAGGACGTCCGGGGTGTTGACCAGGGCGCGGGCCATCATCAGGCGCTGGCGCATGCCCTTGGAGAAGTCGGACACCCGGTCCTTCGCGCGCTCGGCGAGCCCGACCCGCTCCAGCAGCGGGGCCGGGTCGAAGCCGCGGATGCCGAAGAGCCGCGCGAAGAAGCGCAGGTTCTCCGCCGCGCTCATGGCCGGGTAGAGGTTCTTCTCCTCGAAGCAGACCCCGATGCGCGACTGGATCTCGGTGCGGCGCGCCGGCATCGGCAGACCGAGGACCTCGACCGTGCCACCGCCCGGCGCGAGCTGCCCGGTGAGCATCTTGATCGTGGTGGACTTGCCCGCGCCGTTGGGGCCGAGGAAGCCGAGGATCTCGCCCGGTGCGACCGCGAAGGTCACCCCGTCCACCGCGCGGTGGTCGCCGTAGGAGAAGGACAGGTCCGTCGCGACGATGGCCGGCTGGCCGCTCATGGGCATCTCCTCCGAGGACCATCGTTCCCCTCCGCGGGCGTGCGCGGAAGGTCTTGCCCGGCGAGGCCCGACGACGAACGGCGAGGCGGGGGAGCCGGTCAGTCGTGCGGCGAGCTCCCGGCCGAGCCGCCGCCGAGGCTGAGCCGCGTGAGCACACGGGGGAAGCCGCCGGAGACGGCGCCGGTGTCGGCGGCCTTGACGAAGCCCGCCTTCTCGAAGAGGCTCCTCGTGCCGACGTACGCCATGGTCAGGTCGACCCTGCGGCCCCCGTTGTCCACCGGGTAGCCCTCGATCGCGGGGGCGCCCTCGGCCCGTGCGTACGCCACCGCGCCGTCGACCAGCGCGTGCGCGATCCCTCGGCCCCGCTGGCCGGGCTGGACCCGGATGCACCACAGGGACCACACGGGAAGGTCGTCGACGTGCGGGATCTTCCGGGAGCGGGCGAACGGCAGCTCCGCCCGCGGCGCCACGGCCGCCCAGCCGACGACCTCGCCGGCGTCGTAGGCCAGGACCCCGGGTGCGACCGCGCGACCGCAGAGCTCGCGCACGTACGCTCCACGGGCGCGGCCGACCAGCTCGCGGTTGGTCCTGGAGTCGACCCGGTGGCTCAGGCACCAGCACACGGTGGACGTGGGGTTCCTCGGCCCGAGCATGGTCGCCACGTCCCCGAACCGTTCGAGCGTGGCCGGCCGCACCTCGATGCTCACGCAGCCACGGTAGCCCGCCGGCGCCACGCGGCCGGGTACCCGGCCCCGGGCCTGCCGCCGGCCCCGGCCTGGGCCCCCGGCCGCCCGGCCCCGGCCTGGGCCCCGGCCCCGCCCCGCCCCGCCCGGCCCGGACGTCCCCGCTCCGGTTGCCGTCCGTCGCGAGGGCGGCAGGATGAGGCTCCCCACCTACGGAAAGGACGCCCCATGCCGGACATCGTCGAGGTCATCAAGGGACAGCACCGTCAGGTCGAGAGGCTGCTCGCCAAGGCGCAGGAGGGTGGCGCCGAGGCCGCTGCCGCGCTGCAGCAGGTGAGCGACCTCCTCATGCCGCACTCCGAGGCCGAGGAGTCGTTCGTGTACCCGGCGATCCGGGAACGGCAGGGCGAGGAAGCCGACCAGGTCCACGACAGCGTCGAGGAGCACAAGCACATCGAGGGCATGCTGGCCGAGCTCGTCGCGGGCGACCCGGACGAGGCGGGCTGGGACGGCAAGCTGGCCGCGATGGTCGGTGAGCTGGAGCACCACGTCGAGGAGGAGGAGCAGGACCTCCTGCCGGTCCTCGAGAAGGAGTTCAGCGCCGCCGAGCGCGAGGAGATGGGCGCCCGCTTCGTCCGCGAGACCGGCGCCGGCGTCCCGGCCGGCGGGTCCGGCTCGACGGGCGGGTCGGACGAGCCCACCAAGGACGAGCTCTACGACAAGGCCAAGGAGCAGGACGTCCCCGGACGCTCGACCATGACGAAGGACGAGCTCAAGGACGCCGTGGAGGACTGACGGTGGGGCACACCCGACGAGCGACGGCGCCGGCCGGACCACGCGGTCCGGCCGGCGCCGTCGTGCGTGCCGGCCCGGCGTCCTCGCTCGCGGCGGCCCGGGGACCTCCGACCCTGGGACCGCGTCCCGTGCCGTGCGCACCATGGAGGTCGGGGCGTGGGTGAACCGGCGCCCTGGAGGTGGCGATGGTCCGCACGACTGCGGAACCGCCGGCCCGGCCGGCCGTCCGGGCACCGACCCGGCTGAGTCGCTGGGTGCTCCTGTGCGCCGGGGCGGAGGCGGTCGGCATGACCGCCGCGGCCGGTGCTGCTCGCGCAGCCACCGCGCTGGCGCCTCGCCGCACGGCGCTCGCCTGGGGCCTCGTCGTCGCGGCCGGGCTCGGCCTCCTCATGGGCGGCGTGCTCGGCGCGGCACAGGCGGGCGCGCTGCGCGGCACGGTCGCCCGCCCGTGGCGCTGGGTCGGGGTGAGCGCGGTGGCGTGGACACCGGCGATGGTGGTCATCTTCGCGGGTGCGACGGCGGCGCCCGCCGCATGGTCCGACCTCGCCGACGTCGCGCTCGGAGCGTGCACCGGTGCACTCGCCGGTGCCGTGCTCGGAGCGGTCAGCGGAGTCCTCGTGCCCGTGCTCGGACGGGTGCAGGACTGATCGACCGGTTGGCGGACCGGTCGACCGGCCGGTCCGGAGAGAGGCAAGGAGGTGGCCCGTCATGGAGATGACGGTGGTCTACGAGACGGTGTACGGGACGACCCGTGAGGTCGCCGAGGCGATCGCCGACGGCGCCCGTGGGGCGGGTGCGACCGTGACGGTGCGGGACATCGCCGACGGGCTCGCCGAGCGGGCGCCGGACCTGCTCGTCGTCGGTGGCCCGACCCACGTCCGCGGGATGAGCACGGCCTGGTCCCGGGGGAAGGCGGCCGAGGACGCGCCGCCCGCCGGCGCGCACGAGGGGGGTGGTGCTGGAGGCGCGGACGCCGGCGTCGGTGACGACGCGCACGGCGGAGGTCGCGACGACGCGGACGAGGCGACCTCGCAGGGGGTCAGGGAGTGGCTCGCCCATCTGGGAACCACCGGCGGCAAGGCCGCCACCTTCGACACGCACCTAGGCAACCCGCTCGCCGGTGGCGCTGCTCGTCCGATCGCGCGGGCGCTGCGCCGGCACGGACGTGACGTCATCGCGCGGGAGGGCTTCGTCCTGGACGGCGGCAAGGGCCCGCTGCGGGCGGGTGAGCTCGACAGAGCCCGTGCGTGGGGTGCCGAGCTTGCGGGACTCGTCGCCTGAGCCTCGACGAGGCGGCGGTGGCGCCATGACCGTGAACGAGCTGCCCGTGGAGCCGGCCGACACGCACGCGGCGTGGGTCGCCTACCTCGTCCACCCCCTCGTCCTCGTCGCGATCTCCCCATCGGCCCGACCGCTGCCCTGGTCGCCGGCGGCGAAGTTCGTCCTGGTCGCGGTCGCGGGGGCCCGACGGTGTTCGCGCTCGGTCATCTCGTCGCCCGGCTGCCCGGGGTGCGCCGAGTCCCTGTGATCGGGGTCCCGGCGCACAACGAGCTCGGATCAGGAACGAGAGAGAGGCCCCTTGTTCGGTGACTGCGACGTCGCGCACCGGCGACCGCTAGTAGGGCGGTGTGGAGGTCGGTCTGGTGGGGTCGTGCTGAGGGTCGGTGCGCGGCTGTCGGGGGAGGTGGGGGTTGAGGTAGGTGACGCTGCCGTCTTGCTCGCGGCGGTAGGTGTGGCCGGTCAGGGCGGAGGTCCACTCGAAGACGCCGTTGGTGATCTGTCGGACGGCGAAGTGGCCGCAGGTCTTGAGGTCGTGGTCGCCGTCGCAGGCGGAGCCGAGGTTGGTCAGGGCGGTCGTGCCGCCCTGGGACCAGGCGAGGGAGTGGTCGAGCTCGCAGCGGGTGGCGGGGGTGTTGCAGGCGGGGCGGATGCAGGTGCGGTCGCGGGCGCGGACGAGGTCCGCGAGGTCCTTTGGGGGTCGGTAACGGGTGCGGCCGTGGTCCAGGACGGCGCCGGTGAGGGGGTCGGTGACCAGGCGTCGCCAGGTTCCCCCGAGGGCGAGGGCGCGGGCGGTGACGGGGTCGATGGGGCCGTAGCCGTCCAGGACGGCTGGCTCGCCGCCACCGAGGAGGGTGGTCAGGGGAATGGTGACGAGGATCGTGACCGGGGTGGTGCCGAGCCGGATGGCCGTCAGCGGCACCGGGCCGGGCGCTGAGCCCGGTGACGGCGCTCGGGACGGCGGTGTGGGTGAGTCGTGGGCTGCCTGCCCGGGCGCGGGACCGGACGCGATCGTCGGCGTGTGTGCCGTCCCGGCCACCTGGTCAGGTGCCGGGACGGTGAAGTGGATCTCGCCGGTGGTCAGCGCGTTGACGGCGATGGTGGCGAGGGTGTCGGCGCGGAGCTGGTCGAGGGTACGGGTGTCGCCGGTGGCCTTGGCGTGACGGGCGGCGTTGTCGAGGGTGAGGTCGATGGCGATGGCGTCCTCGGCGGGCAGGACTGCGTAGAGGGAGGCCATGCCGTCCGGGAGCGCTTTGGGGTGGCAGACGCGACGGGTGGTGCGGGCGCGGCGGTGGCGGTCCTCGGCGTGGTGGTGGTCGGCGGCGATGAGGGCGTGGGTCAGGTCTCGGCGCAGCTGGGCGGGGGTCCGGCCCTGGGCGCCGGGCAGGACTGCGTCCTCGATGTCCCAGGCGATCTGGTGGGGGATGTGGTGGAGGGCGTCGGCGATGATCTGGGCCTTGACCGGGTCGATCGCGCCGTGCTCGAGGCTGGCGCCGGTGGCGGTCAGGGGGCCGGTGAGCATCGTGGCAGTGGTGATCATGCGGGTGGCGGCCTGCTTGGTGGTGGTCAGGCGCATCGAGATCTCGGTGGCGGCAACGGTGACGGGGTCGACGGTGGGGCCAGGAGTGTGGCGGGCGTGCTCGGCGGCGGCGTCGGCAAGGGCGGCGGCCGCCTCCCCCCGGCGGGCGGTGGACCAGGAGATCACGCGGTTCCAGTGGGCGACGAGCTCGATGAGGACGGAGGGGTCCTGACCCTGCGCCGGGACCTGGTCCAGGGCGGTCGCGAGCGGGGCGCCGTACAGACCCGCGGCCCGCGCCAGCACCGCGGCGGCGGCGGTGATCTCCTCCGCGGTTGGCATCCCCGTGTCCTCGGCCTCGGCCTCGTCCTCGGCCTCGTCCTCGGCCTCGGGGTCGGTGCCGGTCCGGTTCCCGGTGTCGACGGTGGTGTCGGGCTCGGCGCCGGTGTCGAGCCCTGCGTCGGCGTCGCTGTCGGGCTTTAGGAACGCGACGGCCAGCTCGACGGGCTCGGCGTAGACCGCGTCCACGAGCCTGAGCCGCCTCGGGCCGGCAGCGGGGACGGGCGTCGGCGTCGCACCCGCCGTTCCAGTGTGGGCGTGCGCGGCGTCGCGGATCTCGGCGAGGTAGGCCTCGACCAGGCTGTCCCAGCCCCGGGCCCTCGCCGCCGCGAGGTCGATCTTGCGACCGCGTCTCGAACTCATGCGTCGAACGTAGGTGCGACCACTGACACTGATGATAGGAAGCGTGTTCCGAGGGGTCGTGACCCGCCTACTGACTGGCGCCCTGCTGGGTTGCCTTCCAGTTGATCTGTCCGGCCCCTCGGGCATGGCACCGGCCGGGCCGGTCATGACCTGATAAGAGCTTGGCAGTTCCTCACCAGTGTCCTGTCTGAGCGTCCCGACCGGCGTCGACCCCATCGACTCCAGCGAAAGGGCGGTTCCAGCATGACAGCGGCACCAGGAGATGACGACCGTGACGACGGGGCCGAGGAGGTCATCGGAGGCATCGACACCCACGCCGAGACCATCCATGTGGCTGTCGTGAGCGTGCTGGGGCGGGAGATCGCCGACGCCGAGTTCGCGACCACTCCGGCGGGCTACCGGGCGGCGTACGACTTCCTGAACAGCCACGGCGCGATCGAGCGGGTCGGCATCGAGGGCACCAGCTCCTACGGGGCCGGGATCGCCCGGGCATGTGCCGCCGGCGGGCTCGAGGTCCGAGAGGTGCTGCGCCCCGACAAGACCGTCCGCCGCCGCCAGGGCAAGTCCGACCCCATCGATGCCTATCACGCCGCCCGTGCGGTGCTCTCCGGCCGGGCGACCTCGCCACCCAAGGACGAGAAGATCCTCGGCCTGCGCGCCCTGCACCTGGCCCGCCGCTCCGCGGTCAAGGCACGCACGGCGACGATCCACCAGATCCACCAAGTCCTGGTCACCGCACCGGACTCGATCCGGCAGAAGTACCGTTCCATGACCAACACCAAGCTGGTCACCGCACTGTCCCGAAGCCGCACCACCCGCTACGACCCAGTCGGCGCGGCCATCATGCGCGCGTTGAAGGACCTCGCCGCACGACACGAGTTCCTCACTAGTCAGGCCGCTGACCTCGAGCGCGACATCCGTACCGTCGCGGAGTCCATGAACCCCGGTCTGCTCGCCGCCCACGGCGTCGGCCCAGACACCGCTGCCCAGCTGCTCATCACCGCCGGCGCGAACCCCGACCGGCTCAGCAACGAGGCCTCCTTCGCCGCACTGTGCGGCACCGCACCGGTGCCCGCTTCCTCGGGCAAGACCCGCCGCTACCGGCTCTCCCGGGGAGGGGACCGCGCCGCGAACAACGCCCTGCACCGCGTCGCCCTGGTCCGCATGTCCAGCGACCCCACCACCCGCGCCTACGTTCAGCGACAACGCGCCAGAGGCCGCTCGAGCAAAGAGATCCTCCGCACCCTCAAACGTGCCCTCGCCCGGGAGATGTTCAAGTACCTCACCCGAGTCGTCACGGCCCCCGCGACCGCGGACTTGCGCCCCGCCCGACAGGCCAAGAACATCACCCTGACCCAGGCCGCCGCCCACTTCGGCGTCTGGCCCATGCACATCTCCACCATCGAACGCGGCACCCGCCGCGACGACGACCTCGCCCGCGCCTACCGCCAATGGCTCCAAGCAGCTTGACAACCAATAGGAGCATCATCGACCTCGAACCGGGCAGAGCGCCAGGTCAGGAGCGCGGCGCACCGGAGGGGAGGGGGTCGCGCCCGCGCAGCGGGGCCGGTGGCCACGCACGGACGGAGGTGGCCCGGCAGCGCTCGGTGCCGGGCCCCCGCAGGTGACGGTCGGTGTCCGCTTAGCGCGACGTCGTCGCCGGCAGCAGCGGAGGTCCCGGCCGCCGGACTCGGGGCGAGGAGCCCGCTCCGGCCGCAGGCGCCGACGCATGCTGCGCTTCCGTGATCGGAGGCGGGGCAGACAAGCCGTCGTCGACCTGGGACGCCCGCCCCTTCCCTGACCGGGCCAAGCGCGCCACAGTTGGAGTCACGAGCAAGAACGGGAGACGACCGGAGGAGTGGTCATGAGGGCTCAGCGTGGAGACCACATCGTTCTCGCTGCCGAGCACGTCGGGGAACCGGTGCGCGACGGCGAGATCGTCGAGGTGCGCGGCGGGGACGGCGAGCCGCCCTACCTGGTGCGATGGAGCGACGGGCACGAGGGCCTGATCTTCCCCGGACCCAGCGCCGAGCTGCGCACCACGCACACCGAGGCGGAGTCCGCGGCGGCGGAGGTCGGGGAGCTCCGGCCCGTGCACGAGTGGCAGGTGCGGGTGTCCGTCTTCGAGCAGGGCGACGACACGACGGCCACCGTGGCCCTCATCAGCGACGCGCTGCCGGGCATCAGCGCGAGCGGGGAGAGCCGTCGCAGCCCCGCCGACCCACGTGTCTCGCGCATCGGTGACGAGGTCGCCGTGGCACGGGCCCTGCGCCACCTCGCCGACCAGCTCATGGACCGCGCGAGCCACGAGGTCGAGGACGTCACCGGCGAGGAGGACGTGGTCATCCGACCTCGGTGAGGGTGTCGGCGCGCAGGAAGCGCTACCCGAGGACGACCAGCGCCGCGACGACGGCCGCGACGACGGCCGCGACGACGAGCACCGTCACGGCCCATCGTCGGAGGCTCCACCCCGCCGCCGGGCTCGTCCGCGGTCGCATCGAGCCCCGCTCGCCCCCTGGCTCGAACCCGGACGGGATGTGCTCGCCGTCGAACATGGCCGCGCTCCTTCCCCGTGGGATGGGACAAGTGTGCGCCGTGGGCGACGTCGAAGGAAGGCGTCAGGTGGCGGGGACCTGCTCGGCCAGGAGCTCGTCGAGCCGCTCGTACCCCTCGGTGATCCCACCCTCCATGCCGTCGGCAAGGTACCGCTCCCGCGCCTCGAGGCTCGGGTAGACGGACCGACCGGTCAGCCGGCAGCGACCGCCGGGCAGGTCCTCGAACCTCATGGACTCCAGGGTGACGACGTCCGGGTAGCCCTCGTACTCGAAGGTCTGGAGGACGAGCTCGGCGGGCCGCACGGTGTGGAAGACCCCGCGGAAGGCGTACTCGACGCCGTCGTCGCCGTGCTGGATGAACCGGAACGTGCCACCCGACCGGCACTCGTAGCGCTCGACCCGCGTGCTCAGCCCCCGAGGGCCGATCCACCGCGCGAAGAGGTCGGGGTCGGCGTGGGCCCGGAACACCTCGGCCACCGGGTGGTCGAACTCGCGCTCGTAGTCGATGAAGGGCAGCCCCTCCGGGACGGAGAGGTGAAGGGCGTTGCTCATCTCGCTCACTCCTGCTGGTTGGTGGTGCGGAGCACGGCGTCGAGCGAGCGGTACTGCGCCTCCTTGACCAGCCGGTAGCGGTCGATCCAGGAGGTCAGTTCCTCCAGCCGTGCGGGGTTGAGGTGGACGGGCCGGCGCTGGGCGTCGCGCGTGCGCGTGACGAGCCCGGCGGACTCGAGGACCTGGATGTGCTTCGAGACCGCCTGCTTGGTGATCGCGAAGGGTTCGGCCAGCTCGTTGACCGTGGCCGGCCCCCGGCTGAGCCGGGCGACGATGCGACGGCGGGCGGGATCGGCCAGGGCCGCGAAGGCCCGGTCGAGGAGCTCGTCGTCGTCAGCCACGTGATCAACGTCCTTGTTGTTCAACCGATCAGTTGTTTACAACAATGCGCCGGCCTCAGTCCGCTGTCAAGCCCCTGCTAGCGTCCGTCCATGGAGCACCTGCGCGAGACCCGGCCGACCGTCTCCCGCGGCCGGACCGCGGCGCGCCTCCTGCTCGGTGCCGTGCTCCTGCTCGCCGGCACAGGTCATCTCACGGTGGCCCGGGAGGAGTTCCTCGCCCAGGTGCCGCCGTGGCTGCCGGTGGACGGCGACACCGTCGTCGTGGTGTCGGGCGTGGTGGAGCTGGCGCTCGGGGGCGCCCTCGTCGCCCTGCCGCGTCACCGCGTGGTCGTGGGCTGGGTGGTCGCCGCGTTCTTCGTCGCGATCTTCCCAGGCAACGTCTCGCAGTACCTCACCCGGACCGACGCCTTCGGGCTGGACACGGACACGGCCCGGGCCGTCCGGCTCCTCGGTCAGCCCGTCCTCGTGGCCTGGACGCTGTGGTCGACGGCGGCCTGGCGCGACCGGCGGTGGTGGCGCGGCTGAGCGCGCGGGCGAGCCCGACTACGACGGCTG
This sequence comes from Georgenia muralis, assembly GCF_003814705.1. NCBI lineage: Bacteria > Bacillati > Actinomycetota > Actinomycetes > Allobogoriellales > Allobogoriellaceae > Georgenia > Georgenia muralis. The sequence continues at coordinate 4,087,282 of NZ_RKRA01000001.1, read as the reverse complement.
GGTGCCGCCGTCGCCGGCGATGTTGACCATCCAGGTGACGCCGAACCGGTCCTGGCACATGCCGAAGTAGTCACCCCACGGTGCCTTGTCCAGCGGCATGGTGGCGGTCCCGCCGTCGACGAGCCTGTCCCAGTAGCCGCGCAGCTCGGCCTCGTCCTCGCCGCTGAGAGACATGGAGATGCGGGAGCCGTCGTCGTACCCCATGGCGTCGGGCGTGTCCGACGCCATGAGCGTCAGGGCGCCGGCCTCGAGCTGGCCGTGCATGATCTTGTCGGCCTCGGCGGGGTCCTCGCTCGCCTGGAACTCGGCGAAGGTGCTCATGGTCAGCTCGCCGCCGAAGACGTCGCGGTAGAACTCCAGCGCCTCGCGGGCGTTGTCCTTGAAGCTGATGTAGGGGTTGAGCCGGGTGGTCATGGGTCCTCCTCGCTCGACGTTGTCGGCGCAAGTGTGGACCTCCCCGGCCCATGCTGACCAGGGTATCGGGCGGGAGGTCACTCGCCCCCGGTTCTTCTCCGGACGACGGGTGCCGTCAGCGGTTGCTGACGACGGGTGCCGTCAGCGGTTGCTGACGACGGGTGCCGTCAGCGGTTGCTTCGCGTTGGCCCGCTGGATGGCGTCGACGAGCTCGTCCTTGCTCATCCTCGACCGGCCGGAGATGTCCAGCCGCTTCGCGAGGTCGTAGAGGTGCTCCTTCGAGGCGTTGGCGTCGACACCGCCCTTCGTGCTCCCGGCGGAACCACGGCTGCCTGCGGCCTTCTTGTCCGAGGGGCCCTTCTCGTCCTTCGCCTCCCAGTGGTCGCCGACCTTCTCGTAGGAGTGCTTCAGCGCGGAGTAGGCGGTCCGGTTGGCCCGCTCGCCCTCGCCGTACGTCTCCGCGGCGGAGTCGTGCGCCTTGGCGAAGGTGCGCTGCGCCTTCGCCTCGGACTTCTTCAGCGTCGAGGGCAGCTCGCTCTGCTTCGCTGAGCCGTCCTTGTTGGTCTTCGGCATCGCTGGCCTCCCGTGCCTGCGACGGGCGACGACGGCGCCCGTGTCGGTTCGCTTCGTCACCAGGGTGGTCCGACGCCGGACGAGCCGCATCTCGGCGCGGTGGACGGACGACGGGGAGCCGTGGGGCGGCCGTCGGGGACAATCGCCGTATGGGCAGCAGCGGTCGCATCGTCGTCGTCGGCTCGGCCAACGCCGACCTCGTCCTCGACGTCGACCACCGGCCGTCCGCCGGTGAGACGGTGTTCGGCTCCGACGTCCGTGTCACCCCGGGTGGGAAGGGTGCCAACCAGGCCGTCGCGGCCGGCCGGCTCGGCGGGGACGTCACGTTCGTCGGCTGCGTCGGCGACGACGACCACGGCGCCATGCTCCGCCGGTCGCTCGAGGCGGCCGGCGTCGACGTCGGCCACCTGCGCACCGTGGGTGCGCCGACCGGGAACGCCGTCATCCTGCTCACCCCCGACGGGGAGAACGCGATCATCGCCTCGCCCGGCGCCAACCGGCACGTCACCCCCGCGCTCCTGACCGGCTCCCGCGCCGCGCTGGCATCCGCCGACGTCGTGGTCGTCCAGCTGGAGATCCCCCTGGACACGGTCGAGCAGGTCGCGCGCGAGGCGCGGTCGGCGCGGGTCGTGGTCAACGCCGCCCCGGCGGCCACGCTCCCGCCGGAGGTCCTCGCGGTCGCCGACCCGCTCGTGGTCAACGAGTCCGAGGCCGCCGTCCTCCTCGGCGAGGCGCACCACGGGATGGTGCCCGCCGGGTCCGGCCCCGCCGGCACGATCCCCGCCGGGTCCGGCCCCGCCGCGACCGTCACCGCACTGCTCGCGCTGGGCCCGCGCTCCGTGGTGGTCACGCTCGGTGGGGCCGGGGCCGCCCATGCGGTCGCCGGTGGCCGCACGGAGCACACCCGGGCTCGGCCGGTCGACGTCGTCGACACCACCGGCGCGGGCGACGCGTTCGTCGGGGCCCTGGCCCTCGAGCTCGCGCGGGGCGCCGACCTGGGCGACGCCGTGGTCGCCGCGACCGGGGTGGCGGCGTTCGCCGTGGGCCGCCGCGGTGCCCAGGAGTCGTACCCGCACCCGCACCAGCTGAGCGGGTGACCGGGAGCCGGGTGGTGCGAGATCAGGACGCGGGCGTCGCGCCCGCGGTGACGGCCCGCCGCCCGGACGGCACCACCACGGCGACGGTCGCGACGAGGAACATCAGGGCGCCGGAGACGACGAGCAGGGACTGGACCGTGAACCGGTCGGCCAGCGGGCCGAACACCGCCATGCCCAGCGGCATGGACACGGCCATGACGATGCCGACGAACCCGAACACCCGGCCCTGACGCTCCGGCTCGATCGTCTCCTGGAGCACGGTCATGGACGGGGTGGAGAAGGCCGGCACGGCGAGCCCGACGAGGAACATGAGGCCGATGAAGACCCACAGGTGGGTCGAGAGGCCCATGCCGACGGCGAGCGCACCGAAGACGAAGGTGGACCCGAGCACCATGACTACCCGGTTCTGCAGACCGCCCCAGGCCGCGATGGCCGCGCCGCCCAGCATCATCCCGACGCTGAACGCCAGCTCCAGGGCGGTGAGCCTCCAGACCTCCTCGCCGAAGGTGCGGACCATCATCAGGGGCGTGAGGTACGACGGGGCCACGACGAGGAGGAAGACGACGGCGTAGAGCGCCAGCAGCCAGCGGACGAACGTGTGGGTGAGGACGTAGCGGACGCCGTCGACGAGGTCGTCGAGGTAGCCGGGGCGCTCGGCCGTGGCGGTGGCGCGCGCGAGCGGCGGCACGGACAGTGCGAGCAGGAGCCCGATGCCGACCACGGCCGTGACGACGTCGACGAGGAACACCGCCACGATGGAGAAGCTCGCGTACACGGCGGCGGCCACGGCCGGCGCGAGGAGCATCATCGCCGACTGGATGGAGCCGTTGATGCCGTTGACCCGCATGAGCCTGGTGGTCGGCACGATCTGCGGCAGCAGGGAGGCGACGGCGGGCATCTGCACACCGGCGCCGACCGAGCGGATGGCGAGCGCGAGGTAGATCAGCCACAGGTCGTCGATGCCGCTGAGCATGAGCAGAGCGAGGCCCAGGGTGGTCACCGCGATGGCCGCGTCGGCGCCGATGATGAGCCGACGTCGGTCCATGCGGTCCGCCCAGACGCCGGCGAAGACGGACACGACCGCCTGGGGCAGGAAGCCGAACACCGAGGCCAGGGCCATGACGGCGCCCGACCTCGTCTCGAGCGTGAGGTGCCACATGATCGCGTACTGCACGAGCATCGAGCCGAACAGCGACACGGTCTGGCCCGAGAGGAAGATCGTCGCGTCGCGGCGCCAGGTGGGCAGGTCCGCCTCGGTGGTGCCGGCGGCGCCCGTGGCGGCAGCCTCGGCGGGGTCGCTCGGGTTCCCGGCGCCGGGGACCGGCGGCGTGGCGGGGTCGACCGCGGACGGCGGAGGGGTGGTCACCGGGACATTCTCACCGAGGGGTCCGACACCGGTCGATCCATCTCGGTCGGGCTCAGAAGCCGTACCGCTCCCGCTGTGCCGCGAGCCACCGCCCCGCCAGCGGGATCTCCCACTCCCGGCACAGCGTGGCGGCCCGGTCGGCGTGGCGCCCCGCCGCGGCGAGGTCCCCGGCCGCCGCGGCGGCGAGCGCGAGGTAGGCGTCCACCGGCCCGGACGCGTTGGCGGACCCGGCCGAGCAGCTGAGCCCGGCGTAGGGGACCGCCCGCTCGTACGCGGCCGCCGCGAGCGCGGCGTCGCCCAGTCCCAGCGCGGCCTCGCCCGCCATGCACCAGCCCAGGAGCGCCACGAAGCTCTCGTCATCCAGCCCGGCGGGGTGCGCGGCGAGGTAGGCCCGCGCCTCGTCGACGAGGCCGGCGCGCAGGAGAAAGACGGCGACCGTGGTCGCGAGCGGCTGGGGGCCGGCGTCCATGGCCATGAGCGCCGGGACGGACTCGGCGCTGCGGCCCTGCCACAGCCGCAGCGCGGCCATCGCCCCGGCCAGGGCCTCGCCGGACTGGTGGATCCCGGTCACCCGGTCGAGGTCCTCCAGCCCGGCGACCCACTCCTGCGCCTCGTCGAACCGGCCCGCCATCGCCAGCCACGGCACCTCGAGGTTCGCCAGGACGATGAGCCCGAACGGGACCCGCAGCCGCGTGGCGAGCAGGCGCGCCTCGGTGATGGTCGCGCGCATCGGCCCCACCATCCCCAGCTCGCCCTCCACGCCCGCCCGGAGGCACAGGGCCACGAGGTAGGTGCGCTCGTACCCGATGCGGCCGGCGATGCGCGCCGCCTCCTGCGACCACGCCAGCCGCTCGTGGACGGTCGCCGGAGCCTGGAGGGTCGCGCAGGCCACCTCGCACGCGTCCAGCAGCAGCACGTCCTCGCCCAGCCGCCGGGCCATCGCGATGGCGTCCTCGAGCAGCGCCCGTCGCTCGGCGACGCCCGCGCCGTGGTAGAGTTCGTTCGCCAGGCTGAGCAGCGCCCGGCAGCGCACCGCGCCGTCGCCGGGCCCCACCCGCTCGAGCGCGCGCCGCAGCGTCGCGACCATGCCGGCGTGGACCTGCCCCTCGGGGGCCGACTGCCACAGCGCGCCCACGGTCGGGGCCGACGCCGCGCGGACGAGGAGCTCGACGTCGCCGATCTCCTCCGCCACCGCGACGGCGCGCTCGGCGGTGGCCACCAGCCCCTCCCAGCTGCCCGCCCACCGGTAGGCGTCGACGAGGTCGAGCAGGATGTCGTAGCGCTCGCGCGCCGTGGCGCCTCCGGCGACGTCGATCGACGCCAGCGCGGCCGTGAGCAGCTCGGCCGCCTGCTCGTACGCGTGGAACCGGCGGACCGCCGCGGCGGCGGCGACGGCGGCGCGCCAGGCGTGCGCGGCGTGCGCGGGCCCGGCCGCGAGCCAGTGGTGGGCGGCCTCGACCTCGCGTCCCGGCAGCCCGGCGAGGTGCGCGGCGACGCTCGCGTGCGTGCGTGCCCGCCGGGTCGAGCTGAGCTGGGAGCGCACCGTGTCGCGCACGAGCGCGTGGGAGAAGGAGAACCGGTCCACCCCCTCGTCGCGGACCAGGCCGGCCGCGAGGGCGAGGTCGAGGTGGTCGAGGAGCTCGTCCTCGTCGCCGCCCGCCGCCGCGGCGAGCGAGGAGACGTCGAAGCGCCGACCCACCACCGAGGCGGCCCGCAGCGCCGCCACCGTCGGCGCCGGCAGGCGGTCGAGCCGGCGCAGCAGCACCTCCCGCACGGCCGAGGGCGGGTCCGGCTCCGCGAGGAGGCCGGGCAGGTCCCGCCGCTCGCGGGCCAGTCGGGCGTACTCGACGAGGAAGAACGGGTTGCCGTCGGTCCGCTCGCGCAGCGCGTCGGCCTCGGCCCCGGTCGGGGTGGTCTCGGCGACGGCGGCCACGACCGTCGCGACGGCGCTCGCGTCGAGGCCGTGCAGGCTCAGGCGCAGCGCGTGCCGGCGGGCGAGCGCCTCGGCGACCTCCGCGAGCGGGCCGACGGGCTGAGGGTGCTCGCGCCAGGTGCACAGCACCAGGAGCCGTCCGGACTCCACGGTCTCGGCCAGCAGGCGCAGCACCCGCAACGAGGCGGGGTCGGCCCAGTGGAGGTCGTCGAGCACGACGACGACGGTGCGCTCGCGGGCGTCGGCGACCAGCGCCGTCACGATCGCCTCCCAGGTGCGGAAGCCCGCGCCCTCGTGATGCCCTCCCTCGCCCTGCCCGCCCGGCCCGAGCGGCAGGTCCTCGCCGAGCCCGCGCAGCACCGCCGCCCACGGCCACAGGGGCGGTGCGCCGTCGTCCTGCGAGCACCGGCCCACGAGGACCTGGGCCCCGCGGGCGCGGGCGAGGACGAGAAGCTCGTGGCTGAGCCGGGACTTGCCGATCCCCGGCTCCCCGACCAGGGCGGCGAACGACGGGCCGCCGCCGTCCGCGACGTCCAGCAGGCCCGTGAGGGCGACGAGCTCGGACTCGCGCCCGGCCATCGGCCACGAGGGCAGCCGGGGGAGCGGGGTGAGGTCGGCGCGGTCCGAGCCGGGGCGCGACGGGCTCGTGGGCGACTCCCCGGGGCCCTGGCTCGCCGGCGACGTGGCGGTGTGCGCGGGGGGTGCGGGTGCGCCGGCCGCCCGGTCGGTGACGGGCGGGGGTACCCACGCCAGGGCCGGGTCCTGCGCGAGGACGGCCGCCTGGAGCGCGCGCAGCTCGGCCCCCGGATCGAGACCCAGCTCGTCGGAGAGCACCTCGCGCACCTGCCGAAGGACGTCGAGGGCCTCGGCCTGCCGGCCCCCGCGGGCCAGGGCGAGCGCCCGCAGCGCCCACAGGCGCTCCCGCAGCGGGTGCGCGGAGGTCAGGGCATCCAGCTCGGCGGCCGCCTGGCCGTGCCGGCCGAGCGCGAGCCGGGCGACGGCGAGGTCCTCCAGCGCGAGGAGGCGCAGCTCCTCGAGGCGGGCCCGCTCGGCGACGGCGGAGGGGGCGTCCCCGAGCTCGACGTAGGGCTCGCCGCGCCACAGGTCCAGGGCCGACTCCAGCCGGGCAGCGGCGTCCTCGAGGACGCCGGTCGGCAGGGCCTCGGACCGCCGGCCGGCGGGCGCGGCCCGCGCCGGAGCGGTCCCTGCGCCGGCGGTGGTGAGTCCCGCGGGCGCGAGCAGCCGCCGGGCGTGCCCGCTCACCTGCTCGAACACGGCGGCGTCGAGGTCCTCCGGGGCCAGCCGCAGGGCGTAGCCGGGCTCGAGCGTCACCAGGACGGTGGCCGGCGCCCGAGCGGGCCGGTCGGGCTCGAGCACCCGGCGCAGTCGGGCCACGTACGCCTGGAGCGTCCCGGCGACGGCCTCGGGCGGGTCGTCCCCCCAGAGCAGGTCGATGATCGTGTCGACGGCGACCGGCCGGCCGCGGTGCAGGGCCAGCGCGGCGACGAGGGCGCGCTGCTTGCGCGTCCCCAGGTCAAGCGGGCCGTCGAGGAAGGCCTCGACGGGGCCGAGCACCCCGACCCTCACAGCGCCGAGCATAGGACGCCGCCCCGGGGCGGCCGGCGGGTTCGGCCGGCCGCCCCGGGCGGTCCGTCAGCTCGCGCCCGAGTCCGGCGGACCGTCCGCCGCCCCGACGCCGGCGCTCAGCGACGAGGACCCGGCTCCGCCGCCCCCGGCGGCCGGCCCCGCCCCCGCGGGGCTCGCGGGGGCCGGTCCCGGCGCCGCCCCCGCGCCGCTCGGCGCCGTGGCCGTGCCCGGCACCGGCGGACCGTTGGGTGCCGCGTCGGCGGCCGGCGTGCCCGCGCCGGGGACGGGTGCGCCCTGGCCGCCGAGCCCGTCGTCGGCCGCCGGGTTCGTGCCGGCGTCCCCGGCCCGGTCGGTGGCTCCCTCGTAGACCTTCTTCTGGACGAAGCCGAACGGCGAGAGCTGGACGTCCTGCACCGCCCAGCCGTCGGCCGTCCTGACGAGGTTGACCTGCACGAGCGGCTTCATCTCGAACCGCTCGGAGAAGGCCTGGAGGGACCTCGCCCGGTCGGTCCCGGAGAACCGCACGAGCGCCTGCCACAGCCGGGACGACCGCGCCAGGTCGGCCTGGAAGGCCGCCGCCTTGCCGGCGGCCGCGAGCCGGCCCACCGCCGCCGCGATGCCGGGTGAGCGCAGGTCCGCCCCGGCTGCGTCGGGTGCGTCCCCACCGGGGTCGACCAGGCGCAGCGGGCTGGACTGGGCGTAGGAGTACGCCGGGAGCAGCGCCGGATCGGCCGCGGCCGCAGCCGGGTCACGGTGGAGGATCGGGTCGGGGCTGTAGAAGATCCCCTCGCGCGGCTCGTACCACCGCTGCCCGAGGCTGACGAGGTCACGCACCTCGTCGAGGTACCCGCCCGCGTAGAGGTACGGCGTGCGGTGGACGTTGGAGTCCTCCCGGATCCACGGCTCCCCGCCGGGCAGGTACTCCCAGTGCTCGAAGACCTTGCCGGTGTCGTCGGTGACGACGTTCGTCGAGCCCTGGAGGTCCTTGTGCAGGTAGTACTGCTGGTGCTCGTAGTCGTCGTCGAACGAGCGCTTGGAGCCCAGCCGGTCGTCCCCGGCCCAGATGTTCTTCCACGGGACGGAGCCGTTGCGCACCGTGTACCACCGGTTGACGAACGAGGTCTCGCCGTCGGGGCCGCGCTCGATGGCCCGGCGCCCGTCGGCGTCGTAGGTGTAGTCGGTGGTGTCCGAGCCGTCGTCGATCCGCGTGATGCGGTCCTCGGCGTCCCAGGTCACGGTGCGGGTCTCGTTGGTCTCGGAGTCGTCCCAGCCGGTGAGGTTGCCGTTGGCGTCGTAGGTGTACGAGCGGGGCCCGTTGAGCGTGAGCTGGTGCGGCCCGTCGCCGGCGAAGTCCATGCCGAAGGTGTAGGTGGTCGGCGTCTGGACGAGGGCCTTGCCCTTGCCGTTGGCCTTGCGGATGACGTCCGTCTGCTCCTTGCGGGTGACGTTGCCGTGCTCGTCGTAGGTGAGCGCCAGGGTGAACTCGCGCACCTTGGCCGGCGCCACGTCCGCCGAGCCCTCGGCCGAGCTGAGGCGGTAGTACGGGTCGTAGGTGTAGCTCTGCTCGCTCGGCCCGACGTAGAGGCTCGGCACGGCGGCCGGGACCTCGTTGACCATCGACAGGACGTTGTCGACCTTGTCGTAGGAGTAGGTGAGGTTCTGGACCTGGCGCACGTCGGTGTCGGTGACGAGGGTCTCGAGCCGGCCGATGTAGTCCATCGCCCACTGGCTCACGACGCCGTTGCCGGTGCGGCGGAGCCGCCGGTCGAGGAACTCGTCGTACTCCTGCCGATCGAGGTAGCGGTAGGTGCACGTCACGGCGACGTCGGAGGTGATCGTGGCCCCGGCGGCGTGCGCCTGGGCCGTGGGGACCTCCGCGGTGCCGTTGATGCCGCGGTCGACCGTGTAGGTGTACTGCCCCGGCGTCCCGGTCGCGACCCGGTCGGTGACCCGCAGCTGCTCGCCACCGATCGTGATCGTGAACGGCAGCGCCGGCACCGACGAGGCCCGCTCGGTCACGGTGATCGTCGTGGCCACGGCGTCGACCGGTGCGGCCAGCGCGCCCAGCTCGGTGCAGTCCTTGGCGCCCTCCATCCCGGAGAGCAGCCCGCCGGAGTCGTACTCGTGGGCGAGGACCTCGCCGTCGGGGTAGGTGAGGGTGTCGAGCCGGCCGAACGAGTCGTAGGTGAAGCCCGTGGTGAAGGTGAGCTTCTCGGCCGTCTGGGGCCCCAGGTTGTGGGCCTTCATCGTCGTGGTCTCCTGCGCCACGCTGCCCAGGGCGTCGTAGGTCAGCGACTGCAGGCGGGCGCCGTCCTCGAGCGCCACCACCCGGCCGGCCCCGTTGCCCGGGGCGCCCGGGCCCCCGTAGGTGTAGGAGACGTCGGGGGTGCCGGCCGGGTAGTCGATCCGCACGAGACGGTCGACGTCGTAGGCGTAGTCGATGCTCAGGCCCTCGGCACGCAGGTTCGGCGTGACCTCGGAGACGAGGTTGCCCGCCGCGTCCCACGCGAGCTCGCGCAGCCCGCCGTCGGGGGTCTCGGTCGACAGGCGCCGGCCGAGCCCGTCGTAGGTGTGCGCGGTGACGTTCTCGGCGCTGTCGACGACGGAGACCAGCTGGCCGAGGGCGTCGTAGCCCATGCGGGTGCGCAGCCGGTCCGCGCCGGTGGGCTCCTCGTCGACGACGAGGAGGTTGTCCCGGACGTCGGTGTAGGTGACGTGCTGCTTGCCGGTGGTGGCGTCCTCGTTGCGGTTGGCGTCGGTGGTGGTGGTGACGAAGAGCCCGGCGGGCACCCCGGTCACCGAGCCGAAGGAGTACTCCAGGGTGGTGACGTGGACGTCGGTGCCGTCCTCGCCGTTGGGCACCGAGACCTCCGCGACCTGGTCGAGGAGCGTGTACGAGGTGGTGGTCGGCGGGTAGCCCGACGTCGTCGCCTGGTACTCACCGATGGTGCCGAGCGGCTCGACGGTGGGGAACCACTCCGCGACCTCACGGCCGAGGGCGTCGAACTCCACCGCGCCGGCGACGATCATCTCGTCGGTCGAGGGGTCCGCCGGGTCGCCGGCGAGGATGTCCGCGTCGTGCTTGGTCTGGGTGACCCGGCCGATGCCGTCGACGAACGCGACCGTGTCGATCGTGTCACCGGGGTTGAAGCGGTCGTGGTGGCGGGCGATCGCGTAGCCGTAGGCCGCCGCCGTCGGGGCGTACTCGTACGCCACGGTCGGCGGACCCGCCGGGTCCTGCTCGTACGGGCTGCGGATGGTGGCGAGCCGGCCGAACGTGTCGTAGGTGTAGCTCGTCGTCGCCCCGTTGGCGTCCACGCGGCTCGTGACGCGCCCGGCGGGGGAGTACGTGGCGGTCGCGGTGAGGCCGTGGCTGTCCACGACCTCGGCGACGTCGGTGTGCCGGTCGGCGTCGTAGACGTAGTCGACGGTGTAGCGCTCGCCGTCGGCGTTCTCGGGGTAGGTGATGCGGTCGTAGCTGCCCCAGGCGTCGAACTCGAGGTCCGTGACGGCGACCGTGCCGTCGTCGATGCGCTCCTCGAGGTGGATGGGCACGGCGTTGAGGCACAGGTCGGTCGAGCCGTCGCGGTCGCGCAGCACGGCGCCGTCGTGGTCGAGGACCGTGAAGGTGGCGGGCGAGGAGACCCACGAGCTGTCGCGGCACTCGGAGTAGGTGGTGACGGACGTGAGGTCGTCCGCGAAGGCGTCACCGGCCTGACCGGGGTCGCCCTGCTCGATGACGTTGCCGAGGTCGTCGTAGGCGAAGTGCGACTCCCGGGAGGTGCCGAGGTCGCCGCCGGCGTCGTACCAGGACTGGACGACCTTCGTGCGGACCACGCCGTGGGCGTCGTCGAGGAGTGCGAGGGCCTCGGCACCGGTGGTCGGGCGGCTCACGAGCGCCTCCACCGCGTCCGTGGCCGCCGAGGCCGCCACGTTCTCGGTCAGCTCGGTGAGCATCCACGTCGACGTCGTCGACGAGAGCCGCTGCCCGGTCCCGTCCTGGAGGACCTCGGACGTGACCAGGCCCGAGTCGAAGACCGTGTCGGTGGCGTAGGTGCGCACCGTCTGGCGCAGGACGGCGGCGTCGAGGGCGCCGTCGCGCTGCTGCTCCGTGACGGTGGAGTACCCCATCTGCTCGCGCTCGACCGGGTCGAACCGGCCGCCCTCGTAGAGGTACGTGGTGGCCTGGACGTCCGGGCCGTCGCCGGGCCGGTGGTCGTCGACCTCGACCGACGTCATGAGCCAGACCGGGTAGGGCTGGTCCTCGGTGTTGCCGTCGCGGGTGTAGCCCAGGCGGATCTCGCCGCCGAGGGGGTTGGTGACGGACCGCAGGAGGTTGGTGCGGCCGCGGTTGTTGGCCCGCACGGTCATCGAGCCGTCCGCGGTGCTCCGCACGGAGTCGGGGTACCCGTCGCCGTCGACGTCGGTGAGCTGGACCTGCGTGGAGGACAGGCTGCGCTCGTAGCTGGCGCCGGGGTTGACGATGATGTAGCAGCCGGGGCCGATCGGCGGGGGGCACAGCGGCCCGACCGGGATCATGAAGTCGAAGCCCCCGCCGAGGCCGCGGCTGCGGTCCTGGGCGGCCTGCTCGCCGAGCGGGATGTCGCCGACGAGCTCGAGCTCGCCGGAGACCATCGTGCCGTAGTCGACCTCCGGCGCGAGGCCGCTGCCGGAGCCGAAGGCCACCATGGTGCCGTCGCCGGCCTTGCGGATGCGGTCCAGGACGCCGTCGCCGTCGACGTCGACCCAGGAGTAACGGGCCTGGTCGATGCCCTCGCTGTAGGACAGGCCGCCGGAGAACTCCTTCTTGTTGTAGTTGAAGCCCAGCAGCGGGCCGACGGAGCCGGAGTAGGACTCGCCGTTCTCGAAGGCGCCGCCGGACCACTTCACCGCGGTCGAGGAGAACCGGTAGCCGAGGTTGAGGTAGACCGAGACGCCGTCGAGGCTCGCCACGACCTGGTCGGGCAGGCCGTCGCCGTTGACGTCGGCGAGCTCGCGCTCGAGCGGTGCGTCGGTGTCGAGGTCGGTGGCGCCCAGGCCCTCGTTCCAGTCGGCGCTGAGCGAGCCGGGGTTGGTGAACTGGGCCGTGATGCCGAGGCTGGCGCCGACGTTGGCGCCCGACTCCTGGGTCTCGGCCGGCTCGCCCTGCTGCGCCGAGCCCCCGGCGGTGGGCTTCTTCCCGGCGCCGGAGGTGGAGGCGGTGTCCTGGGCGGTGTTGGCGTCGCCCTTGGAGTTGCCCTTGACGTCGATCGCGGTGCCCTCGAAGCCGCCGCTCACGGCGAAGGTCGTGTCCTGGCCGACGACGTCGGGGCCGTCGCCCGAGCCGGGCAGGTAGCCGCCGCGGGGGGTGGTGTAGGTGATCCGGCCCGGTGCGACGACGTCGGGGAAGGCGTCGCCGTTCATGTCGACGTAGTCGAGCAGCCCGAAGCTCGGCCCGGCGCCGAAGGCTCCGGAGAGCGGGCCGATGCCGGCGACGAGGCCGAGGATCGGCGCGGAGACGCCCACGCGGCGCACCGCCTGGACCCCGGCGCCGGCCGCGGAGCCGGTGACGCCGACGCTGTCGGCGCCCGTGCGGGAGGAGGACATGAAGCCCGCGCCGCCGGCGAGGTTGTCCTTGATCCCCCGCCAGATCGGCACGGTGTCGACCACCCCGCCGGCCCCGACGACGTCGAGGACGTACGGGGTGTAGGTGTAGGCCTCGCCCTGGGCGGGGTCCTGGTAGCTGTCGTCATCGAAGCCCGTGGGGGCTGCCTCGGGGTAGTCGGCCCGGTCGAACTCGAAGGCCTGCTCGTCGATCGCGTCGGTGGAGCGGCCGTCGGCGTTGTAGCCGGCGTAGGCCCAGCCGCGGTGCGCGATGGGGAAGATGCCCTGGCGTCCCGCCCAGCTGAGGGTCTGCGGGACGTCGCGGTCCTGGGCCGCGCCGTCGTCATCGGTCCAGCTGATGGTGACGTCGCTGCCGGTGATGTGGTCGGAGAGGCCCGGCTCGCGCACGGTGAGGTCGAACCAGTAGTCCTCGTCGGGGGCGAGGTCGACGGTCAGGCTCGTCGACCCCCCGGTCGGCAGGCCGGGCAGCAGCGCGGCGGGCACGTCGAAGGTGCCCTTCGCGACGAGCTCGCCGGGGTCGCCGTCGGCGGTGCGCCGCTTGACAGTGAGCACCACGGCGCCGGGCTCGGTCGAGGAGACGGCGCCGAGCTCGGCGCTCACGGTGACCTCGCGGGTCTCGTCGAGCTCGGACGCCCACGGCTCGGCGGGCGCGGTGAGGTCGTTGCGGGGGTAGATGTCGATGTCGTAGGGGACCTCGAGCTCGAGGGCCGGCTCGTCGGCGACGAGGTCACCGTCGAGGTCGGCGAGGACCGGGATCTCCGTCGCTCCGTCGAAGGCCTGGGTGTAGTACAGGCGGGGCGCGAAGGAGACGGCGGTGGGGTCGACGGGGGAGTCGGCGGCGATCCGCAGGACGATCGAGTCGGCGCTCCCGGGCTGGGCCGGGTCGCCCTCGACACCGGGGACGGGGGCGGCGACGTCGATGTCGGCGGCGACCGGGACGTCGCCGGTGGCCCCCGCGGCGACCGGCACGGAGTGGACCACGGCGCCGTTGTGGAGGACGAGCACGGTGAGGTCGTCGCTGGTGACGGCGGACTTGGTGAGGGTGCCCTCCACGCGGACGGTGCCGGCCAGCGGCATGAGCACCGGGGTGTCGGGGCGCCCGGCGAGGGTGAAGTCCTCGGCGGCGGCGAAGCGGGTCTGGCTCAGCCCGTTGGCGTCGACGCTCGGGGTGCCCAGCGAGGTGTAGGTGACCACGGGCTCCCAGCGCAGGAGGTCCTCGGCGCCGTCGTCGACCGAGCCGACCCGGAAGTACAGGGCCCGGCCTCGCTCGACGGCGACCGTGTCTACGCCCGTGGGCGTGGCGCTCGCGCCGGGGGTGGCCAGGTTCGCGGCCCACAGCTCGGTGCCGCGGTACTGCACGGCGGCGCGGACGCCGTCGCCGGTGTAGTCCGCCCCCGAGGGCGGGTCGAGGGTGGCGCCGCCGGTGATCTGCACGGTGCCGGTGAAGGGGGCGACCCAGCGGCGCACGACGTCCTGGAGCGGGGAGTTCGCCCGCTGGAAGTCCTCGAACTCCTGCAGCGCCTCGATGCCGGCGAGGCTGGCGGTGCCGGGGTCGATGGGGACGGCGGTCCCGGAGCTGTCGCCGCGGAACTCCACCCCGCCGCTGCCGTCGGGCGTGTTGAACCACACCTTGCCGGCGCTGACGTAGTCGGGCCGGCCGTCGTTGTTGACGTCGGTGAAGTACTGCTCGCCGATGGCGACGTCGGCGGCGATGTTGAACTGCACGGAGACGCCGAAGTAGGCCTCCGGGCCGCCGGAGATGCCGATGGAGGCCTCGGTCGAGAGGGTGCCGATGCCGACGACCGACTTCGCGGGGCCGAAGGTCGTGCCGCCGTCGGGGCCGGAGGTGTTGAGGCGGTACTGCACGCCGGCGCCGGTGATGTTGCTCCGGAAGACCTTGTCGGGCAGGAGGTCGCCGTTGAGGTCGATCATCTCGACCAGGCCGCCGGTACCGCCGCCGCTGACGGAGATCGACCCGCCGAAGGAGCCGGTCTTCGACGGTGCGGTCGCGTTGAAGCCGATGTAGGCGTGGCCGTCGCCGCTGTTGGTCTCCGAGGCGCCGAGAGCGGAGAGGTCCACCTGACCGAGGAGGGTCTGGTTGAGGTCGTTGGTGGCTGCTCCCGCGTCGGTGGTGCCGCCGGTGATCCACGGGTCGGCGTCGGCGAAGCCGTCGTAACCGGTGTCGTACCCGACCTCGTCGTAGTAGTCGAACGTGTGGGACCCGGCGACGACGCCGTCGGACCCGACCTGCTCGACGGTGCGCAGGAGGGACTTCCCGAACGCCTCCTCGGCGTAGGTGAGGTTCCAGGCCTTGACGACCGTGTCGTGGGCGGGGCGGGCGGTGCCGTCGGCAGCGGGCGCGCCGTGGCGGACCTCGACCCGCCGGAGCAGGTCGGAGGTGACCTCGAGGGCGCCGGTGGAGGCGTCGACGACGACGTCCGGCCGGCGCTCGGTCACGCCGACGTCGCCGTCGCGCAGGAAGGCGATCTCGTACGCGGGGTCGTCGGGGACGCCGGCGGCGAGGGAGCCGGTGTACCGGATCGAGCGGGGGTAGAAGCCGGTGCCGAGGGTGGCGTCCTCGGCGCCGACTCCGGTGCCGGCGGGCTTGTCGTAGGTGATCCGCATGATGTTGCTGGAGATGTCGCGCACCCCGGACAGGCCCCACCGCACGGCGTTGCCGGCGTCGTCGGTGAGGATCGCCTGCGGGTCGCGCGCGCCCTCCGGCGTGCCGCCGTAGTAGCGCGTCGTCCCGGTCTTGTCGGTGACCTCCCACCAGTAGGTGCTCGGGCTGTCCCCGTGGCGGACGATGCGCTCCCACTGCGTCTCGACGCGCCGGGTCCAGTCGTCCTTCTCGCCCTCGCGGTCGGCGAAGGGGTACTGCACGGCCGTGGGGCTGAGCTGGTCGCCGTCGAGGAGGTAGGTCTCGCTCTCGACGTCGCGCTCGCCCTCCGGGCCGCACATGGCGCCCGCGGCGGGGCAGAACAGGGGGGTGCCCCAGCGGGTGTCCACCTCGACGGCGCCGAGGCCGAGGTCCCAGCCGGTGCCGAGCCAGCCGTTGCCGCCGCCGGAGTCGTAGGCGAGCTCGAGGGTGGGCTCCACGCCCGCGCGGCCGGCCGGGACGCCCAGCGGGTGGCTGAGCGCCGCGCCGCCCTGGTTGTCCGCCTCGGGCGGCGCCACCAGGTCGAGGTTCTCGGTCGGGTCCGCCAGCTGCAGGCCCTCGAGGGTGTCCTCGCCCAGCTCGGCGGGGGTGATCTGCGGCTCCTGGCCGAGCGTGGCGGGCTCGGCCCCGGAGAGCACCTCGGAGGTCGCCGGTGGGGCGGTCGCGACCAGGGACAGCACCAGCAGGGTGCTCAGTCCGAGGAGGGAGAGGGGGCGGTGGGGGGTACGGGCGCGGCGGGGTGTGCGGGGGCTCGGCACGGGGGACTCCAGGCGGGACCGGTGGTGCGGTACGGCGGTCACCGACGGCAGGTCCCGGGCGCGCAGAGGCTCGCGCTTCCGAGGGATCCGGGCCGGCACGTCGGGGTGCTCGGCGTGGCTCCCCCCCGGTGCGCACGACGAAGATGTCCCGGCGCTTCCCTGATGATCCGGGAGCGCCGGAAGGGCGGTGTGTGGTGGAGACTCACCGGCGTCGACCGGTGTGGCCCCCGCCACGAATCGGACACTACCGACCCCACACCCGACGCGTAAAGGTTTCGTCCCGCCGGCGGCGCGTGGCCGCCCGGACACGGCTCCACCCCGCCGCGGCGATCGCGGCGGGGCGGAGCTGAGGTCGCCGGCAGGTCGGGGACCCTGGCGCGGTGGTCGGTGGAGCGCGGTCAGTCGTCGAGCTCGAACCGCAGGATCGAGCCGTCGGTCCCGGAGACCGTCTGGGTGGAGACGTACACGGTGTCGTCATCGACCGTGATGCCGCCCGGCGCGAAGAGGACGGACATGCCGTCCTTCGTCAGCGGGTCGCCGTTGCCGTCGACGAGGAGCTCCTGACGCACCGAGGTGTCGTCCTTGTCGACGACGTGCAGCGCGCCGGTGAAGTCACCGGTGCCGAAGGAGGTGAGCAGGCCGGCCCGGCTGATCTGCAGGACCAGCAGGTCGCCGTCGTCGGTGAAGGCCAGGTCGATGATGTTCGTGAAGCCGTCGGCGTAGACCTCCGGGGCCTGGCCCGGCACGATCCGCCAGACCGTCGCCGTCCCCGGCACGAAGGGGAAGCCGGTGAGCTGGCCGACGTAGAGGGCGCCGTCCGGGCCCTTGACGACGGCGTTCGGTACGGGCTGCGGGGCGACCATGACCCCGGGCGGGGCGAACGGGTTCTGAACCTCGTCCTCGTCCGGGAAGATCACGAGGTCGTCGACCATGCCGTCCTTCACGCTCAGCAGCGTGTTGCCGCCGGCGTCGGCGACGACGTGGCCGTGCCTGCTCGCGACGAGCGAGTGCGGGTTGGTGTCCGGCCCGCGGCCGTCGGGGTCGGTCGCCTCGAACTCGCCGATGTCCGCCACCTGCTCGACGTCGCCGCGCCGGTCGACCGTGACCACGGAGGCGAGCAGCTCCGAGCCGGGGAGCCCGAAGAGAGGTCCGCCGTCCTCGAGGATGGCCGGGTCGGCGCCCAGGCCGATGGTGGCGAAGAGGCGGCCCCGCTCGTCGAAGGAGACGTCGCTGGGGCCGATCGCCTCGAAGCCGGTGGGACCGGCGAGCGAGGGGAGGTGCTCGGCGACCATCTCGAAGCCCTTGACGCGGTGCCCGGCGACGTCGAGCCTGCCGATGCCGCCGGTGTCACCGAGGCAGATGGTGCCGAACTCGGGGTGCTCGATGCAGGCCGCGTCGGGTGCCCCGGGGTCGGCTGCGCCGCGGCCCGCGAGGGCGACGTAGACGTCGCCGTTCCTGGCGACGTCGAGGCCGCGCGGGCTGGCAAGGCCGGTGGCGACGGTGGTGAGGTCGTCGACCTCGTAGTCGAGCCCGTCATCGCCCTTGTGGGCGGAGCTCGACGTGGCGACGAACAGGGGGGCGACGAGGCAGGTGGCCGCGACGCCGAGCAGAGCCGGACGAGACCTGAGCATGTTCTACCTCCGTCCGCGGCTCGATGGGCTCGCGTGCCGCGGACGGGTCATGGATGGAAGTGGCACGCTCAACGCCCCCGCGGTGAGCGCGATTCTGCTCGCGGGGCCGAGTGACGGTCAATGCCCCATTTTGGGGGAGTTTGCGGGGCGGTTCCGCCGTCTTCCCCGGGTGTGGGTGGGCCGACTGCGCGGCTTGCGGCGCTCCCGCAGGTCAGCGGTCCGGCAGGTAGACCGTGGTCACGCGGCCGTCGTCGCGGACGAGCGCGTCGGCGGGCACGCGCGCAAAGGCATGGGCCTGCAGCGCGTCGCCGGCCGAGCCGGCGACGTTGAGGACCAGGACCACGTAGACGGTGAGGAACAGCCCCGACGGGAGGTCCCGCAGCAACGTCAGCAGCACCAGGCCCCAGAGCACCACCGGGGCCAGTGCGACGGCGATCGCCTGGCGCCGCGAGATCAGCGCCGGGCTCCCCGTGACGAGGTAGGGCAGGCGGACGGCGAACGTGGGGCGGACCTTCGTCAGCCACCAGAGCACCGCGCCGTGCGTGGCCTCGTGCACCACCATGTAGACGACGCAGGCCACCACGGTGATCGCGGCGACGACGGCCGGGTGCCAGGAGCCGTCGAGCGGGAGGTCGAGCAGGAAGGCAGCCGCGACGAGACCGGCGACGGCGGCCGCGAAGCCGACCCGGATGACGGCCGCGGCGCGCCGGTCCTCCTTGAGGTCCAGCGTGGTGTGCAGGCGGTAGCCCGCCGGCACCTCGGTCGGGGCGGTGCTTGCGGCGCTCATGGTTGTCCGTCCGGTCGTCGTCCGGTCCACTCTTCCGCCGGCCCCGGGTTCCGGACAGGCCCGAAGGTCCTGGCCAGGGGCGCGCCGGCCTCATCCTCCGCCCGTCCGTCGCCGCCGCTCGCCCACACGCAGAAGACTCCGTCAGGGTGGGTTCTCGTGGTGGATGCAACACCTTGAGAATCGAGGTGTCGTATGGGTTGTCGTCCTCCGGTCCGTCGTGAGGTGCAGCGGGAGTTCTGGCGTTTGGTGGCCGGGGGTGTCTCGACGGCGGCGGCCGGGGAGGCGGTCGGGGCGAGCCTGACGTTGGCGCACCGGTGGTTCCGTGATGCTGGCGGAATGGCACCGATGTCGCTGGCAGACCCCACGGGCCGCTACCTCTCCTTCGAGGAGCGGGAGGTCATCTCCCTCGAGCACGCCGGCGGTGTCTCGGCCCGAGGGATCGGTCTGCTCCTGGGCCGTTCCCCCTCGACGATCACCCGCGAGCTGGCTCGTAACGTCGGCGCCCGGCAGACCGGCTACCGCGCCTCTCGCGCCCACGCCAAGGCCGCGGAGCGGGCCCGGCGGCCCAAGCCGTCGAAGGTCGAGACGAACGAGGCGCTGCGCGCCTACGTCCAGGCCAAGCTGGCCGAGGACTTCTCCCCGGAGCAGATCAGTCACCGCCTGCGCGTGGACTTCCCTGAGGATGAGTCCATGCGCATCGGCCACGAGGCGGTCTACCGCTCGCTCTATCTCCAGACCCACGGCGCGCTGACCCGTGAGCTGACCAAACACCTGCGCACCGGCCGGTACCTGCGTCAACCACGCAAGCGCCTCGACGGGCGCACCAACCGGTCCTTCATCACCGAGGACATCCACATCAGCGCCCGACCGCCCGAGGCGGCGGACCGGGCCGTGCCCGGGCACTGGGAGGGCGACCTGATCGTCGGCCACGACAACGGCTCCGCGATCGGCACGCTCGTCGAGCGCACGACCGGGTTCACCATGCTGCTGCACCTACCCGTGAACCACGCGGCACCGACCGTTGCCAGCGCCCTGGCGGCCAAGATCCAGACCCTGCCCAAGGCGCTGCGGGCCTCCCTGACCTGGGACCAGGGCATCGAGATGTCCAAGCACGAGCTCGTCACCGCCGAGACGGGGCTGCAGATCTACTTCTGCGACCCCCACTCGCCGTGGCAGCGCGGGACGAACGAGAACACCAACGGCCTGCTGCGCCAGTACTTCCCCAAGGGCGGCGACCTCTCGGTCTTCCCGCCCGACTACCTCGACTACATCGCCGCCAAGCTCAACGCCCGACCACGCAAACGCCTACAGTGGCGAACACCGGCCGAAGCCATGGACAAGTTCCTCACCGAGGCCACCTGACCAGCAGTGTTGCAACCACCACGAG
Source organism: Georgenia muralis (assembly GCF_003814705.1). NCBI lineage: Bacteria > Bacillati > Actinomycetota > Actinomycetes > Allobogoriellales > Allobogoriellaceae > Georgenia > Georgenia muralis. Next base: position 4,067,486 of record NZ_RKRA01000001.1, on the reverse strand, counting down.
AATTCACCCAGGCGGTGCCTGACGGAGTCTTCTGCGCGGTGCGCGGTGCGCGGTGCGCGGTGCGCGGTGCAGCTCGGTGCAGCTCGCCTCACACGAGGACGTCGTCCTCCACGGCCCGGCCGATCGGGTGGTTGGGCACGAAGAGCTCGTCCGGGTCCACCACGGAGCGGATCGCGGTGAGGCGATGCCACGCCTCGACGTCGTACCCGGTGCGCGGGTCGATGGCGTCCTCGGCGAAGTTGAGGTAGTTGCGCCCGTTCGCCCATCCGGCCAGGGCAGACATCAACGCGTCCGCGTCCGCCTGCCCCGCGGCGGCCATCTCCGGCGTCGCGGCGAGCCCGCCGCCGAAGGCGAGGAAGTCCCCGACGAACCGGTCGAGCGCGCCACCGCCCTCGTGCCGCCGGCCGACGGCCCCGCCGAGCTGGCGCAGCTCGGCCATCATGAGGCTCGAGGTGGAGCCCGGACCGACCTCGGCGAGGAAGGCGTCCACCGCGGCGTCGGGGAAGGAACCGAGCATCGCGGTGCCCGAGACGAGCGGCGTGGGCTCCTCCGGGTCCATGTGCAGCCGGGCGAGCGAGGCTGCCGGCACCCGGGCGAACGTGTCGACCTCCGGGCGCAGCGCCCGCAGCTCGCCGAGGATCGCGCGGGCCCGCTCGTCGGTGCCGAGCACCGCGCCGTCGATGATGGCGATGTGCCGGCCGCGCAGGAAGTCCGGCAGCTCCGGCAGCGGCGGGAGCTTCATCATCCGGAAGGCGGTGGTGACCTCGTCGGGGGCTCCCGGAGCCCAGGCGGACCAGGTGCGCAGGACCTGCTCGGCGTCGGCGGCGTCCCACAGCAGGAAGCCCGCGTAGGCGGTGGCGATCGGGTACAGCCCGAACTCGAGCGCCGTGACGACGCCGAACCCGCCGCCGCCCCCGCGCAGCGCCCAGAACAGGTCGGGGTCGTGCTGGGCGTCGGTGCGCACGAGCGCGCCGTCGGCGGTGACGAGCTCGACCGCGGTGAGGCTGTTCGCGGCGAGCCCGAGCTTGCGGGCGTACCAGCCGAGGCCGCCGCCGAGGGAGTACCCGGCGATCCCGACGTCGGGGGAGGAGCCGTGCAGCGTGGCCAGGCCGTGGGCGGCCGCGGCCTCCACGGCCGGGAGCCACACGGTGCCGCCGCCCACGCGGGCGGTGAGCCGGTCGGGGTCGACCTGCACGTCGTTCATCGCGCCGGTGCGGACGAGGACGACGTCGTCGAGGCCCTGGGCGGCGAGCGGGCCCGGGTTGTGGCCGGTGCTCTGCGGGGCGACCTGCAGTCCGGCGGCGCGGGCCGCCCGCACGACGGCGGCGACCTCGGCAGCGCTGGTGGGGGTGGCGACGGCGGCCGGGCGCTGGTCCACGCCGCAGCTCCACGCGAGCCGGGCCGCGTCGTACCCGGGGTCGCCGGGCAGGTGCAGGGCGCCGGTGCCGGCGGTGCGAAGCGTGGTGGGGGAGAGCAGGTCGATGGTCACGGTGGTTCCTTCGTCGGTGGTGTCCGGTTGACGTCACCACCATCGCGAGCAGCGCTTGCGCGGCACTTGCGGTCGACTTGCGGCGGGTGCCCCGCGGAGGTGCCCGGTCGGCCGGCGGCCCGCCCCCAGCGGCGCCGGGCTCCGGTGCGCTGCATGATGGGGCAGGTGAGAGCCCCGACCGCCGCCGGCTGGAACCTGCCCGACATCGAGCCCGGGCAGCTCGGCGTCGGCGCGCTGACGGTGCTGGCCGGGTACCTCCTCTCCCGGGTCCTGCGTGCGGGCCTCCAGCGGTACTGGCGCTGGCGCGGTCGCAGCCCGAGCTTCACCGCGGTCTTCTCGGCCATGGCCGGCTGGCTGCTGCTCGCCCTCGCGATCGGCGCCGGCCTGACGGTCGCGTTCCCCAGCGTGCAGCCGATCAACATCCTCGGCGGGCTCGGCGTGATCTCGATCGCCGCCGGCATCGCGTTCCAGGAGGTGCTCGGCAACCTCTTCGCCGGGGTCCTGCTCATCAGCCGGGAACCGTTCCGGGCCGGCGACCAGATCGCCATCGGGGACGTGCGCGGGACCGTCGTCGAGATCAACCTCCGCGAGACGGTCGTGCGCACCTTCGACGGCCGGCGCGTCCTCATCCCCAACGCCACGATGAGCAGCGGCGTCCTCACGGTCCAGACGGGCTACGAGAAGGTGCGCACGTCGGTGGTCGTCGGGGTGGCCTACGACGCCGACCTGGAGCGGGCGCGGACCCTCGCGCTCGCGGCGGTCGACGGCCTGAGCACGGTGGCCGACGACCCGCCGCCCCAGGCGCTGATCACCGAGCTCGGTGCCTCGACGATCAACATCGAGCTGCGGTTCTGGTCGGGCGCCCGGCAGCTCGAGACGCTCGAGGCGCAGGACCAGGTGATCGCCGCCGTCGTCCGGGCGCTGAGCGACGCCGACATCTCCATGCCCGCGGACATCCGGGTCCTGGAGTCCTCGCCCAGCTTCACGGCAGCGCTCGCGGGCATCGGCCGGGACGACGACGGCGGGCCGCGGCGCGAGGACGGCCACGGCGCGCCGCAGCGCCGGGACGATGACCGCGCGACGCGGGACGACGACCTCGCGCCGCGAGACGCCGCGGACGCCTGATGCGCCCTTACGGCGCGAAGAGGGTCGTCGCGAAGCTGTAGCGGGAGGCGCGGTAGAGGTGCACCCCGTGCTCGATCGGGCGCCCGGCCGGGTCGTAGGCGGTGCGCTCCATGGTGAGCAGCGCCGCGCGCGGCTTCTCCCCGAGGACCCGCGACTCCGCGGCCGTCGCGGCGCGCGCCCCGATCTGCTGGCGCGCGAGGTGGATCTCCACGCCCTGGGAGCGCAGCGCGGCGTACAGCCCCACGTCCGCGAGCTCGTCGTAGGTCGGGGCGATCTCGCGCGGGAGGTGGTTGGTCATGAGCGCCAGCGGCTCGCCGTCGGCGAAGCGCAGCCGGCGCACGGTGACGACCTGGGAGTCGGCGGGCAGCTCCAGCGCCGCCGCGACCTCCGGCGTCGCAGCGCCCACGCTGTACTCCAGCACCGAGGTGCTGGGGTGGCGCCCCGCGTTGGCGAGGTCGTCGTAGAGGCTCGTGTGCTCGACCTTCCGGCGCACCCGCACGGGCGCCACCTGGGTGCCCACGCCACGACGGCGCACGAGCATCCCCAGGTCCACCACCTCCTGCAGGGCCCGCCGGGCCGTGGGCCGGGAGACGCGCAGCCGGTCCGCCAGCGCGATCTCGTTCTCCAGCCGCTCGCCGGGGGCGAGCTGGCCGGACTCGATGCTGCGCTCGATGGCCTTGGCCATCTGGTGGTAGAGCGGCACCGGGCTCGTGCGGTCCAGCTCGATGTGCAGCTGCGTCCCCTTGTCAGACATGGGCCCCGGTTCTTCGTCGGACGGATCGGACACGGCTTTGTGTCCGGACATTAGGAGGATCGTACCTGTTCTGAGCGGACCATGTGAGGTCGTGGTGACCGGCGTCGGACGACGCCGGGCGGCTGCGGTGCTGCCGATCTCGGCCCACAACGGCGCTCACAGCATGTCAGGACAAAGTTTGACTTCGGTGCCCTTGTCAGGGCAGAGTTCCCCTGACGCCGCCGGAGCCGCCCGGCCCTGCGGCGACGTGACGATGCGGCACGGACCGCGAGGACGAGGAGGTGCCGCGGTGGGGATCGACGTCCTGACGGTCGGCCGGAGCGGTGTCGACATCTATCCCCTGCAGACCGGCGTGGGGCTGGAGGACGTCACCAGCTTCGGCAAGTACCTCGGCGGGAGCCCGATGAACGTCGCCGTGGCCTCCGCCCGGCTCGGGAGCAGCGCCGCCATCCTCACCGGGGTGGGCGACGACCCGTTCGGTCGCTACGTCCGCCGGGAGATGCGCCGGCTCGGGGTCGACGACGCCCACGTCGTCACCTCGTCCGAGTACGCCACCCCGGTGACGTTCTGCGAGATCTTCCCGCCCGACGACTTCCCCCTGTACTTCTACCGGCGCCCCTCCGCCCCCGACATGCAGATCCGCCCCGAGGACGTGCCCGTCGACGTCGTCCGCGAGGCCCGGCTGCTCTGGCTCTCCGGCACGGGGCTCTCGGAGGAGCCGAGCCGCTCGGCGCACCACGCCGCCCTCGCCGTTCGCGGCCGGGCCCGGCACACCGTGCTCGACCTGGACTACCGCCCGATGTTCTGGGCGTCGCCGCTCCAGGCCCGTGAGCAGGTCCGCGCCGCGCTCGCCGGCGTGACGGTCGCGGTCGGCAACCGCGAGGAGTGCGAGGTCGCCGTCGGCGAGCGTGACCCCGAGCGCGCGGCGGACGCCCTGCTCGAGGCGGGCGTCGAGCTCGCCGTCGTCAAGCAGGGACCGGCCGGGACGCTCGCGAAGACCCGCGAGGAGCGGGTCGAGGTGCCGCCCACGCCCGTGACCACCTTCAACGGCCTCGGCGCGGGCGACGCGTTCGGCGGCTCGCTCGTCCACGGGCTCCTGTCGGGCTGGTCCCTACGGCGCACCATCGAGGCCGCCAGCGCGGCCGGGGCGATCGTCGCCTCCCGCCTGGAGTGCTCCACCGCCATGCCCACCGCCGCCGAGCTCGAGGCCGTCCTCGCCGGCACCCCGGTGGCCGAGCTCAACGGGGCCCGGACGGGCGCCCGATGACCACCACCGAGGCCACCCTGGCGGCCGAGCTGGCCGAGATCCTGCGGATCCGGTCCACCGACCCCGGACGCATCGCCGCGGCGCTGCGCGAGCGCCCGCGCGGTCGGGTCCCGGCGGGGGAGAAGCTCATGGTCATCGCCGCGGACCACCCGGCCCGCGGGGCGCTGGCCGCCGGCCCGGACCCCGCCGCGATGGCGGACCGGCGCGACCTGCTGCGCCGCTGCGTCGAGGCCCTCGCCCGGCCCGGCGTGCACGGCTTCCTCGGCACCGCCGACCTCGTCGAGGACCTCACCCTCCTCGGGGCGCTGGACGGCAAGCTCGTCTACGGCTCGATGAACCGCGGCGGCCTGGCCGGCGCCTCGTTCGAGATCGACGACCGCTTCACCGGCTACGACGCCCGCGGCGTCGTCGGCTCGGGCCTCGACGGCGGCAAGATGCTCCTGCGCATCGACCCGGCCGACCCGGCCACCGCGCGCACCCTCGAGGCCGCCGCGCACGCCGTCGACACCCTCGCCGAGGCCGGGGTCACCGCCATGGTCGAGCCGTTCATCTCCCGGCGCGACCCCCGCGGGCGGGTCGTCAACGACCTCAGGCCCGAGGCCGTCATCACCTCGATCGCGATCGCGTCGGGCCTGGGCCGGACCTCGGCGTACACGTGGCTCAAGCTGCCCGTCGTGGCGGACATGGAGCGCGTCATGGCCGCCTCGACGCTGCCGGCCCTCGTCCTCGGCGGCGACGTCGACCCCGACGCCGACGCCGCCCGCGCGGGCTGGGCCCGCGCGCTGGCCATCCCGTCGGTGAGAGGCCTGGTCATCGGCCGGTCCCTGCTCTACCCGCCCGGTGACGACGTCGCCGGCGCCGTCGACGCCGCCGTGGAGGTCATGAGGTGACCGTGAGTGAGATCCTCCTGCGCGCCGGGAGCACCGGCCACGGGCCCTACTCGGTGGACGTCACCCCCGAGCGGGCCGGGTGGGCCTTCAGCGGTCTCAAGGTCCTCGAGCTGGCGCCGGGGGAGAGCCACGAGCTCGGCACCGGGGACGACGAGCTGCTCGTCCTGCCCCTCGCCGGCGGGTGCGTCGTCGAGGTGCTCGAGGCGCCCGGCGGTGGGGCTCACGGCGTTGGGGCTCGCGACGGCAGGGTTCCCGACGGCGCCGACGCCGCCCGCCTCGAGCTCATCGGCCGCCCCGACGTCTTCACCGCCGTCACCGACTTCCTCTACCTGCCGCGCCGGACCACCGCCGTGATCACCGCCCCCGACGGCGCCCGGCTGGCCCTGCCGACGGCGCGCGCCACCCGGGACCTGCCCGTGTCCTACCAGCGGGCGGACGCCGTGCGCACCGAGCTGCGCGGTGCGGGCGCGGCCTCCCGGCAGGTCAACAACTACGCCCTCGGCAACGACGTGCGCACCGACCACCTCCTCGTCTGCGAGGTCCTCACCCCGGCCGGGAACTGGTCCTCCTACCCCCCGCACAAGCACGACGAGCACACCGGCGACGAGCGCGAGCTCGAGGAGATCTACTACTTCGACGTCGCCGCCGGCCCCGGCGGTCCCGGCTTCGGCTTCCACCGCTCCTACGGCTCGCCGGGCCGGCCGCTCGACCTGGCCGCCGAGGTGCGCGCCGGCGACGTCGTCCTCACGCCCCACGGCTACCACGGCCCGTCGATGGCGGCCCCGGGGTACGACCTGTACTACCTCAACGTCATGGCCGGCCCCGCCGACGACGGCGCCTGGCTCATGACCGACGACCCGGCGCACCACTGGGTACGCGGCACGTGGGAGCGCGAGCAGGTCGACCCCCGTCTGCCGATGACCCGTCCCGTCCCTGCGCAGGAGGCACCGTGACCACGCCCGACGCCGTGACCACACCCGAGGCCGAGCGGCCCACCGTCCGCCTCACCGTGGGCCAGGCCCTGCTGCGGTTCCTCGCCAACCAGCACACCGAGCGCGACGGCGTCGAGCGGCCCCTCCTCGCCGGCGTCATGGGGATCTTCGGCCACGGCAACGTCGCCGGGCTCGGGCAGGCCCTCGCCGAGAACCACCTCGACCCCGAGCCGGGCGAGCGCACGGTCCCGTACTACCTGGCCCGCAACGAGCAGGCGATGGTCCACACGGCCGTCGGCTACGCCCGCACCGCCGACCGGCTCCAGGTCATGGCGTGCACCGCGTCCATCGGACCCGGGTCGACCAATATGGTCACCCCCGCCGCGCTGGCCACCATCGACCGCATCCCGGTGCTCCTGCTGCCCTCGGACACCTTCGCCACGCGGGCGCCGGACCCGGTTCTGCAGCAGCTCGAGGACCCCCGCAGCCCGGACGTCTCGGTCAACGACGCCTTCCGGCCCGTCTCGCGCTACTGGGACCGCATCAACCGGCCCGAGCAGCTCATCGCGTCCGCGCCGGCCGCGATGCGGGTCCTCACCGACCCCGCGGAGACCGGCGCCGTGACGCTGTGCCTGCCCCAGGACGTCCAGGCCGAGGCCTACGACTGGCCGGTCGCGTTCTTCCGCCACCGGGTCTGGCACGTGGCCCGGCCCGTCCCCGAGCCCGCCGCCCTCGCCCGGGCCGCGGAGGTGATCCGCTCGGCGCGCCGGCCGCTCGTCGTCGCCGGCGGGGGCGTGGTCTACTCCGGCGCCGCCGAGGAGCTGCGCGCCCTCGCCACCGCGACCGGCATCCCGGTCGCGGACACCCAGGCAGGCAAGGGCGCCATCGACCACGACCACCCGTGCTCCGTCGGCGGCGTGGGCGCGACCGGCAGCGCGGCGGCCAACGCGCTCGCCGCCGAGGCCGACGTCGTCATCGGCGTCGGCACCCGCTACACCGACTTCACCACCGCCAGCCGGACCGCGTTCCGCCACCCCGACGTGCGGTTCGTCAACATCAACGTCGCCGCGTTCGACGCCGCCAAGCACTCCGCGGAGATGGTCGTCGCCGACGCCCGGGCCGCGCTGCCGGCGCTGACAGAGGCCCTCGCCGGGTACCGGGTCCCGGACGCGCTCACCGCCGAGGTCGCCGAGGTGCGCGCCGGGTGGGACGACGTCACCCGCGCGCTCGTCGCACCGCAGGGCGGGGCGCTGCCCGCCCAGGTCGAGGTCTTCGGCGCGCTGAACGACCTCCTCGGCGACGACGACATCGTCATCAACGCCGCCGGCTCCATGCCCGGGGACCTCCAGGCCCTGTGGCGGGCGCGGACGCCCTCGCAGTACCACCTCGAGTACGGCTACTCGTGCATGGGCTACGAGATCCCCGCCGCGATGGGCGCGAAGCTCGCCGCCCCGGACAGCGAGGTCGTCGCGATCGTCGGCGACGGCGGCTACCTCATGCTGCCCCAGGAGCTCGCCACGATCGTGGCCGAGAACCTCAAGATCATCGTCGTCCTGCTGCAGAACCACGGCTTCGCCTCCATCGGGGCGCTGTCGGAGTCGCGCGGCTCGCAGCGGTTCGGCACCTCCTACCGCACCCGCAACGCCTCCACCGGGATGCTCGACGGCGGCCCGGACCCGGTCGACCTCGTCGCCAACGCCCGCAGCCTCGGCGCCGACGTCATCGAGGCCGCCGGCATCGACGACTTCCGCGCCGCCTACGCCCGGGCCGCCGCCTCGGAGCGCACCACGGTCATCCACATCGAGACCGACCCGCAGGGACCCAACCCGCCCGAGAGCTCCTGGTGGGACGTCCCGGTCGCCCAGACGGCGCGGCTCGCCAGCACGCGTGACGCACACCAGCGCTACGTCGAGGCCAAGCGCGCCCAGCGTCCCTACCTCTGAGCCGTCGCCGGCTCCCCCCCACCCCGCCCACCCCACGGAAGGCCCGCCATGACCACCACCGACGAGCGCGTCGAGACCACGATCGGGCACTGGATCGCCGGCGCCGAGATCACCACCGGACGCACCCAGCCGGTCCACGACCCCGCCACCGGCGAGGTGATCGCCCGGCTGGTCCTCGGCGACGCCGGGACCGTCGACGAGGCCGTGCGCGCGGCCGCCGCCGCCCAGGAGGCCTGGGGGCGCACCTCCCTCGCCCGGCGCACCGAGGTGATGTTCCGCTTCCGCGAGCTGGTCGTGCGCCACGAGGACGAGGTCGCCGAGATCATCAGCCGCGAGCACGGCAAGACCGTGGCGGACGCCCGCGGCGAGATCGCCCGGGGGCGCGAGTCGGTCGAGTTTGCGACGGCGCTGAACCAGGCGAGCAAGGGCGAGTTCTCCGCCGACGCCTCCACCGGCGTCGACGTGCACTCCCTGCGCCAGCCGCTCGGCGTCGTCGCCGGCATCACCCCGTTCAACTTCCCCGTCATGGTGCCGATGTGGATGCACCCCATCGCCGTCGCCGCGGGCAACGCCTTCATCCTCAAGCCCTCCGAGCGCGACCCCTCGGCGTCGAACCTCGTCGCGCGCCTGTACCGCGAGGCCGGCCTGCCCGACGGCGTCTTCCAGGTGGTCCACGGCGGCCGCGAGACCGTCGACGCGATCCTCGACCACCCCGGCATCGCCGCCGTGTCCTTCGTCGGGTCGACGGCGGTCGCCCGCCACGTGCACACCCGCGGCACCACGAACGGCAAGCGCGTCCAGGCCCTCGGCGGGGCCAACAACCACGCCGTCGTCATGCCCGACGCCGACATCGACGGCGCCGCCGCCCAGATCGCCGCCGGCGCGTTCGGCTCGGCGGGGGAGCGGTGCATGGCCGTGCCGGTCGCCGTCGCCGTCGGCAGCAGCGTGGAGCCGCTGCTCGAGGCGCTGGCGCGCGAGGCCCGGGCGATCACGGTCGGCCCCGGCAGCGACCCCGCCACGGACATGGGCCCGGTCATCACCGCCGAGGCGCGCGACCGCGTCGTCGACTGGACCACGGAGGCCCTCGAGGGGGGCGCGCGTGCCGTCGTCGACGGCCGGGGCGTCACGGTGCCCGGGCACGAGGGCGGGTACTTCGTCGGCCCGACCGTCCTGGCCGACGTCGCGCCCACGATGCGCGCGTACTGCGAGGAGGTCTTCGGACCCCTGCTCGTCGTCATGACCGCCGCCACGCTGGACGAGGCGCTCGAGCTGGTGAACTCCTCCCCGTACGGCAACGGCGCGGCGATCTTCACCTCCTCCGGCGAGCACGCCCGCCAGTTCACCCGGGAGGTCCAGGCGGGCATGGTCGGCGTCAACGTGCCCATCCCCACGCCCGTGGGCTACTACTCCTTCGGCGGTTGGAAGGATTCACTCCTGGGTGACCACCACGCCCACGGCCCGGAGGCGGTGCGCTTCTACACGCGGGCCAAGGTGGTCACCACCCGCTGGCCCCACCGGGACGCCGTCTCGGACGCCTCGATGAGCTTCCCCACCCACCGGTGAGGACGGCGGGCCGGCCGACACGCCTGCCCACACTCTGGAAAGTATGTTCATACGTTCGGACATAGTGCTACGGTGAGCGCCCGACCGGATACCGGGCGCAGCCGCTCACGGACGAGCGGCACGGACAAGAGGCCGCAACGACTGCGGCCCGTAAAGGAGAGATCCATGTTCAGATCGCGACGCGTCACGGCGGCCATCGCCACCGGCGTCCTGCTCAGCGCCGTGGCCGCGTGCGGCGGCGGCGGCGACACCGAGGGCGGCGACGCAGCCCCCGAGGAGCCGTTGCAGTTCTTCCTCTCCGGCGACGCCAACCAGGGCGGCGGCTACGCCCACATGGCGGAGAAGTACGAGGAGGAGACCGGGGTGACGGTCGAGATCGTCGACCTCGCCAACGAGGACCTGCCCACCAAGCTCAAGAACGCCGCACAGGCCGACGACATGCCGGCCCTGGCCCGGGTGGGCGGCGTCGACCCGGTGTGGCGCGACATCACCATGGACCTCTCGGGCATCCTCGAGGGCAGCGACATCCGCGAGGACCTCGCCGCGATCGACGAGGACGGCAAGGTCCTCTCCCTCCCCTCGGACATCACGGCCGTGGGCCTGTTCATCAACAAGTCCCTCTTCGACGAGGCCGGCGTCGAGTACCCGACCTCCGCGGACGACATCTGGACGTGGGACGAGTACGTCGCCGCCGTCAAGGAGGTCCAGGAGAAGACCGACACCACGTACGGCATGGTCATGGACCGGTCCTCGCACCGGCTCAAGGCCTTCCTGTACGAGTTCGGCTCGGAGTACTTCCAGGCGGACGAGAACGGGGAGTTCTCCACCAACGACGCCACCAAGGAGGCGCTGGAGTACTTCAACTCCCTCAACGACGACTCCTTCATGCCGCGCTCGGTGTGGCTGAGCGACGCCGACGGCAACGCCCTGTTCAAGAGCGGCGACGTCGTGTCCTACTACTCCGGCTCCTGGCAGATCGCCGACTTCGCCGAGAACATCGCCGACTTCGAGTGGGCCTCGGTCCGCCTGCCCGCGCAGCCGGTCCGCTCGACCAACTTCGGCAACGCCGCGTCGGTCGTCGTCTTCGAGGGCACCGGCCAGGAGCAGGCCGCCTACGACTTCGTCGAGTGGCTATACGAGCCGGAGAACTACCGCGAGCTGTCCGAGACCTCGGGCTTCCTGCCCGCGATCGACGGCCTCGAGGTCACCTACGCCGAGCATGCCGACGCGTTCGAGCTCTACAACGAGGAGATCTCCTCCTCCGACCCGATCGCCGGCGAGATCAAGCGTCGCGACCTCGCCTACGAGATCCTCGGCCGCGCCACCGAGGGTGACCCGGTCCGCGACGAGACCGTGAAGTACCTCAACGGCGAGCAGGACGTGGACACCACGATCGAGAACATCAACGCGCTGCTGACCGACCAGCTGGGCGAGCTCCCGTAGCATCCCGCCGGGGCCGGCCGTCCGCGGCCGGCCCCGGCGCTGCCCCCGGGCCGGGACGGCCCGTCCCCACCCGCCGACCGTCCGCGCGAGCGAAGGACCCGACCATGACCGCACTGACCACGCCGAGGGAGGCCTCGGACCGTGGCGGCCCCGTCGCCGACATCGGCCCGCTCCCCGCGCGCCGCGGCCGGCGGCAGCACCGGCTGGCACCCCTGATCTTCATCTCGGCCGCGGTCGTGCTCTTCATCCTGTTCTTCCTCTGGCCCGGGGCGCTGGGGCTGCTGTACTCCTTCACCGACTACCGCGGCGTGGGCGACCTGAACTTCATCGGCACGGAGAACTACCGCGAGCTCGTCGGCGACGACGACTTCTACCGGGCCCTGGGGCGCACCTTCCTCTACACCGCCCTCGCGGTGCCGGCCCACTACGTCGTCTCCCTCGCCGTCGCCGTGCTGCTCACGAGCAAGACGGCGAAGGGCAAGTCGATCGCCCGGGTCGTGTTCTTCCTGCCGTGGCTCCTCTCGCCGATCGTCACCGGCGTGGTGTGGCGGTGGCTGTTCGGGGAGAACTTCGGCTTCGTCAACCACGTCATCACCCAGCTCGGTGGCTCCTCGGTGGCCTGGCAGACCGACGGGACGCTGGGCCTGCTCGTCGTCGTCATCGCCGGCACGTGGGCATCCACCGCGTTCAACATGCTGCTGTTCATCGCGGCGATCCGGAACATCCCGCGCTCCTACCTCGAGGCCGCGGAGATCGACGGCGCGAGCCCGGCGCAGCGGTTCTTCAAGATCCAGCTGCCCCTGCTGGCCCCGACGTCCTTCCTCGTCATCCTGCTGACGACCATCGGCGCGATGAAGGAGTTCGCCATGATCCAGGCCCTCAACGGCGGCGGCCCGGGCACGGAGAACATGCTCATGGTCCAGTACATCTACCGCACCGGCTTCGAGCGGGCGGACATCGGCTACGCGAGCGCCGTCTCCATGGTGCTCATGCTCATCCTCGTGGTCGTCGCCCTCATCCAGATGCGGTTCGACCGGAAGAGCGCCCTCTCATGAGAAACGTCCGCTCGATCCCCACCACGATCGTCCTGTGGGTGGTCGCCGCCCTCTACCTGTTCCCGGTGGCGTGGTTCCTCCTCAGCTCGTTCAAGCCGGGCTCGGAGCTGTTCAGCCTACCGCTGTCGATCCTCCCGGAGAACTGGACGGTGTCCGGTTACTCCACCGCGTGGTCGCGCTTCGACTTCCAGCTCTACTTCCTCAACACCACGATCGTCGCGGTGGTGACCACCGTGCTGACGGTCATCGTCTCGGCGGCGACGGGGTACGCGTTCGCCAAGTACAAGGCGTGGTGGCTGCGGATCTTCTTCATCTGCATCCTGGCCACGACGATGCTGCCGACCGAGGTGATCATGCCGTCGTCGTTCGCCGTCGTGCGCGACCTCGGCCTCTACGACACCCTCGCCGGCATCATCGTGCCGTCCATCATCACCGCGACCGGCATCTTCATGTTCCGCCAGTACTTCTCCACCGTCCCGGACGAGCTCATGGAGGCCGCGCGGATCGACGGCGTGGGCGAGATCGGGCTGTTTCTGCGGATCATGCTGCCGCTGGCCAAGCCGATGATGGTGGTGCTGGCGATCTTCTCCTTCCAGTGGCGCTGGAACGACTACATCTGGCCGCTGCTCATCCTGCGCGACCCGGACCGGTACACCCTCCAGGTGGCGCTGCGCAGCATCGTCGGCGCGGACAACATCGACTGGTCGGTGCTGCTCTCGGCCTCGGTCATCTCGCTCATCCCGATGATCATCCTGTTCGCGATCTTCCAGCGACAGATCATGAGCGCCGACATCAACTCCGGCCTCAAGGACTGACCCGGCGCATGGGTGAACGCACCGACGACGCCGTCGACACCGCGGCGGTGTGCGCCCTTCTGGCCGCGGCCGACGACGAGACCGCCGGGCTCCTCGACGGCACCCTCGAGCCCGCCGCCCGGGCGCGCGGCCACCGCGGCGTCATGGCCATGGTCAAGGCCGCCGTCGTGGGCGTCCTGCACCCGGGCTCGCGGTGGCACGGCGACGCCGCCGTCGTCGCCCGGGCGCGGGAGTGGCTCGCCGACCTCGAGGCGCTCCAGGCGCCGAGCGGGCTGTTCTCCTCCGGCGACAACCTCGCGTCACCGCCCGACTCGGCCTTCACCATCACCGACGTCGCGGCCGTCACCCGGCTGCTGCGCGTGCGCGGGTACGGCGACGATCCAGAACTGCGCGAGCTGCACGACCGGCTCACGGCCGTGCTCGAGGCGGCGGCCGGTGCACTCGTCGTCGGCGGGGTCCACACGCCCAACCACCGGTGGGAGCTCGGCGGGGCCCTGGCTCGCACCGGCGCCCTGCTCGGCGACGACGCGCTCCTCGACCGGGCCCGCACCTGGCTCGCGGAGGGGGTCGACGTCGACGACGACGGCCTGTACTCCGAGCGCAGCCCCAACTACGCCGCGTTCGTCTCCAACCACTCCCTCACCACGCTCGCCGACGTCCTCGACCGGCCCGACCTGCACGAGGTCGTCCACCGCAGCCTCCACACCCAGCTCGACCTCACCGACGACCGTGGGAACGTCGAGACCGTCCAGTCGCGCCGGCAGGACCAGAACGGCCCCTACCCGCTCGGCCCGTTCGCCGGGCAGCTGCGCCGCGCCGCCGTCCGGCACGCGTGCGCCCGGTGCGGGCGCGGGGCCCGGCGCGCCGCCGAGGCCCCCGAGCTCGACGCCGTCGACCTGCTCGTCCAGCAGCTGACCGAGCCCGATCTGGCCGGCCCGCTCCCGGGCACAGGTGCCGTCCTGGCCGCCGACGCCGCCCCGGACCGCCTGGCGCCCCCGGCCGCGGCGGGTGACGGCCCAGGGCTCGGCGGCACGGCGCCGGACGCGCCCGCGCGCCGGCACCTCCGGGACGCCCGGCTCCTCGTGGACCAACGTCGCGGCGGCGCCCGGCTCACCGTCTACGGCGGCTCCGACGTCCCGGCGATCGGCCGTGTCGCGTCCGGGCTGGCGTGCAACCCCACGTTCCTCCGGGCCCGGCTCGGTGGGACCGGTGTCGAGTCCGTCCGGCTCTCGCGCGACTTCTTCGGCCTCGGCCCCTTCCGGGCCTCGACCATGGACGTCGACGGCGACCGGGTCGTCCTGCACGAGGAGGTCTCCGCCGCGTACTACCAGCCGCTCGCCGGCCCCGCGCTCGATCCCGCCGGCCGCTACGCCCTCGAGCACGAGGGCCGCTTCGCCGCGGCGATGAGCTTCTCCCGGCGCGCGCGCGACGTCGTCACCCTCACCACCAGCGTGACGGTCGACCTCCGCGACGACGGCGCCGATCTCACCGTGACCACGGACGCTCCGGCCACCGGCCACGCCCTCGAGCTCGCCCTCGCTCCCGGCGGGGAGCTCACCGGCGCCGAGGATCGCGGCGACGGCCGGTACGAGCTCGTCGACGGCCTTGCGCGGTACGTCCAGGGCGGGCAGGCGCTCGTCGTCGGCCCGGGTCTCGGCAGCGGGCCGGACCGCCCGGCCCTGTACCGGCCGGGTGAGGTCTACACCTTCCTCGGCGGCACCGACGCCCTCGGCGGGACACGGCTCTACCTCACGTGGCGCTCGCCGGGGACGGTCGCGGTCAGTCTCCGACTGGAGTAGCCGCGGGCGATCCGCCGCCGCGGGGCGCTCTGTGGGGAGGATTCGACCGCTCAGAGCCGCCGATTCGTCCCCAGACCGCCGATTCCTCCCCAGACCGCCGATTCTTTACCTGGACCGCCGGATCTTCCCCGATCGGGTCAGAGGTCGCTCGCCGACAATCGCTAGCGTGGCGCTCTGCGGGGAGAATTCGACTGCTCAGAGCCGCCGATTCTTCCCCGGACCGCCGGATCTTCCACGCTTCGACAGGTGGATCTCCCCATCGGTCGACGCACGCCCGCGAACCTCGGCAGGCGAACGACCCGATGGAAGTTCAGCCGGCGAGGCTGCGCAGGTACGCCAGTGAGGCGGCGACGTCGGCCACCGGGCCCTCGCCGGACGGCGCACCGTCGAGGATGGTGTCCTGCTCGAGGACGTACCAGCCGTCGAACCCGGCCGCGGCGAGGTCGCTGACGATGGAGGCGAGGTCGACGTCGCCGTGGCCGAGCGGGACGTAGATGCCGCGGCGGACCGCCTCGGTGTAGGTCAGGTCCTCGGCCTGGACGGAGGCGGCGAGGTCGGCGCGCACGTCCTTGGCGTGGACGTGGTTGATGCGCCCGGCCCAGTCGCGGGCGAGCTCGGCCGGGTCGGTGCCACCGATGAGGAGGTGGCCGGTGTCCAGGCACAGCGGCACGGCGGAGCCCTCGAGCACGCGCAGGACCTCGGCGCGCTTCTCGATCATCGTGCCGACGTGCGGGTGCAGGCTGGCGCGGATCCCGCGGCGGGCCGCGACCTCGGTGAGGCGGTCGAGGTTGGCCAGCAGCGTGGCCCAGCCGTCGTCGTCGAGCTCGGGACGCTCGTCGTAGCCGTCCTGGCCGGTGGCCGCGGCGAGGACGAGCACGTCGCCGCCGGCGACCTCGAAGCTGTCGAGCTCGCGCTCGACCTCCGGCACCGGGTCGTGGCCGGGGTCGTGCAGCACGACCGGGACGAACGCGCCGACGGCCTTGAGCCCGTACGGGGCGATGGCGGCGGCGCGCTCGGCGGGTGCCTCGGGCAGCCAGCCCTGCGGGCCGAACTCCGTGGCCTCGAGGCCGACGTCGCGCATCTCGGTCAGGACCCGCTCGGGGTCCAGCTGGTGGCCCCAGCCGGGCACCTCGCACACGCCCCAGCTGATGGGCGCTCCGGCGATCCTCATACCGTCTCCTTCTCCATGGGTGCGGAGGACCGCAGGCGCACGGTCTCCCCGGTGGCGGCGCTGAGCGTCGCCGCGTCGGCGAGCTCGAGGGCGGCGCGGCCGTCCGCGAGCGTGGGGCTCGGTGCCTCGCCGGCGGTGATCGCCGTGACGAAGTGGTCGAGCTCTCGGGCGTAGGCGGTGGCGCACCGCTCGAGGAAGAAGTCCAGGTACGGCCCGGTGGCCGCGCTCGTCGTCGCCCCGTGGTGGCGCACGGTCGTCGCCCGGACGTTGCCCACCTCGAGCGAGCCGAGCGCGCCGAAGACCTCCAGTCGCTGGTCGTAGCCGGTGGCGCAGTGGCGCGAGTTGACGATCGTCACGACGGCGCCGCTCTCGGCGACCAGGGTCGTGACGGCGCCGTCGACGTCGGGCTCGGGCACCGTGCCCACGCGCTGGCCGACGGCGTGGACGGAGGCGATCTCGCCGACGAGGAAGCGCGCCATGTCGAGGTCGTGGATGGCCATGTCGCGGAACAGACCGCCCGAGCTCGCCACGTACTGCGCCGGTGGCGGGGCGGGGTCGCGGCTGATGATCGTCACCTGCTCGACCGGGCCCACCTCGCCCGACCGGGCGCGGACCTCGGCGAAGGCCGGGTCGAAGCGGCGGTTGAACCCGACCATGACGCGCCGGGCGTCCTGGCCCACAGCAGCGATGCACGCGTCGACCCGGGCGATGTCGAGGTCGACCGGCTTCTCGACGAGCACCGCCTTGCCGGCGGCGACGGCGGCGGTGAGGTGCTCGACGTGCAAGGGCGTGGGGGAGCCGACGATGACGGCGTCGACGTCCCCGGCGGTGTAGACGTCGGTGACGTCGGCCGTGGCGTGGGCGCCGAACCGGCTCGCCAGCCGGCCGGCGGCCTCGAGATCAGGGTCCGCGACGAGCGCGAGGCTCGCGCCGGGATGGGCGGCGATCGAGGCGCCGTGGACCGCGCCGATCCGGCCGGCTCCGATGAGGGCGAAACGCAGCACCGGGACTTCCCTTCCTTGGGTGGTAAGGCACGAGTGGCCGGGGCTTTGTCAGTACGTCCGGACAAGCGTAGCAGCGGGCTCGGGTGGTGGGGGGACGGGTGGTCATGCACCGGCGAGTGTGGGGACGACCGCCGCGACCCGGTGGAGAAGGCTGGTTGGTCCACTAGACCACGTGGCATGGTGAGCGAGGTGAACGTCCACGAGGCGAAGACCCACCTCTCCCGACTTCTCAAGCGGGTGGAGGCCGGCGAGCGCGTGGTGATCTCCCGCGGCGGCACCCCTGTGGCAGACCTCGTGCCGCACGTCCGGTCCACACCGGGGCCCGGACTGCTCAAGGGGCGGATCCGCTACGACTCGGCGACGTTCGACGATCCTGACCCCGAGCTCGTCCGGGCGATGGTCGAGGTGCCCGTCGACCCGGCGGAACCCTGACGGTGCCCCTCGACAGCCACGTCCTGCTCTGGTGGATGACCGACGACCCGCGGCTGGGCCCTCCGCCCGTGCGTCCATGGCGTCCTCTGTGCGACCGTCCTTCTCGGCGCCGAGCATCTGGGAGCTGCTGCTCCTGACGGGCTCAGGCGAGCGCGCCGCGCACCACCAGGCCGAGCACGGGCCGCGGGTCGGTGTCGTCGTGCCGGGCGACCCGGTGCAGGAGCAGGCCCTCGAAGCATGCGGCGACGGCAGCCGCCGCCGTGCGGGGGTCGCGGGCGCCCAGCGTGGCGAGGCCGGCGACGCCCATGGCCTCCAGGGTCGCCCGTCCGCGGGAGAGGACCTCGCGGAGCGGTGCGTCGTGGCTGGCCTCGAGGAACAGGACGAGCCGTGCCGTCGTCGGGACGCGCGCCGGCCCGGTGAGGAGCTCGAGGAGGCTGCTGAGGCCCTCGACGAACTCCTCGGGCGAGGTGGGCTGGAACGCCGTGCCGACGCCGGGCATCTCGCGCTCGAGGATGCGGTCGGCCGCCCCCTCGACGAGCGCGCGACGCGTGCGGAAGTAGTTCGAGGTCGAGCCCTTGGGCAGCCCCGCCCGCTCGTCCACCCGCACGTGCGTGAGCGAGCGCAGGCCCTCGGTGCCGAGCAGCTCGACGGCGGCGTCGAGCGCCCGGGTTCTCGTCGTCGTCACGCTCGCACTATAACGGTAGTGACTCCCGGTAACGGACGTAGTAGCGTCGGTTCATGGCGCGACCTCCGCGACTCAGCTCTCCTCGCTCCCGCCCTCGATCGCCACGGTGGTGAAGGTGACGCCCGCCGCCGCCTCGCCGTCGCCGGTGCGCACCAGCAGCTCGAGCTTGTGGGCACCGGCCTCGGGGGCCTCCACCCACGCCTCCTCGCCCGCCGCGACCTCATGACCGTCCAGGACCCATCGGATCTCGGCGTCCCGGCCGACGTCGACGCCGGGCACGGCGGCCCACAGCTGCAGCGCGCCCCCGGCGGGAAGCGTCTGGTCGTCGACCGGGTGCATGATCGCGACCGACGGCGCGCGCGCCGGTACCTCGACGCGAACGGTCTCCGAGACCGCCGTGGTGAAGCCGTCGTGGGCCAGGACCCGCAGCTCCACCGCCCCGGCGGGGAGCGCGCCGGCGTCGACGACGACCCCGTCGCCGGTGACCCCGGTCGCGACGGCGTCCCACGTCCGGCCACCGTCCTGGGTCGCCTGCACCCAGAACTCCGGCTCCTTGCCCGCGTGTGCCTCCCACCGCACGTTCGTCGACCCGTCGTCGCCGGGCTCGGCCGTGACGTGGTGGACCTCGGCGGGCTCCTCGGGGGCGTGCCGGACCCAGAGCTCCCCGGCGTCGCCGTCGATCGTGAGCGCGTCGCCGACCTCCACGTCCGGGACGAACGCCTGGAAAAGGTAGGAGGACGTGTCGTCGTCGTCGCACCCGCACCCGCCGCCGTGGGTGGTGAGGCGGACCAGGGGCGCCTGGGCGAGGACCTCCCCGCCGCGTCCGCGCAGGGAGACCGTCAGGCCGGTGCGCCGGCCGTCGAGCTGGGTCGAGGCCGCCACGCGCGCGACGGTGAGCACCTCGGGACGTCCGCCCGGGTGGACGACGCCGGTGACGGAGATGACCTGCTGGGCGCGCATGTCCGCCCTCCTCCACGGGTCCGGCGGGTAGGGAAGGTCCTCCTCGACCCGATACTTCCGCCACTCCCGGTACGTGTCCAACCACGGCTGGTCGTTCTCCCACCGCGGGTCGAGCCGTGCGTGCTGGATGAGGCGGCGGTGCTGGTAGAGCGACATCCACTGCGGGAAGCAGTAGGACATGTAGTCGCTGGTCGCGCCCGGCACCAGGACGGCGCCGGTGGAGGTGTCGAGACCGTACTCGCCGATCGACGCGGCGGCGTAGGGCTCGTAGGTGGGGTAGCTCGGGTCGGTCGCGCCGGCCGCGCCGCACGGGGTGTGCTGGAAGCCGTACCCGTGCCCGATCTCGTGGAGCAGGGTCCCCTGGTCGCCCGAGACGGCGGAGCCCAGGCCGCCGATCCCGCACCCCGGGACCCCCAGCGGGATGCCGCTGGGCAGGAGGCCGTAGTAGACGACGTCGGTCCGGTTGCCGTCCGCGGTGCGCCGGTTGGTCAGGGCGTTGAGCAGCAGGTTCCAGTTGGCCGAGCAGCCGCCGGCGTTGAGGCGGGGGTCGTCGAGCGGGCGGGTCCACGCCAGCGTCGCCCCCGCCTGGGTGAAGGAGCCCCAGGCCTGGACGGGCATGGCGCGCAGGGCCCGCGCGGAGGTGGCCTGGAGGTCGGCGAGGCTGGGCGCGGCCAGGTTGAGGGGCGGCGGGGTGGGGATCCCCGGGGTGGCGTTCGCCGTCGTCGGCCCGTTGTAGCTGACGAGGATGCCGCGCAGCCGCAGCGTCTGGCGCAAGGTGGCATCGACCGTCACGGTGCGCGTGTCGTACTCCCGGCGGGCGCCGTCGGTGAGCGTCACGGTCATCCGGACGTTGCCCCAGAACGTCTCCGGGGGCACCCGGAAGTTCAGGGTGTGCGCCACGTTGCCGCGCTCGGTGGCGTAGTCGAGGAACGGGCGCGCCCGGACGGTGCCGGGCGCCAACGGGGAGAGCGTGGCCACGTCGACCCAGAGGAACCCCAGGATGCGGCGTTGCACGCGCAGCCGGCCGGTGACCCCGTGCACCGTTCCGAAGATGCCGCCGCGCACGTACACCCGCACCCACGTCGTCTTGCCCGCGACGAGCCGCACCGAGTTGTCGGCGCCGCGGTCGGCGGGGTCGGTGAGGTGCTGGTGCGCCTGGTGGTGCTGGATCGACTGGGTGACCTCCATGCCCGTGGCACGGACCCACCAGAAGCGGAACCTCTCCACCGCCCAGTCGTCCCAGACCCGGCGGGGCAGCACCTCGGCCACCCGCCTGGCGTCGTCCGAGCCGAGCGCCTCCGCGAGCCGAGCTAGCCAGTCGTCCCGATGCATCGTCGGGTCGCCGTGCGTCTCCGGTGCCATCAGAACCACCTCCTGGTCGTGCCGGCCCCGGTGGCCCCGGCGGACGCGGTCCCGGGCATGGTCGCGCAGCCGGCGTTACGGAGCCGTTACGGCCGGTCGTCGCGGCGACGGCGCACCCCAGGCGCCCGGCGGTCGGTCCCCGTGCCGTCGTCGCCGGGAGGATCGTTGACCCCGCGGAGACGCGGACCGTACCGTCGGTGCCTCAGGGGTCGAGAGCTCAGGGATCGAACATGACCTCGTCCGACGGCGGAGCGACGCAGGTACCAGTGGCACGCCCCCGGCACGGTGTCCCGGACGCGCCCGGGCCGCGCTGGGAGCTCGGTCTTCTGGGCGGTTGGCTCCTCGAGGGGCCGGCCGGTGTGACGGCGGACGTGCCCATGCGCGAACGACGGCTCCTCGGTCTGCTGGCGCTGCACGGACGGCGCTCCCGTCCCCACCTCGCCGCCCTGCTGTGGCCGGACAGTGCGCCGACCCGCGCCCACGGCAACCTCCGTGCGGCCGTGTGGCACGTCCAGCACCGGCACCCCGGGCTGCTGGAGGGGGAGCACGGCGCGATCCGGCTCTCGCCGGCGGTCCGGGTGGACGTCCACGCCCTCAGGGCGGCCATCGCCACGCTCGAGGCCGAGGGACCTCCGCCGTCGTGCGAGGGCTTCCTCGACCTGCTCGGTCACGACGAGCTGCTGCCCGGCTGGGACGAGGCGTGGGTAGCCGAGGAGCGGGCCCCGCTGCACCAGCACCGCCTGCGCGCGCTGGAGACCCTCGCGGGAATCCTGCTGGAGCGGGGCGACCTGGCTGGGGCGCTGACGGCGGCGCACCGGGCGGTGACCCTCGACCCGCTGCGCGAGAGCGCGCACCGGGCGCTGATCAGGGTGCACCTCGAGGACGGCAACCACGCCGAGGCCGTACGGATCTACCGGTCCTACCGCGGACGCGTGCGGGACGAGCTCGGGGTCGAGGTCTCCCCACGGCTGGTCGCGCTGGTCGCGCAGGTGCACCAGGCGGCTGCCGCGCCGGATGGTCGGGCGGTCGGGGGTGTGTCGGCCCCGCAGACGCTCGCGCTACCGTGAGCGGCACGGCAACGACGCCGGACGGCGGGAGACGACCATGCGCACATCGGTGCTGACCTCACGGTCGGGGGAGGCGTTCACGGTCCGGATCGGCGACGACGGCCGGATCGCCGACGTCGACGGCCCCTGGCCCACCGAGCCCGGTGCGGAGGTCGTGCTCGAGGGCGATCTGCCCGCCCACGCCTCGGCGCTGGATGCCCCGGAGTCGGTCCGGGCCGACGCCCTCGCTCGCGGGTTGGACGTGTGCTTCCACAGCGAGAGCCCGTGCCGCACCTGCTACTGCGACGGCTCCGGGCGTCTGGTCCGCTGCGTCGCGATGTGCTGAGGACGCCGCCATGGAGCGCTTCGCCGCGAACCGCGCCGCACCGAAAGAGGCCGCCGAGGTCGCCGGCCGCGCACCCCGCGCCGACGTCACGCAGGCCGACGACGCGGCGCAGGAGTACCTCGATGCGTGCCTCGCCTCCCTCGCCCGTGACCCCGAGGCGCCGCTGCCCGAGCCGGAGACCTTGCGTCGCCTCCTCGGTGGGCCGCTGAGCGTCGGGCACGCGGTCGTCGACGACGGCGTCGCTCCGGCCCGCGCGCTGTGCCCGGACGGCTCGAGCGGCGACTGCTGGCGTGAGCAGCGGCGCGAGGGAGGCCGCACGTACTGGGTGTGGGTCTGCAGCTGCCACTAAGTGTCTGGGTGGCCGCCGCCCGACGGCTGCCGGGCGGGGGTGCGCCGGCCCGACCTCCTTTCCTCCGATGTCCCCGGGCGGCGATAGCGTGGCGTCCGACCGCTTCCCCGACGAATCGAGCCCTCCATGTCCAGCAGCTCCGTCACCGTCTCGCGCACCGTCGCGGCGCCCGTCGAGACGGTCTGGGACGTCGCCACCGACCTCGAGGCCATGCCGGGAACCATGTCCGCGGTCGCGCGCGTCGAGGTCCTCGCCGGTGGCGACCCGTTCGACGTCGGCACCCGGTGGCGCGAGACCCGGGTCATGATGCGGCGGGAGGCCACCGAGGAGATGACCGTCACGCATGCGGCGCGGCCCTCGACCTACACCGTCGAGGCCGAGGACCATGGTGTCCACTACGTCTCCACCTTCGCGTTCACCCCGCTGGGTGCCGACCGCACCGAGGTCACGCTGACCTTCGCCGGCGAGCCCACGAAGCCGCAGAACCCGCTCGCCAGGGCGATGGGCCGCCTCGGGCTGCGGATGGTGAGGAAGGAGCTCGAGAAGGACCTCGCCGACCTGGCGACGGCCTCCGAGGCGGCTGCCCGGCGCGGGTGACCCGGCGCCGGTGCGGGCGCCGGGTGCTCACGCCGGCACGACGACGGGTGCAGGTTCGGCCTCCAGGTGGAAGACCGCGGCGAACCGGTCCAGCGCTCCCTGGTCGCCGTCGAGCACGCGGACGACCCCCGTGAGCAGGGCCTCCTCGGGCGACACCGCCCCGGCGATGACCTCCCGGATCGCCGGACCGGCGGCCAGGGTGAGCGTGGCGTCGTCGATGGCGCCGCGGGTGACCGCGAGCTCGCCGTCGCCCACGGCCAGGGTCAGGACGACGTCGCCGACGTGCACGACGAACGTGCCGGACCACCCGGTCGCGGCCGACGGCCGGAACGCCGTCCGGAACGCCATGGTCATCGAGTCCGGCGTGACGACGTCGTCGGCGCCGGGCTCTCCCATGGCGCGGAAACCCCACCGACCCAGGGCGAGGACGACGTCCTCGAGGCCGCGGCCGTACTCGGTGAGGTCGTAGACGAGGCCGTGGGCGAGCGGGACCCGGCGCACCACACCGGCCGCCTGGAGCTCCTTGAGCCGGGTGGCGAGGATGTTCGTGGGGATACGAGGCAGGCCGGCCTTGAGGTCGGAGTAGCGGCGCGGGCCCACGAGCAGGTCTCGGACGATGAGCAGCGCCCAGCGTTCGCCGACCAGCTCGAGGGCCGTCACGACCCCGCAGTACTGCCCGTACGCGCGTGGTGCCATCAGGCCTGCGGCGCCTGCCCGTCGCCTCCGGCGCCCTGCTGGGCCATGAACGCCTCGGGACCCTGCTCGGCCGCCATGGGGTGCATCCACAGCGCGGAGAAGAGGTTGCCGTCCGGGTCCTCGAAGTCGCGGGCGTACATGAAGCCGTAGTCCTGGGGCGGTCGCGGCTCGGCGCCGCCGGCAGCGAGGGCTCGGTCGAGGATGGCGTCGACGTCCTCGCGGCTGTCCCGGCTGAACGCGGTCTCCACCTGCAGGGAGGTGCGGGGATCGGCGATCGGCTTGTCGGTGAAGGTGGCGAAGAAGTCGCGGGTGAGGACCATGAGGTAGAGGTGCTCGTCGATGACGACGCACGCGGCGTTCTCGTCGGTGAAGTTCTCGTTGATGCGCCAGCCCAGGCCCGTGTAGAACGCCTTCGCGCGCTCGAGGTCGGTGGTGGGCAGGTTGACGAAGAGCTCGGTGGCCATGATGTCTCCCTTGACGTGGCGGTGCCGCTCTCGTGCGACGTCCCATCATGGTTGCTAAAAACAAGCGGACTTGTCAATAGCAAGCGCGAGGGAAGGTTGACGCCTTCTCGAGCCCCAGCGCGTCGAGGAGGGCGACGACGTCGGCCGTCATCTCGTCCCGGGTGTAGCCGGCCTGCGGTGCGTCGGTCCATCCCGAGCCGTGCAGGTCCGGGCAGATCACCCGCCGGTGCGACGCGAGCCCCGGAATTATCTTGTGCCACCCGTACCAGTGCACTGGGGCACCGTGCAGGAGCAGGACGGGGTCACCCGCGCCCGCCTCGGCCACGTGCATGCGCAGACCCGGCAGGTCCACGAAGCGGTGCTCGACGCCGTCGACGTGCGGCAGGTCGGTGCGGGCGGTCGTGGTTCGCTCTGATGAGCCGCCGAGGCTCTGCTTGCGCTCCGGGGCGAGAACTTACTACGTCTGTTGTGTCCTGTCACTACTGCTGTAGTGCCCACTGTACGGAGCGACAGCGCCCGGGCAGGGCCAGAGGCTCGGCGGGGAGTGTTCGGTGGTTCGGGGTGGAATCCGTGGCCCGGCGCCGTCGGATCTACCCCGACATTCCCTCGGTCTCGTCCGCGCCCTCGACAGTCGCCGGGACGTGGTGGTCCAGCGGGTGCTCGAGCTCGTCGCGCGGCATCCGCGCCAGGATCACCGCTGCGACGGCGAGAAGGACCGGGACGAGGCCCGCCACGAGGAACACCGGGCCGAGGCCGAACGCCTCGCCCACCGGACCGGCAAGGGCCATCGAGACCGGCATGAGCAGGATCGAGACGAAGAAGTCGAGGCTCGAGACCCGCCCCAGCAGGGCCGCGGGGACCCGCCGCTGCAGGAGCGTGCCCCAGATGACGGTCGCCGCCCCGCTCGTGAGACCCACGACGAACACCGCGGCCACCATGACCCAGAGCCGGTCGGTCAGGCCGATGACCGCGACCGGCATCGCCCCGGCGCCCCAGAGCATGACCATCACCGTGAGGTAGCGCCGCGGCAGCCGCCACGAGGCGACGAGGAGCGACCCGAGCGCGCCGCCCACGCCGAACGACGCCAGCACCAGCGCGAACGCCCCGGCCCCGCCGCCGGCCTGGTCGCGCACGGCGAACGGCAGCAGCACCTCGATCGGCCCCATGAGGAGCAGCACCCAGCCGGTCGCGAACAGCAGGGTCGCGAGGAACCACGGCGTGCGCACCATGTAGAGGTAGCCCTCGCGCAGGTCGGCGACGAGCCCGGCCACCGGGTTCCGGTCCGTCGGCTCACGTGGCGGGAGCGTCAGGCGCAGCCGGCTGAGGCCGACGGCGGCGAGCACCTGGGACCCGGCGACCAGCGCGAGGGCAAGACCGGGGGAGAGCGCCGCGATCGCCGCGCCGGCCAGCGCCGGGCCGGCGGCCTGCATGACGGCGGGCCGGAGCACCCCCTCGACACCGTTCGCCGCCAGGAGGTGCTCGGTGGGGAGCACGTTGGGCAGCAGGGCCGAGTAGGCGGGGTAGAAGAAGCCCTCGGTCGCGCCGACCACGACCGCCACCACCACGAGGTGCCACAGCCTCAGCGTCCCGGTGAGCGAGAGCGCCGCGAGGGCGCCCACGAGCAGCGCCTTGGTCGCCTCGACGCCCAGGAGGATCCGGTCCTGCGGGACGCGGTCGGCGAGGACCCCGCCGAAGAGGACCGCCACGAGCATCCCGACGGCGGAGCCGGTCGCGACCTGAGAGAGCTCGACCGGCCCGCCGTCGATAGCGATGACCTGCCAGACGAGCGCCACGATCCAGATCCCGGTCCCGAGCAGCGAGAGGGTGAGGGCGAGCGCGAGGATCCGGTACCGCCTCACGGTGAAGGGAAGCAGGGCACGCGGGAGCGGACGGCGTGACCGGCGCCGGTCGGTCGTCCGGGTTCCCGGCACGGCTCCACCTCCTCGATGACGGCGCCACGGCTCTGCGGGCAGCCGGTCTCGCGCGCGCGAGCGGCACGTCTGAGGACACTGTGCGCCGGAGGTCGTTCGACGGTCCATCGGATTTCGGCGGTCCGAAAGCGTCGGTGGGACGGCGGACGCTCTCGTTCGGCCCCTGCGGCGGTCCGCGAGCTCAGACCCGGACGAGTCGGCGGATCGTGACGAGGCCCTCGGGAGTCCCCGGCCAGTGCCGCTCCAGTGCTTCTGGGCCGGCCGCGCGGACGACCGAGCGCAGTACGAGGGCGACGACGATCACGTCGTCCGCGTAGCCGAGGACGGGGATGAAGTCCGGGACGAGGTCGAACGGCAGGGCGAGGTAGGCGAGGAGCAGCACGAGGCGAAGGTGGACGCCGCGGGGGAGCGAGGTGTCGCCCACGAGGCGTC
This sequence comes from Georgenia muralis, assembly GCF_003814705.1. NCBI lineage: Bacteria > Bacillati > Actinomycetota > Actinomycetes > Allobogoriellales > Allobogoriellaceae > Georgenia > Georgenia muralis. The sequence continues at coordinate 4,040,936 of NZ_RKRA01000001.1, read as the reverse complement.
TCAGGAGCCGCAGCACGTCGGGGAGCAGGCGGACGGCCTCGCGCAGGCGGATCTCGTCCGGCTTCGTGAGCCAGAGCGAGACGAGCAGGACCAGCCACAGCACGAGCAGGGCGCCTGCCAGGCCGGCAAGAACCGGCCACGCGCTGCTCAACCACTCCGGCATGCGCTCCACCTGTCCGTTGCCCGCAGCGGCCGACGGTGCTCGGGAGCTGCAGTGAGGTGCCGGCCAGGACCTCGAGGATCCTCCGCCGGACTCGGGCGATTCTCCAACACGAGGGGACCGCATGCACCAGATGCAAACTTGCACTGCGTGCAGTTGAGCCGCACCATGGACCCATGACGGTCGAGCCGGCTGCCGGGCGCCGCGAGCTCAACAAGGCGCGCACCCGCCAGGCGCTCCTCGACGCCGTCAAGGAGCTGAGCCGCGAGCGCGGTGTCGACCGCGTGACGGTGGACGACATCGCCGACCGGGCCGGCGTCTCTCGCCGGACGTTCTTCAACTACTTCGCCGGCATCGAGGGCGCCGTCGCCGAGGCGACCGCCGCTCCCGTCCAGCGGCTGGTCGAGGCGTTCCTGCGCCAGCCCCGGGCCGGCGACCCGCTCGCCGCGATCATCGCCGCGGTCCGCGAGTCCCCCGTCGACGAGGGCCTGCTCGGTTGGCAGCCCGCCGACCCCGCGGCCGCCGAGGACGCGGCGGGACACCGCGCCCACCTGCGGCTGTGGCAGCACCACGAGGACTGGCTCGCCGGCGTCCTCGCCGAGCGGCTCGACGACGACGACCCGCTGCGCGCCCGGACCCTCGCAGCCACCGTCATGACCCTCTTCGAGACGGTCGAGCGGTCCTGGCGCGTACGGAGCGCCGGGATGTCCGACGCCGACGCCGTCGCGCTGTTCAACGCCGACCTCACGTGCGCGCTCGAGCACGCCCGCGCCGGGTGGCGAACCGCCTGACCGGCCCCGCGACCGGCACCGGCACCAGCACCGACAACCCGCACCTGCCGCCTCCGGGCGCCACCCACACCACCCGCCACGACCGTGGCGGCAGGGCCACGCGCCCGGAGAGGAGCCCTCGTGGCCGCCCTGCTGCACCGGATCGGACGCTGGAGCGCCCGGCACCACTGGAGCGTCGTCGTCGCCTGGCTGCTCGTCATCGCCGTGGCCGGCACCGGCGCCGTCGTGCTCGGCAAGCCCCTCGGCAACGACTTCACCATCCCCGGCAGCCGCTTCCAGGAGGTGCTGGACGAGCTCGAGCGCGAGATCCCCGAGGCCTCCGGCGTCATCGGCACCGTGACGTTCTCCACCGAGGACGGCTTCACCGAGGACCAGAGGGCCGCGGTCGCCGACGTCACCGAGGAGTGGTCGGCCATCGACGGTGTCATCGAGGCCACCGACCCCTTCGAGGTCCAGGCCCAGCTCGACGGCACCGGCGAGCAGCTCGCCCAGGGCCGCGAGGCGATCGAGGCCGGCCGCGCCGAGCTCGAGGCCGGGCGGGCCGAGCTGGCCGCCGGTCAGGAGCAGGTCGACGCCGGACGGGCCGAGGCCGAGGCCGGTGCCGCCGAGCTCGACGCCGCCCAGGCCCAGCTCGACGAGCAGGCCGCCCAGCTCGAGGCCGGGCGCGCGATGATGCCCGCCGAGCAGATCGCGGCCGCCGAGCAGCAGCTCGCCGCCGGACAGGCGCAGGTCGACGCCGGCCGGGCCGAGCTCGCGGCCGGCAACGCCCAGCTCGACGCCGCCCAGGCGGAGATCGACACGGGCCTGGGCCGGCTCGAGCAGGGTGAGGCCGACCTCACCGCCGGCGAGGCCGAGCTCGACCAGGGCGAGCGGCTCGCCGCGCTGACCGACGGCGTGCGCCAGGTGTCCGAGAACGGCACCGTGGCCATGGCGCAGATCCGCTTCGACGCCGTCGGGGGCGGCACGCTGCCCGCCGAGGTCACCGAGGCGGTCCAGGAGATCGGTGCGGACCTCGAGGGGACCGGCGTCGAGGTGGACTACTCCACCGAGGTCGTCTCCGACGTCTCCAGCGTCATGGGCCCCGGCGAGGCCATCGGCCTGGTCATCGCCGCGATCGTCCTGCTCGTCATGCTCGGCTCCCTCCTGGCCGCCGGGCTGCCGCTGCTCGTCGCCGCGGTGGGCGTCGCCGTCGGCATCGGCGGGGCCCTGGCGCTCAGCGCCGTCGTCGAGATGACCAGCGTGACCCCGGCGCTGGCGCTCATGCTCGGCCTCGCGGTCGGCATCGACTACTCCCTGTTCATCCTCAACCGCCACCGCATCCAGCTCTCGGGCGGTATGGCGCGGACCGACTCGATCGCCCTGGCCACCGGCACCGCGGGCAACGCGGTGACGTTCGCGGGCATGACGGTCGTCATCGCGCTCGCGGCGCTGACCGTCACGGGCATCCCCTTCCTCGCGGTCATGGGCCTCGTCGCGGCCGCGACCGTCGTCGTCGCGGTGCTCGCGGCGATCACCCTGACCCCGGCGCTGCTCTCGCTGCTCGGGGAGCGCGTCCTGCCGCGACGTCGGCGTGGTGCGGCGCGGGCCGCCGGGGAGCGTCGCGCGGCGAGGGCGGCTCACCCCGCCGGCGCGGCGACGGCGGAGCCCACCGGCTCGCGGCGCGAGAGCCGTCCGAGCCGGAGCTGGGGCGCCGTCGTCCAGCGGTACCCGTGGCTGGCGATCGTCGGCGTCGTCGTCCTCGCTGGGGTGCTCGCCAGCCCGGTCCAGCAGCTGCGCCTGGGCCTGCCCGACGGCAGCGCCGAGCCCGCGGACTCCACCGCGTACCGCACCTACGACCTCATCCGCGACAACTTCGGCGCCGGTGCCAACGGTCCGCTCATCGTCGTCGCGACTCCGGATGAAGTGCCCGCCGACGACGCCGCGGTGACCACGGTCCAGCTCGACGTCGCCGAGGACCTCGCCGGCGTCGAGGGCGTGGAGTACGTGGTCCCGTTCGGGGTGAGCGAGGACCGCTCCACCCTGGCCTTCCAGCTCGTGCCGGCCGAGGGGCCCTCGACCGAGTCGACCGTGGACCTCGTGCACCGGCTCGACGACGCCGCGCCCGTCATCGGTGAGGCGCGCGGGGCCACGCTGGGCCTGACGGGGCAGACCGTGGCGAACATCGACATCTCCGAGCGTCTCGCCGACGCGCTGCCGGTGTACCTGGCCGTCGTCATCGGGCTGTCGCTGGTGCTCCTGCTGCTGGTGTTCCGCTCGATCTGGGTGCCGCTGCTCGCGACCGCGGGCTTCCTGCTCTCCCTCGCCGCGGCGTTCGGAGGCATCGTGGCCACCTACCAGCTCGGGATCGGCTCGGGGATCTTCGGGGTCCACGAGCCCGGACCGATCCTCAGCTTCCTGCCGATCATCCTCATCGGCGTGCTGTTCGGCCTGGCGATGGACTACCAGGTGTTCCTCGTCTCGGCGATCCGCGAGTCGTACGTGCACGGCGAGAACGTCCGCGCCGCGGTGGTCAGCGGGTTCGACCACAGCGCCCGGGTGGTCACCGCGGCCGCGATCATCATGGTCTCGGTCTTCGGCGGGTTCATCTTCGCCGAGCTGACGATGATCCGGCCGATCGGGTTCGGGTTGGCCCTCGGCGTCCTGGTCGACGCCTTCCTCTTGCGGATGACGCTCACCCCGGCGGTGCTGAGCCTGCTCGGGGAGCGGGCGTGGTGGCTGCCGCGCTGGCTCGACCGGGCGCTGCCCGACGTCGACGTCGAGGGGGCCAAGCTCGAGCGGTCGCTCGGGATCGACGACGGCGAGCAGCCGCACGCCGTGGCGCAGCCGGCGCCGGTGCGCTGAGCAGGGTCGGCCCGCGTTACCGCGGGCCGGCGCGCACCGCGGGCTGCCGTTCCCTCGCCGTGCCTCGTAGCCCATTCCTGTCGGCACCTGTTCAGGTGGCACCTTCGCAAGGTCGCCTCTACGTTGTGGCGTAGACCACACCGGAGGTGACATGTCCGGCTCGCAGGGCAGGGGCCAGCGCTCGGACGGCGGACGCCGTCTCGGACGCTGGGCCCTCCGCGGGCTGGGGCTGCTCGCCGGGTCGGTGGGCGCCCTGGCCGCCGGTGCCGCGCTCGCGTCGTCCGCGAGTGCGTCCGTGCTCGACGGCGGCGCGCTGGACGGCGCAGAGAGCGTCGTCGAGCACGTGGCCGCGACGGCTTCGACCGCCGTCGACCCCGTGGCCTCCGCCACGAACGAGGTCGTCGAGAGCGTGAGCGCGGAGGCGGTCGAGACGGCGGTAGCCCCTGCGGCGCCGGTGGTCGAGGTGGCTGCCCCGGTCGTCGAGGTGGTGGCACCGGTCGTGGAGACTGCGGCGCCGGTAATTGAGGCAGCACTCCCGGTGGTCGAGGTCGTGGAGGCGGCTGCCCCTGTCGTCGAGGTCGCAGCGCCGGTCGTCGAGGTCGCAGCGCCGGTCGTCGAGGTGGCAGCGCCGGTCGTCGAGGTGGCTGCGCCGGTCGTCGAAGCGGTGGCGCCCGTCGTGGAGAGCCTCACGGAGATCAGCGCGCCGGTCGAGCCCGCTCTCGCCCCCGTCAGAGATGCCCTCGACGACGTCGTGCTCGAGCCGGTCCTGGAGGCCGCTGCACCCGAGACCACGACCCCCGCGCTCCAGATTCCGGCGGAGTCGCCGGTCGCCGGTCCGGCGGCCGTGGCACCCGCTCCGGTGGCCGACGACGGCAGCGCCGGCGCCGATGACGTGGCCGCATCCACCGTGACGACAGGCGCCGACCGGTTCGATGGTGCGACCTCCCAGGTTCGAACCGGGGAGCCGCGGCCGGCCGGCCCGACGCTCGTCGCCACCGAGGGCGAACCAGGCGCAACCACCGGCACAGTCGTCGGAAGCATCGGGAACGCACGCACGCCGTCGTCAGCCGCGGTTCCCGGTACGCCCGTCGTGGCCGCGAGTGGTGCGTCCGCCGCCGCGGAGGCCGCTCCGGCCACTCCCTACAACCTCGACGCCGGACCGCGCACATCTCGCGGCAACCCCGGCGACGACCCCACACCGCAGAGCATCGCTCTGGACGTCTCCGTCTCTCCTGCCTGAGGCGGGTCCGGCCGGCTCCACTGCCGGCACGCGACCCCGCGCCCTGTGCGCACCCATCCCTCAGTCAGGAGATTCAGCCATGCACATCTACGTCACTCGGGCGCTCAAGACAGCGCTCGTCACCGGTGGCCTCTTCGCCGCCGGCGCCACAGCAGCACACGCCGAGGTCGGCGGAACCGGCCTCGACCTCAACGCCGAGGCGTCCGTCGAGGTCGTCACCGAGGTGACAGCCACGGAGGACGTCCTGGTGGACGTCGACGCGACCCTCGGCGGCACCGACGCCGTCACGGGCACAGGCACCGGCGACGTCGTCACCGTGGACGCGGAGGTCGACCTCACCGGCGACGCCGCCAACGAGGTGGTCGATGTCGATGCCGAGCTTCTCGGTGGTGACCTGTCCGAGGAGCAGGCGGCCGACGCCGCCGACCCGGCAACCGCCGATGTCGACCTCGCGATCGGTGACGCCAACACCGGCACCGGCACAGGCACCACCGGCACCGAGAACACGGGTGCGGGTGAGGTCGTCGTCGCGGACGTGGAGGTCGACTTGGCCGGCGACGCCGCCAACGATGTTGCCGATGTCGATGCCGAGCTTCTCGGTGGCGATCTGTCCGAGGAGCAGGCGGCCGACGCGGCTGACCCGGCCACGGTCGATGTCGATCTCACGATCGGTGGCACGGACACCGGTGGTATCGGCACCGACGACATTGCGGTGGGTGCTGACGACCTCGCCACTGCGGACGCGGAGGTCGATCTGACCGGCGACGCCTCGAATGAGGTTGTCGACGTCGATGCCGAGCTTCTCGGTGGTGACCTGTCCGAGGAGCAGGCGGCCGACGCTGCTGATCCCGCCACCGTCGATGTCGATCTGGCGATCGGTGGCAGCGACACCGGTGGTGTCGGCACCGACGACATCGCGGTGGGCGCCGAGGACCTCGTCACCGCGGACGTGGAGGTCGACCTGACCGGCGCCGCCTCGAATGAGGTTGTCGACGTCGACGGTGAGCTTCTCGGTGGTGACCTTTCCGAGGAGCAGGCTGCTGATGCGGCCGATCCGGCCACCGTCGATGTCGATCTCGCGATCGGTGGCAGCGACGCCGGGACTGACACCGACACCGGGACGGACGCAGGCACCGGGACGGACGCAGGCACCGGGACTGACACCGACACCGACACCGACACCGGGACTGACGCCGACACCGGCGAGGTCGTCATCGTGGATGCGGAGGTCGACCTCGGCGTCGACTCCGCCGACCGGACCGCCGGCGACAACGCCGTCGTCTCCACGGGTGGCGCGGCCGTTGGCACCGGCGTCCTCGGCGCCGGACGGATCGTCACGGTCGCCAACCTGACGCACGCCCTCAGTGCCTCGGGCGGACCGGCGGCGCAGATCTCTGGCACCGGAGTGGCTGCGATGTCCACCGGCTCCCTCCCGGTAACCGGAGGTGACGGCCGGATGCTCGGCGGGCTCGCCGTGCTGTTCATGCTGGCCGGTCTCGCTGCGACCCGGCGGTTCGGGATGCAGATCAGCTGACGAGCACAGCAGGTGACCGGCCACGTCCCGCGTGGCCGGTCATCGGCATGCCCGGGTGTCGGCAGGCTCGCGCGACGGTCCCGTCGCCGAGTTGGGGGTTGTGGCTGGTCCTCGAGGCGATCTGGTCGCAACAACCCGCAACTCGGCGCGTGGCTCGGGTGTGTGACACGCCGACCCGCCGAGGGAACGGGCTCGGGGCAACCTGTGGCAACCGGTGGCCACAGGTGTCGGTGCTCCGAAGACTGCGTCGTGTGCCGAGGAGCGACCGCAGCGCCTCCCTCGCACGACCCGTGCGGGCCGCGATCACCGCGGCCTCGCCGACAGGACACCGACGTTCCTCGAAGGAGAGCTCCTTGACCACCCAGAGACTGACCCGGCGGCACATCGCCGTGACTGCCGCGGCGCTCGGCGCCATCGGCCTGACCGCCACCATGGCACCCGCCGTCGCCGCCCCGCCCGCCCACCCGCACGCCGAGCCGGACGCCGTCACCGAGTCCCTCACGGCGGTGCCCGACGTCGTCGGACCGATCGCCGTCACCGAGGACAGCTACCCCTGGTCGACGATGGAACGGGCCCGCCAGCCCCTCGACCTCGCCGCCCGCGGCTACGTCGAGGAGGAGTACTTCCTCTCGGGCACCGCCAACGTCTACGACGACGACGCGGCCGCCGAGGGTGAGCTGAGCGTCGTCACCGAGGACGTCGACTACACCAACCACATCCTCGTGCGCCGCCCCGCGCACAAGGGCGACTCCTCCGGTGTCGTGCTCGTGGACATCCTCAACGCCTCCAACGGCTTCCCGGGTGAGGACCACTGGCGCCGCATGTGGGACTGGGCGATGGACGAGGGCCACACCGTCGTCGGCGTCACCTCCAAGCCCATCCAGGTCGACGCCCTGAAGAACTTCGACGCCGAGCGCTACGCGCCGCTGACCTGGGACGTCGAGGACGTCGAGCGTGAGCCCATCGTCGCCGACCCGGACGACCCCTCGTTCAACCCCTTCATGGTGGTGCCCGGCGCGGAGGAGGGCCTCGCGTGGGACATCCTCACCCAGGTCGGCACCCTGCTCGACGGCAACGACGGGCGCGCCGTCCTCGGCGGCGAGAAGGCCAAGACGGTCCTGCTCATGGGGCAGTCGCAGTCCGGTATCTACATCAACACCTACGCCACGCACTTCCACGAGGCCGTCACCGCGGCCAACGGCGGGCCGGTCTTCGACGGCTACCTCAACTCCGTCGGCGCTGTCCTCGAGCGCCCTCTCCAGCAGGCGGACACCGACGGGTTCGTCGTCGGCCCGGGCTCCGAGCCCGCGCTCGACGTCCCCTTCATCACCGTCACCTCGGAGGGTGACGCCGGCCTGTTCGGCGCCGCGACCCTGGCCGAGAAGGACCTGCCGGACAACCGCCGCCACTGGCAGGTGCCCGGCACCCCGCACACCGACCTCCTCTCCCCGGTCATCCCGGCGGATGCGGAGATCTACAAGGCGGGCCGGCTGCCCAACACCGACGTGCACAAGGAGGAGTTCCGCGACGCCCTCAACCCCTACCCGCTCGAGCCCACGATCATTGCCGCCGCCGAGGCGCTGGTGAGCTGGAGCAAGACCGGCAAGGAGGCCGCCCCCTCCCAGTGGTTCGACCAGGCCGACGGCGCCCTCGTCCGCGACGAGAGCGGCAACGTCACCGGTGGTGTGCGCTACGGCCTCATCGAGTACCCGCTGGGCTCGTACCTCGGGGCTTCCAAGCCTGGGTCGGTCTACGGTTCGGTCGACCTCATCACCGCTGAGGAGTTCGGGCAGACGTACGGCACCCGGGCGGAGTACCTCGCCCTGGTCGCCGAGGTCGACGCCCAGCAGATCGACGCCGGCTACCTCACCGAGTGGGGCGCGGAGTACCTCGCGGGCGTTGCTGCAGACCTCCTGGACCGGATCGGCGTCCCGGCGGAGTAGGGCAGCGCGACCCCGGCGACGTCACGGTTACCGAGACGTCGCTGACCGGGGTCGACGCCGACCCGCATCGTGAAAGCAGCCCCCGACCGCGCAACCGGTTGGGGGCTGCTTGACGATGTGACCTTGTTGCGACGATCTGTGCACGCAGACTCGCAACGAGGTGACACGGGCGACGCTGGTCGACTGCTCTCGATGGAGGGCGCAGTCCCTTGGGCTCGTTCCTCCGCCGTCCCGGCCGGCGCGCCCGCATGTGGGCGCGCCGGTAACGTGGTGGCCGATGGAGGAACGGGAGAGCCGGTGGGAAGAGCGTCTCGCCCTGCCGGTCCTGGTCGCCGCCGTCGCCTCCGTCCCCGCCGTCTTCCTCACGCTGCTCGACGACCCCTGGGCGACGCTCGGCACGGGCGCGAACTGGCTGAGCGGGGGAGTCCTCGTCGCCGAGACGGTCGTGCTCTTCGCCGTCTCGGGCGACAAGGTCGCATGGCTGCGGAAGCACGTGTGGATGGTGCTGCTCACCGTGGCCGTCGCCATCGCCGTCGTGCTCGCGGTGGGACCGGTCCAGCTGCTCCGCCTGCTCAGAGTCGTGGGTGCGCTGAGGATCGTCCGGGCCGGGCGCATCGTCCGGGCCGCGCAGATCCTGCGAGCGAAGATGGGGCTGGACGGGGTGTCGTCGAGGTGGGTCTCGGTCCTCGCCGGCGTGCTGGTCGCCGCGTTCGTGGGCGTGGTCCTCGCCGACCCCACCTCGCAGTCCCGCCAGATGCTCGAGTCCGTGGTGTCCGGCACCACCGGCACGGTGATCGTCATCGTCGCCGGGCTGCTGCTCGGCGGTGCGACGTACGTCGTGATGCGTCAGCGGCAGCGGGATCGCGGCCGGTGATGTGTCGGCCGCCCTCCACCGCCGCGCCTACGGTGGTGGTGTGAGCTCCCGACGACTGGGAGGTGGCCGATGACCCTCGTGCGACGGCCCGCGCCGCTGGACCGCCTCAGCGCCATGGATGTCACCAACCTCCTGGTGGAGTCCCGCGGGGTGGTCATGCACGTCGCCGCGCTCGCCGTCCTCGACGGGCGCCCGCTCCTCGACCCTGCCGGCGAGGTTCGGATCGACGCGGTGCGCGAGCACATGAGCGCGCGGCTGCCGCGCCGCCTGCGGCAGCGGCTCGTCCTGCCGCACCGCGCCGTGGCGTAACGCGGCGTGGTGCACCGGGCTGCTCACGGCGGCGCGCACTGGTCCGCACCCGGACCCGTCGACCTCACCCGGCACGTGCGCGCCCAGGCGCTCGACCCGCCCGCCGACGAGGCAGCCCTGCTCGAGGCCTGCACCCGGATCAACGAGCGGCCGCTCGACCGTGACCGCCCGCTGTGGGAGATGTGGCTCCTCACCGGCCTGCCCGGGGACCGGGTCGGGTTGTTCCTGCGACTGCACCACGTCATCGCCGACGGCGTGGCGGTCCTCGGTCTGCTGGAGTCGCTCTTCACCGGCGGGCCGGGCGCCGCAGGACAGGGGCCGGTGTTCGATCTCGCGGAGGTGCGCGACGCCGCCGGGCGTTCGCCGGCTCGGCAGGGTGCGCGTGCCGCCACGCGCGCTGGGGTGACCGGAGCCCGGACGGCGGTAAACCGGGCCGCGGAGACGGTGGAGGTGCTGCGCGCCGGCCGGGCGCCCGCCGTCTCCTTCAACCGGCCGGTGGGCGGGCGCAGCCGGATCGTCCTCGCCCGCGCCGACCTGGCCCGCACCAAGGCCGTCGCCCACGCCCACGGCGGCAAGGTCAACGACGTCGTCCTGGCAGCGGTGGCCGGCGGGGCCCGGCGCCTGCTCGAGGGCCGTGGCGAGCTCACGGACGATCTCGTCCTCCGCGTCTCGGTGATCGCCTCGCTCCGCGATCCCGCGGCGCGCCCCGACGGCGCCGCCGGCAACCTCACCGGTGTGCGGGTGGTACCTGTGCCGGTCGGGGAGGCGGACCCGGTGCGCCGCCTGGAGCTGATCGCCGCCCACACCGCCGCGCACCGGGGCCGGCCGCCGCTGCGGCCCGGCGGGCGGCTGCTGCGCCGGTGGATGGTCGGGGTGATGAACCACCAGCGCATGGTGAACTTGCTCGTCAGCAACCTCCCGGGCCCGACGGAGCCGCTCGTCTTCGCGGGCGCGCCGGTGCTGGAGCTCTTCCAGCTGGGCACCAACCAGGGCAACCTCGCGCTGTCCGTCGGTGTGCTCTCCTACGCCGGAACCCTGGAGATCGACGTGGTGGGCGACGTCGACGTCGTCCCCGACCTCGACGCCTTCGTCAGTGGTCTGACGGACACGCTGGTGCAGCTAGGGGTGTGCTGAGGGACGAGCGACCCGGTCGTGGGCGACCGGCGCGTGCGCCACGTCAGGTCGACCGGCCGGGAGAGGCGACGTCTAGGCCGGCGGCCCGTGCGGCGTCGGCGAGACGGTCGTCGTAGGTGACGAGGACCGTCAGGGCGTCGCCGAGCAGGCGGGCGGAGGCGAGGTGCAGCGCGTCCGAGGTCCTGAGCGACGGATCTCCGACGTCGCACGCGACGTCCTGCACCGCGCGGTCGAGCGAGATGAGGTCGAGGTCTCCCACGACGGCCCGCGCCTCTGCCAGCGCGTTGGCGCCAGCTCGTCGCGCGGCTCGCAGGACCTCGACCCGGCCGAGCTCGCTCGTCACCGCGGGGAGGTCACGGTGAAGCTGGAGCCACTCGAGGAACCCGGCTGTCTCTACCTCGCGTCGCACCAGCTTCATCATCGCCGACGAGTCGAGGTAGATCACATCCGTTCCTCGCGGCCGGCGTCGAGCAGATCCTCGTTGGCCGGTTCGCCGGGTGCCACCGGCACCGGGTGAGGGGAGCGGAGACGCCCACTCGGACTCGTCGCCGGAATGAGCAGGCCGGCTGCGATCAGGTGCTCCCGAGCGCTCCGGGCGCCTTCCGGGGGAGTGAGGAGCGCGACCAGCTGTCCCCGGTCCGTCACCTCGACGGTCTGGCCCTTCCTCACCAGAGCGATGTAGCGGGACGCGTGCTGGCGGAGCTCCCGGATGCCGATACGCGTCATACCGGACACTGTAGCACTCGGGGTGCTACCAGGCCTCACCCTGAAGGGCCGCCGACAGCCACGCCGCGCGACACGGTCCCTACACTGAGGTGATGGCAGCGCTCGAGCAGCGCATCGGGTTCGCCACCGCGCGGGACGGCACGCGCCTGGCGTACGCCGTCCACGGCCAGGGACCGGTGCTCGTCCGCGCCGCGCACTGGCTGACCCACCTCCAGTACGACTGGGAGAGCCCGATCTGGCAGCCCTTCCTCGCCGAGCTGGGCAGCCGGTACACGGTGGTGCGCTACGACGAACGTGGTTGCGGCCTCTCCGACCGGGAGGTCGAGGACTTCTCGCTGGACGCCTGGGTGGAGGACCTCGAGACCGTCGTCGACGCCGCGGGCCTGGACCGCTTCGCCCTCCTCGGGGTCTCCCAGGGGACGCCGGTCGCGATCCGCTACGCCGCGGCCCATCCCGAGCGGGTGAGCCACCTCGTCCTCTACGGCGGGTACCTGCGCGGCTTCGACCACCGCGACCCCACCGACCTCCAGCGCCAGGCCCGCGACGCCATGACCACCCTCATCCGGATCGCCTGGGGCAAGGAGAACCCGACGTTCCGCCGCCTGTACACCTCCGACTTCGTCCCCGATGGTGACGAGGAGCTCCTCCGCGCCTACGACGAGCTCCTGCGGCGCACCACGACGCCGGCCGACGCCGCGCGCTTCGAGGCGGCCTTCGGCGCGATCGACGTGCGGGACGTCGCGCCGCACGTCACCGTCCCGACGCTCGTGATGCACCTCGACGACGACCGGGTCATCCCGCTGTCCGCCGGCCAGGAGGTCGCCGCCGCCATCCCGCACGCCCGGTTCGTCCTGCTCCCGGGCCGCAACCACGTCATCCAGCCCGACGAGCCGGCCTGGCAGCGGTTCTTCCGCCTCGTCGACGACTTCCTCGCGAGCGACCCGGACGGCGACGCCGGCCGGGCGCCCCACACGCCGCTCACCGTCCGCGAGCTGGACGTCATGGCGCTCGTGCGGCGCGGGCTGGGCAACGACGAGATCGCCGCCGGGCTCGGCATCAGTCCGCGCACCGTCGAGCGGCACCTGTCGAACGTCTACGTCAAGCTCGGCCTGACCGGCAAGGGGGCCCGGGCTGCAGCAGCGGCGGCGACCGCGCACCCGAGCGGCACGCGGAGCTGAGGTCCCTGGGCGGCCAGCGCTCGTGCCCAGCCCGTTGAGCCACGTGCGCCCTACGTGCACCGCGCCGCACCGGGGCCGCACGGGGGCCGCCGCGCCCCGGCGACGTGGGTGGTACGACGGACGCGGCCATGCCAGCGGCGCTCCTAGCGTGAGGAGTACGACCGAGGAGGATCACCATGACCACCACCGCACCCACCACCACGTACGACGTCGAGGGCCGGCTGCTCGAGGTCTGTTCCTGCGAGGTGATCTGCCCGTGCTGGGTGGGGGAGGACCCCGACGGCGGCACGTGCGACTCCGCCCTGGCCTGGCACGTCGACTCCGGGACGATCGAGGGCACCGACGTCTCGGGCCTGACCCTCGCCCTGAGCGTCCACATCCCCGGCAACGTCCTCGCCGGCGGCTGGCGCGCCGTCGTCGTCGTCGATGACAAGGCCACGCAGGAGCAGGAGCGCGCCCTCCTGCGCCTCTTCACGGGGCAGCTGGGCGGTGCGGTCGCGGACCTGGCCGCCCTCATCGGTGAGGTCGCCGCTGTCGAGCGGGCCCCCATCGTGTTCACGGTGGCCGAGGGTGTTGGGCGTCTCACCGTCGGCAACCTCGCCGACGCCGAGATCACCGGGTTCACCGGCGCCACCGGGCAGCCGTCCGTGCTGTCCGAAACGGTCTTCTCGACCATCCCCGGCTCGCCCGTCTACGTCGGCCGGGCGTCGCGGTTCACCCGCGACGGCAGCCGGCACGGTCTGCCCGACGTCGACCTCGGCGGGCACAACGCCCTCCAGGGCCACTTCCGCTTCACTGCCTGAGGGGTGGCGAGATGGCCGTCGCGCACGCACCGCTGGCCCGGTTCCGGGCCGGGCTCGACCCGCTGGTCCTGGTCACGGTCACGGCTGCCTGGGCGCTGATGCTGGTCCTGGTCGTGCTCGACCGCCCGGCGGTGCTCGACCACGGCGCCATCCTGAGCGCGCCGCCGGCGTCGCTGCCCGTGGTCCTGGTCCTGTTCGTGGCCACCTGGCAGGTGATGACGGCGGCGATGATGCTGCCCACCGCGCTGCCGATGCTCCGGGCCTTCGGGCGGGTCGCCCGCGGGCAGGCCCGGCCGCGGACGACGATGGCGGTCTTCACCTCCGCCTACTTCGCGGTGTGGACCGGTTTCGCCGTCGTCGCGCTCGGCGGCGACGCCGTCCTGCACCGGGCGGTCGACGCCTCGCCGTGGCTCGCCCAGCGGCCGGACCTCATCGCCGGCGGCGTCCTCGTGGCGGCCGGGCTGTTCCAGCTCAGCCCGCTCAAGGAGCGCTGCCTCACCGAGTGCCGATCCCCGTCCGCCTTCCTGTGGACGCACTACCGGCGCGGCGTGGCCGGCGCCTGGCACACCGGCCTGCGGCACGCCGGCTACTGCCTGGGGTGCTGCTGGGCGCTCATGCTCGTGATGTTCGCCGTCGGGACGGGCAACCTCGTGGCCCTGGCGGCGCTGACCGGGGTCATGCTCCTCGAGCGCACGCACCCGCGCGGGCGCCGGCTCGTCCCGGTGGTGGGTGTCGCGCTCGTCGTCGCCGGGACGCTGGTCGTCTCCCTGGCGGGACCCGCGGAGGATGGCCACGGCGACGCCGATCACGCCGCACCTGGTTACACCGTCGACGACGGCGGCGCGTCGGTTCTCGTCGGGGGCTGACCGCATCGGTCGCAAGGGCTGACCGAGCAGAGCGCACGGGGAGAGGCCCGGGTCCGTGGACCCGGGCCTCTCAAGGGTGCTTTCCCGGTGGGTCGGCTTCCGCGACATGCCCGATCATGGGCTGTGCCGGTGCTGACTTCGCATCAACGGCCAAGTGGTCGCACGTCGCCTGACGGCCGGGTAGCGCTAGTTGGCTTCATCACCTCTACGCATCACCTGCTCTGCTTCCGTTCCGCACCGTTCCCCCCACCGCCGGCGAACGTGTGCACCGCGTCCGACCGCCGGGGGAGTTGCGGTCTTGTCCGTCCACCCTAACCCCGGAACCCGCCGGACGACAGGTCCAAGGTCGCTGGTGTCGTGCTCCGCCGACCGGACGATGTGGTCCGGTTCAGACGAGCTCGTGGAGCCGGCTGATCGGGGTGCTGACGGCGGTGCGGGCGCGCACGACCGCCTCCTCGTCGGGGGCGTCGTAGAAGCACAGGCACTTGAGGGTGTCCTCCCGCACGTAGGTGCGCAGGAAGCTCACCTCGGGGACGTCGGCGTAGCGCGGGGCGTTGGCCTTCTTGCGCGTGAGGTAGCTGTCCATGTCGATCTCGGCGGGGATGTCCCACTCGACGAGGTAGCCGGCGGCGGGGCGGGCGGCCTTGATGTCGGCGAGGTCCGCCCCGACGATCCGCACTTTCGCCGGTGGGGAGACCGAGACGGCGTCCAGGGCGGCAGGGTCGAGGGCGGGCGCGGCGGCGTCGTCCGCGACCTCGGCCACGGTGAAGATCTGGGTGGCCCCGCGGGTCACCTGGGACTCGATGACCTCGGCCCCCGCGGCAGTGAGGAGCTCACCGATGCCGGCGACGACGGCGGCCGGGTCCTCGCGGTGCGCCTCGTTCGGGACCGTCTCGTACAGGTAGAGAGCCATGCGGGTTCCTTCCATGTCGATGTCTGCCCGCGGGCAACGTGGTCTGCCCCGTGGACGGGCTGCTGCCAGGCTAACCGATGAACAGACAGGTCGGTCTAGTCGAGCTTGCGATGTCCACGGGCTGGACCGATCCGTGGGGAGGCCCACGAACCCGATCGATAAGGTGGTCGCGTGACTCTGACCACCGGGCGGGCGCACGCCGAGCGGCTCCGCCCTCGGGACCGGCTGCTCGCGACCGCGACCGAGCTGTTCGCCGAGCGGGGCGTCCACGCCGTCGGCATCGACCGCATCCTGCGCGAGGCGGGCGTGGCGAAGGCGAGCCTGTACACGACGTTCGGCTCCAAGGACGAGCTCGTGGCGGCCTACGTCCGCTCGCTCGACGAGCGGGACCGCGACCGGTGGGCGGGCGCCGTCGCCGACGAGGCGGACCCCACGGCGAAGGTGCTGACCTTCTTCGACCTCGCCCTGGCCGGCCAGGAGCCGCACCACCGCGGCTGTCTCTACCTCGGCGTCGCGTCGGACTATCCGGAGGCGACGACGGCGGGCGAGCGCGCCGTCCGCGCCGCGATCACGGCCCACCGTGACTGGTTCTTCACCACCATCGCCGACCTCCTGCGCCAGGACGGCCGTGACGACGCCGAGGAGCTCGCCCGCCGGCTGCGGGTCCTCTACGACGGCGCACTGGCCGGGTCGAAGCTCGCCCGCGACGGCGAGCCGCTCCGCACCGCCCGCGACCTCGCCGCGGCGATGCTCGCCCGCTGAGCCTGCGTCCGCTACGAGGTGCGCTGCCGGCTCACCATCTCGGTGATCCAGGCCGGCGCGAACGGGGAGGTGCAGCCAGGCGGGGTCGGGTAGTCCTTGAGGACCTCGAGTCGCTCGCCGATCTCCAGCGCCCGGGCGCGGTGCTCGGTGTGCTCGATGCCGATCTGGGCCAGGCAGTGGTTCATCGCCCACTGCAGGCGGTCAGGAGCATCCTTCATCTGCGCCTCGATGACGTCGAGGAGCCCGGGCAGGTCCAGGCCCTCGGGGCTGCGCGCCACGCGGTCGGTGGTCAGCGCCCAGCCGGCGCTCGCGACCACCGGGTCGGCGAACCACGCCACGCGCAGCGCCTCGGCGTGCGGGGACTTCTTGACGACGTAGCCGACGAGCCAGTCGTGCACCTTCGGGGTCCGCGCGTCACGCAGCATGGCGTCGAGCTCGTCCCGCTCGAACGCCTTCGGGCGGCAGACGAGGATGGCCAGCAGCCGCGCGGCGGTGTCACCGGTCGACCACAGCTCACGGGCCAGCTCGTGCTGGGTCTTGAGCCGCTTGGCGACCGCGCGAAGCTTCGTCAGGTTCACGCCGTGGTCGTCGCCGTGCCGAACGTTCACCGCGCGGACCTTGGGGTCCTCGAGTGCGGCCAGCTCGGCCATCACCTCGGCCACCGTCGTCCCGGTCGTCGCCGTCTGCGCCATCTCGCCCTCCCGATCGTCGGGGTCAGCCTACGGCGGCCCCGGCGGGGGCCCGTGTCGCCCGCGCGGCCGGCGCGGCCCGGCGCCGCTCGAGCAGGCGCCTCGAGAGGGTGTCGAGGAGGAAGCCGAGCGCCCCGATGACGACGATGACGGCCATCACCTGGTCGTAGGCGAGCTGGTCGCGCGCGTTGAGGACCTGGTAGCCCAGGCCTGACCGGACTCCGAGCATCTCCGCCGGGACCAGGACGATCCACGCCGTCCCGAGGGCCACCCGGAACCCGGTGAGCAGGGCGGGCCGGATCGAGGGCAGGACGACGGCGAGCAGGATCTCGCGGTGCGTCGCACCCATCGAGCGGGCCACCAGCACGTGCCCGGGATCCATGGCGCGCACCCCGGCCACGGTGTTCATGACGATCGGCCACACGGCCGCCGCGGCCACGAGGAAGACCACGGGCTCGTGCCCGATACCGAAGACGGCGACGGCGAGCGGCGTCCAGGACAGCGGCGAGATCATCCGCAGGAACTGGAACGGCGAGTGCGTGGCCTGCTCGAGCCGGCGGTTGAGCCCCACGAGCAGACCCACCGGGATCCCGACCACGGCGGCCACGAGGAGACCGCTGAGGAGCCGGTAGAGCGAGGCGAGGGCGTCCGGGACGAGGACGCCGCGGGCGAACAGCCCGGCCACCGCGGGCAGGGCGTGCTGCGGGGCGACCGCCCGCAGGATCGGGTCGTCCACCACCGCCGGGTGGGTCAGCGCCCACCACAGCACCATCAGCGTGGCGAACCCGGCGAGCGTGGCGCCCAGGCGGCCGGACCGGGCCCCGCGGCTCCGCGCGCGGAGCACGTCGGTGCGGGCGTCGGGAGGGGCGCTGCGGGTCGGCGCGCCAGAGGGCGGCGCGGTCGGGATCTGGGCGCTCATACGGCGATCTCCTCGGTACGGGTGAGGTCGGCGGGCAGGCCCCAGGCGGCGGCGCCGCCGGTGCGCTCGAGGGCGGTGCGGACGAACCGGTCGTCCACCAGGGCCCCGTGGACCGCGGCGGGGTCGAGGCGGTCGAGGAACGTCCGGTCGCCGTCGACGACGGTGGCGTGCATGGTCTCCACCAGGGCCTCGGTGAAGCTCGGGAACGGGAACGGCGCGAACCCGATGAGGTGCGGGTCCCACGCCGGGTGGACGACGGCGTGGGCGCCGGCGGGCTGGTTGAGCGCCCGGGCCACCACCGGCCCCGGCTGGGGCAGGTACGACATCTCCGTCAGGGTGGCGGCGGCCCCGGCCCGGTCGGCCACGATCGCCCGCTGCCCGGCGAGGACGGAGTCGGTGAGGGACTGGACCGCGCCGGGTCGGGCGTCGATGAGCTCGTCGTGGGTGAGGAGCACGCAGCACGCGTGGTCCTTCCAGACGTCGCCGAGGAACCGGTGGATCCGCCCGATCCCGCGCGCCTCGGCGGCGGCGTTGAACGGGTCCGCGACGGTGTATCCCGCGATCGACCCCCCGGCCAGCGCGGGCACCATGTCCGACGGCGACATGACGATGAGCTCGACCGTCCCGGCCCGGGCCGACGCGCCGCGCCGGATCACCGGCTCGAGGCCTGCGCCGCGCAGCATCCGCTGCAGGACGATGTTGTGGATCGACCACCAGCCGGGGATGGCCACCTGCTGCCCGGCGAGCTGGGCGAGGTCGGTGACCTGCGGGGCCACGGTCAGGGCCGACCCGGAGGTGTGGTTCCAGGCCAGCACCCGCGCGCCGGGGTCGACGGTCGCGCGCAGCTGCAGCGCCATCGGCATGAGCATGTGCACCACGTCCACCTGACGGGTGAGGAAGGCCTCGGCCAGACCCGCCCAGCTGCGGAAGAGGACCGGCTGGGCGACGTCGAGGTCGTGCTCGGCGTAGAGCCCGTGGCCGTGCGCCACGAGCAGGGGCGAGGCGTCGGTGATGGGGAGGTAGCCGATCCGCAGCGGCCGGTCCCGCCCGGAGGTGGCCGGGGCCCCGGTGGCGGCGGTGATGCCGAGGTTGGCCAGACCGGTCAGACCCCCGGCGGCGGCGCCCGCCACCAGGAGGCCGGACCCGGCGCGCAGCAGTCCCCGGCGGGTCAGGCTCATCGGCGGTACTCGCTGAGGATCTCGGTGCGCAGCGCGGTCCGGGCGCTGCCCTCGCGGGCGCGGTCCACGTCCGTCCACACGCGGTCGACGACGCCGGAGCCGCTGAGCAGCCCGATGCGGCCGCCGAGCGTGATCGCCTCGTCGACGTCGTGGGTGACGAGGATCGTCGTCGTGCCGAGCTCGGCCACCACACCGGCGAGCCACTGCTGCAGGTCGGCCCGGGTGGCGGGGTCGAGGGCGCTGAAGGGCTCGTCGAGGAGGAGCAGGCGGGGCCGGACCCCCACCGCGCGCATGACGGCGACCCGCTGGGCCTGCCCGCCGGAGAGCTCGTCGGGGTAGGCGTCGGCGAGGTGGTCCAGGCGGAAGTGCTCCAGCATCTCCTGCAGGTCGGAGTGGCCGTGGCGCTCGCGGGTGGACCGGAACCGCGAGCCGAGGGCCACGTTCTCCCGCACCGTGAGCCAGGGGTAGAGCAGCGGGTCCTGGAACACCATGGCGACGCTCGGGCGGACCCGGCCGGCGCCGTCGGCCTCGCTGACGGCGGCGAGGTCGACCGTGCCGTCGTCGAGCTGGTCGAGCCCGGCGAGGACGCGCAGCAGCGTGGACTTGCCCGAGCCGGACGGGCCGAGCAGGACGAAGAACGCGCCCTCCCGCACCTCCAGGTCGAGGTCGGCGAACAGGGGGCGGCCGTCGGGCAGGGTCCGGCGGGCCCCGTCGATGCGGACGGCGGGCGCGACCGTCACGGGCGGGGTCACGGGGGCGCTCATCGCGCCACCGCCTCGGCCCGGGCGAGCTCCCAGCGCAGCTGGGCCTCGGAGGGGGACTGCACCGGCAGGAAGGACGCCTCTCGGAATCGCCGGTTGGTGGCCGAGGCGGTGGCGTAGCCGCGCCCGCCGTCCAGGGCCAGGCCCAGGCGAGTGCTGGCGGTGGCGAGCGTCGTGCTCTCCAGGCGCAGGGCGATGAGGTCGCGCACCGCGACCGTGCCGGGCGTGGAGTCGGCGGCATAGCCGTGCAGGCGGTCCCGGAGGTCGTCGTAGCGGGCGGCGAGGTCCTCGTGGTCGCCCGCGTAGACGGCGCCGGTGCCGGCGAGCTGGGGGATTGCGGCGTCGAGCGCCGCGCCGGTGACGCCGCTGCAGAACGCGGTCTGCAGGAGCAGGAACCGGGGCCGCACCGTGGCGGCGAAGGCCTGGAGGTCGGTGCTGACGACGGCGTCCGCGGGGACGGCGACGTCGTCGATGAGGAGGGAGCCGGACGCCGTGGCGTTCAGGCCCAGCAGGTCCGGCGCCGCGCGCACGGTGAGGTCGGCGGCGTCGACGGCGAGGACGCGGGTGCCGCCGCCGGGCAGGTTCGCGGCCAGGACGACGACGCTGTCCGCGGCGACGTTCGACGCCCAGGCCACCGTGCCGCTGAGGCGGTACCCGCCCGCACCGTCGGGGGTGGCGGTGACCGGGGCCTTCTCGAGCCCGACCGCCTGGCGCTGGCCGGCGGCCATGGCCGTCACCCCGCGGCGGCGCACCGCGACGACGTCGGCGAGCCGGGTGGCCGTGCGGGGTGAGGCCGGGGCGAGGGCGAGGTACTCCGCCGCCATCCGCTGCGCCCAGGCCACGAACCCCACGGTGAGGGACGCGCGGGCCACCGACTCGATGACCCGCACCGCGGTGGCCACCGACGTCGCGCTCGGGTCGAACAGGTCGAGCCGGTGGGCGAGGACCCGCAGGTCGTCGATGGGGTCGGCGTCCGAGCGGTCGATGGCCCCGGCCCTGTCGGCGATGTCGGGCAGGACGTCCTCGAGGACGTCCTCGAGCGAGGGGGAGGTGGTCATGTCGGGCCTTCCTGGGCGGTGTCGGTCCGGTGATGGCTCGACGCTCCCACCGACAGACCGGTCTGTTCTCGTCCGGTTCGCCCGGATCTCAGGATGTGGGCCGAGGGCGGCGCGGGTGCGGCCGGTCGCCCGCACGTACTCGCCGTCGCTGGACGACTACGACGCCGACGACGCCTCGCTCGCGGCCGAGCACCAGGACTTCACCATCCCCTACGCCGCGGTCGGCATCACCCCGCGGGAGAAGGTGCTGGCCACCGACGCGCTCGTGGTCGAGGTGCTCACCGGCGTCGAGATCGCCGAGTTCGAGGGCGTCCCGTCGGGGGAGACGGTCACGGCCGGGTGGGCCGACCTCCCGGCGGGGGAGCACGGCTGGAACGTGGTGGTCACCGACCCCTACGGCGCCGAGGCCCTCTCAGCCGTGGAGACGGTGACGATCTCGCGCGGTGGTGCGGGCGAGCCAGGGGCCGGTGAGCCGCCCGCGCACGCCGGGGGAGCGGGCCCGGCCGGCGTTCGCCGGTCAGCCCGGCCCGCCGCCGCACGCGGGCGGGTACGCCAAGCGCCCGTAGCTCACAGCCAGAGGGGACCGGAGGGCATCCGGTCCCCTCTGCCGTTCCCTTCCCCATGGTCCGGTGAGGCATTGCCGCTTGGTGTCCGTGGCGGTATACCAGTGGGTATGAATGACTCCACGACCATCAAGGTGCCGCGTGCGTTGCGTGACCGGCTGGCCGTCCGCGCGAGGCAGCAGCACTCGACGCTCGCTGCAGCCATCGAGACCGCCTTGGATGCCTCCGAGGAAGGCGAGTTCTGGACGCGGGTTCGGTCGGAGAACGCCGCGCTGACCGACGAGGAGCGCCGCGCCCGCCTCCACGATCCGGCGGCCGCTGACAACCTTCGTGATCCGGTCGACGACGCCCTCAGGGAGGATGACTGGTGATTCGCGGCGAGATCCACCTCGCTGATCTCGGTGAGCCAGTGGGGCACGAGCAGTCGATGCGTCGGCCGGTTGTGATCATCAGCGCTCAGCCTTGGCTCGACTCGGCACCGCCAGTCGTCACGGTCCTGCCTATGACCCGAACCCACCGGCCGTCGGTCACTCATGTCGAGGTTGAACCGGGAGCCTCCGGTCTGCGCCAGACAAGCTATGTCAAGTGCGAGGACGTCCGGGCCATCTCGCCCCAGCGCCTGCTCCGAAGGATGGGTGCGGTGGACGTGGTGACACTCGCGCGCGCGGAGCTTGCGCTCCGGCGGCTCCTGGGCCTGTGATCCGACTGCCCCACGCGGCTCAGGTCAGGCCGAGCTGATCGACCACCTGCTGCATGACCACGTCGAGAACCGGGAGTAGGTGCGCCGGGAGCTCGTAGCGGTCGTCCGCAACGCTGAGCACGCCGGCCGTCGCGAGTGCAGCAAGGTCAGCGTGGACCATCACCGCCATGAGGTCGGCGGACGGGTGTGTGGGGGCGGCGAGGTGGACGCCACCGGGCTGAGCCGCCTTGGTCAGGGCCAGGAAGGTCAGCGGGGGCATCGCGGCCACCGTGGTCCCGTCCTCCTGCTCCGCGAGGAAGGTCAGCAGCGCCGAGCCGAACAGGACGTTGCCGCAGTTGACTCGCGCCTCGGCGTCGCCGTTCGGGCCTACCCACGGCAGGGCTTTCGCTGCGGGTGAGACGGTGGTCCGGCTGAGGTCGATGAAGCCACCGGCGACCAGGGCGGTCCAGAGCAGCGCGAGCTCGGGGACGTCCCACATCGAGCGCACGTGCGGGTCGTCGAGCCCGAGCAGCCCGATGACCTCCGCGGTGTCGGCCTGGCGCAGCGCACCGGTGCTCGTCACACGCCGGCCGTCGCCGAGCCAGGCCAGCAGGGCGTCGGCGCGGCGCACCAGCGTGGTTCCCGAGACCGCGGCGGCCTGCTCGGCGAGGGAGGTCGGTGCCGGGACGGCATCGGGGTCGACCGGGTCGCCCAGGAACGGCGGCCAGATGTCGGCGAGCTCGACGTCGTCGTCCTCGTCCGGCCAGTCCTCGTCGTCCTCGTCGGGCCAGGCGTCGTCGTCGGACCAGCTCACGCCCAGGTCCGGGACGACCGAGAGCCGTGGCCGGCCGCCCGGGCCGAGCCCGAACGCGGCACCGGCTTCACCCGGAGCCTGTGGGGTGCCGGGGGCGGCGTCGTCCGGGAGCCGACCCGTCTCGGTGACGGCGAAGCGCTCCTCGTAGCTCAGCGAGTTGAACCACTCCATGGCCGCGGCGACACCGGCGGGGCCGGTGACGTCGAACCCCTGGGAGCGCGCGGCCTCGATGATGTTGCCGCCGATGGAGCCGGTGGGGTCCGGACGGTCTCTCCGGTGCGGCCGCCGCACCGGGGGCTGCGTCTGGTGGGTCCGCGTCTTGCGGTTCTTGCGCTTCTTCGGCACGGGGTCCTCGCGGTGTCGGCCGACGGGATGGTCAGCGTCCAGTGTGCCAGCGGCCCCGACCGCGCGGTCCCGTGGGCCAGTCATGCTGCTCCGTCCTTGTCGTCGAGGAGGGTGCCGAGACGGTCCATCCGGTCGGGCCAGGTGGCCGTGAGGCCGGCGACCCACTCCTCGAGGTCCTGTACCGGTCCGGGGAGCAGCCGGTAGATGCGGCGCTGCACGCTTCGTCACGCCGACGACCCCCGCGTCGGCCAGGACCCGCAGGTGCCGGGACACCTGCGGCTGGCCGACGCCGAGCGCGTCGACGATCGCGCCGACCGATATATATCTGCAAGGGCATGCGCAGGCGGTCGTGGCTCGGTGCACAGGGCTGGCACCCGGCGCCGGCGGCCGTCCGGGACCTACGCCCGTTGTTCCCTGAGCCGGCGGTCATAAACTCCAAGCAGGGGCGGTCTCGGTCGCCAACGGGGGAGCTGCTGGCGGGCTGTCCCGACCGTCCAGAGGAGATGAGGACGGTGGCAAGGGTCGAGCACACAACCATGATCAACGCCCCGGTCGAGGAGGTCTTCGCGTTCGCGAAGGACCTCGGGAAGCTGTGGGACTGCTGGCCGGACGTCCGCGCAGGCCAGATGACGGACACCCCGCACGGCGTGGGCAGTCGTGCCGAGTTCTTCATCAAGGTGTTGGGCCCGATGCACATGCAGGGGCACGTCGACCTGCTCGAGATGGTCCCGAACGAGCGGCTCGTCGTGAAGTCGTCCTTCGGACCGCGGTTCACCTTCACGTTCGCCCCGCACGACGGCGCCACGGCTGTGACCATCGTCGTCGAGTGGAGCTACGACACCCCCATCGTCGGTGCGCCGATGGAGAGCCTCACCGCGAGGCGGTCGGTGAGCGAGTTCCTCACCTTCCTCGCCAACGTCAAGGCCGCGATCGAGGGCATCCCCGCCGAGGAGGTCGAGCCGGCCGAGGACGTCGCACCCGGCGTCCTCACGCGGTCGGTCCTCATCGACGCACCGGTCGAGAGGGTGTACGAGGACGTCCTGGACATCGGGACGTTCTGGACCGGGGCGCCCGACGTCGCCATGAGGTCGGTCCGGCGCACGCCCGACGGTGTGGGCACCTCGGCCCGCATCTACACCCACTGGCTCGGCGCTCACATGGAAGGGGGCCTCGAGATCGTCGAGGCCGTCCGTCCCGAGCGCGTCGTGGCGAAGGTGACCTTCGGGCCGGAGAGCCCGATGTGGACCTTCACCCTCGAGCCCGTCGACGGCGGGACCCGCCTGAGCGGGCAGGGCCGGTGGCACCTGGGCGTGCCGGTGGTCGGCAAGCGGTTCGTCACCATGATGGCGGCATCGCACGAGGAGTTCCTCGAGCAGATGCTCGCCGGCGCCAAGGAGCGGCTGGAGGCGCCGCACCTCGCCATGGCATGAGGCTCGGAAGGTGCGACATGGGGCCCGGGTCCGAGGACCCGGGCCCCTCATGGCCTACGACTCGTCCGCAGGTGCGGGTCGCCGACAAGGACGTCTGCGGCGTCGCGCAGATCGTCGATCAGGTCGGTGAGCAGCGCCTCCTCGTGGATGGCGTTCGTGATGTCACCCCGGACCAGCACGGCGTCCGGCGCCGAGGTCGGGTCGGTGAGGACACCGCCCGCGGCGGCGTAGTCACCCCGCGTGAACCGCCACGGCTCGAGCGCGGGTGCGACGGTGGTGAGCAGCCGGACGATGTCGGCACCTCTGCCGTCGAAGTCCGCCCGGGCCCGGACCGTGTACCCGGCACCCGCCACGGTGGCGACGAGGTCGATCACGGTCTGTGTCGGCACGCCGTCGGTGCAGATCAGCGGCGGACAGGCCGGACCGAGGCGGTCCGCGGCCGCCTCGACCACGGTGGGGTTCTCGCAGACGAACACCGATCCGCGCGAGGCGGGCGCCGCGACGGCCCAGCTGCCCGCGAGTGACCGCAGGGTCAGCCACACCGGTTCCCCGGGCGTCGCCGTCGCGACCGCGACGGCGGGCGCGGTCCCGCGCAGCGGCAGGTTGAGCACCAGCGCCGTGGAGGAGATGGTGTCGCACCACACGTCCGCCCGGGCCCACCGCTGCCGCCACGACGACGGTCCCGCCGGGTAGTCCTCACCGTGCACGAGGGCGACGAGCAGGACCGTCGCGCGTCCCGCCGCGGTGTCCCGGTCGAGCGCGTGGGCGTCCGCGCCGGTGACGAGCGTGGCGAGCTCGGCGAGCCGGACGGGCCGACCGCCGTGCGGGAGGTGGCCCCAGGCGCGCGCGACCTGACCGGCCAGGTGGACCAGCGTGCCGTCGCCACCGGCGGGCGTGACCGGGTGGGCGGCCCAGGCCGCCGCGGCCTCGGCGTCGACGCCGGCCTCGACCAGTGTCCGCACGGCGCGGTCCGTCTCCTCGACCCGTCCGGCGCGGGCCGCGGCCCGCTCGGCGCTGCGCGGCACGACCGGTGCGCCGTCCAGCCCCTCGAGGAACGCCGGGACGTCGAGCCCGTGCTCCGCGACCGCCCTGGCCAGGTGCTCCACCCGGACCGGGGCGGTGCCCAGCGTCCAGGGGGTGCCCAGGAGCCGCCCGACGTCGGACCGCTCGGCCTCGGTCAGGTCCGCGGTGACCTTCCCGCGCTCGAGTGACGCTCCTCGCCGGCCGCGCTCGCGCAGGGCGTCGACGACCTTGGTGCCCCCGGCGGTCTGCGCCCAGGCCCGGAGACCGGGCGGAACGGCGTCAACCACGTGCACCCTCGAGGTCGAGCTCGGACTCGACGTCCACCGCCGCCGCGGATGTGGCCGGTCCTGCGGCCACGTCCGCCACCCTCACCCGCCGGCCGCCCGCCCACAGGTAGACCACGGAGTCGACGCCGGGGAACCCCTTCTCCCGGGCGAGGTCGTAGATGGCCACCGCCGGCACGGACGGGTAGGTGCCCCACTCGTCGTGCGCGGTGAGCATGAGGTCGAGGTCGAAGTCGACCGTCAGGCCCAGGAAGGACGCCTTGAGCTCGGCGTCGACACCGGTCATCGCCTCGTCCAGCCACACCCAGCGCGGAGCGGTGGGCAGGGCCGAGTCGTAGGCGACCACGGCGGCCGCGAACAGCGGCTGCGACAGCAGGACCACCTTCTCACCGCCGGACTTCGACCCGTGCGTCGCGGCGTCGAAGGGCACCCAGGCGCTCTCCCGGCCGGCCCGGTACTGCAGCGTGATCCGCAGCCAGGTGCGGTAGTCCAGGGCGTGGTGGAGACTCTCGCGCCAGTCCTGCCCGTCGGCCTCGGCGTTGTCCCGCGCGTCCTCGATCCGCCGGGCGAGGAACTGGCGGACCTGCTCCTGGCGTTCGGCGGTGAGCTGGTCGAACCCGCGGCTGAGGGCGTGGATGACCTGGCCGGCCTCGGGGTCCTGGGAGTCCGGCTCCCACCGCAGCCGGACCGACTGTCCCTGGCGCGTCGGGTGCTCGGCGAGCCGGTCGTTGATGCGGGTGAACGTCCGCTGGGTGTAGTCCAGGCGCTCCTTGAGGTGCTCGATGAACGTCGAGCCCAGCAGCGTCGCCAGGACCCGGTGCTGCTCCTCGTCGAAGTGTGCGCGCTGGCGGTGGAGCTGTTCGGTCAACGACTGCTCCGCCAGGTCCGGCCGCTGCCAGCCGGCGTCGGGGTCGGCGAGGATCTCGAAGCCCCGCAGGACGGCGTCGGCGTCCTGGCGGTGCCGGGCGTCCCGCTCGGTGGCGAGCTCCTCGCCCAGGCGGGAGGTCGCGGCGAAGCACGCCCGCCAGGCCCGGTCGACGGCGGCCGCGAGGTCCTCGGCCGAGACCGACAGCGAGCCGCGGGCCGCGCGGGCGGAGACGCGGGCGGCCTCGACGGTGTGCCGCTCGGGGGCGTCGATCTCCAGCGCCGACAGCAGGCCGGCGTCGGCCGCCACCCACCACGCCGCCATCGCGCGGTCCCGTCGGCCCTCCGCCTCGACGTAGGCCTCCTCGTGGCGGTCCAGGACGCCGCGGGCCTTCTCCGCCTCGACGGTGGCGGCCAGCAGCGTCCGGCCGAGCTCGCGGACGGAGGTCTCGAGCTCACGGACGTGGTCGTCGATGCGCTGCCGCTCCGCGAGCACCTCGGCGTGGTCCTTGCGCATCATCCGTTCGAGGGTGTGCAGCCGCGTGCGGCACTCCTCGAGCTCGGCGACCCGCCGCGCCCGGCTCTCGCGCTCCACGGCCACGCGGGCGGTGGCCACGTCGAGCGCGTCGTGGGCGTCCGCCGCCGCACGGCGGCGCTCGTCCTCGATCGCGACGGCGTGCCCGAGTCGCTCCAGCGCCGCGGAGAACGCCCGGAGCGCCTCCTCCTGCGCCGGGACGTCGTCGGGGGAGAACCCGTGCTCGGAGGCGTACCGGGTCAGGGCGGCGCGGGCCTGGCTCACCGCCCCGAGGTTCTCCTCGTGACGGCGCCGGGTCGCCGCCGCTCGCTGCTCGGCGTCGGCGACGGCGCGCAGGGCCGACGCGAGGGCGGTCCGGGCTGCCCGGGCGCCGTGGTCCGCGGGCACGGTGCGGGCCTCGCTGTCGAGGCGGGTCAGGCGGTCCTGCACGCCGTGCACCGCGCGGGTCGCCTCGACGACGTCGGCGCGCAGGTCCCGCTCCTGGGACTCGAGGAGGGCGATCCGCCGCCGGCGCGCCGCCTCCCGCGCGGTGGCGCCGAGGTAGGACGCCGGCTGCAGCGGTGCCGCCCGCCCCGTGAGCGGCCCGAGGGACCAGGTGCCGTCCGGGGCGAACCACGCCTCCGCCGGCACGGGCGGGCGGCCCCACCCGATGGTGGACAGCAGCGCGAGGATCGTCTCGCCGGGCAGGGGGCAGCCCTCGGCGGGAGCGAGGACCGCGGTGAGGGTCGGGCCTTCCACGGGCGGCCCGCCGGGGCGCAGGACGACCTCGGCCACGGCCGTGCCGTCGGGTGCGCTGAGCAGGGACCCGCTCTCGCTCACCCAGGCGTCGAGGACGCCGGCCGCTGCCAGGGCCGCCTCGAGGGTCGCGGCCGCGTCGTCGTCGAGACCGACGGGCTCGACGCAGCGCCAGAACGGCGCACCGTGCGGGCCGGGCGCGGGACGCTCGCGGCGGCGCCAGCCCACCGGCTCCGGGACGCTCTGCTCGGTGGTGGACCGCTCGCGCCGGAGATCCTCGACCGTGCGGTCCAGGCGCTTGTCGATCTCGGACCTCACGGCAGTGAGCCGGCCGAGCTCGGCGGTGAGCAGCCGACGCGGGGCGGTGGTGGCCTCGTCGACGAGCTCGCGCAGGACGGGCGGGTCGGAGTCGGGCACGTCGAGCTGGGCGACGGCGTCCTCCCAGCGGGGGAGCCAGGCAGCGCCGTCGAGCTCACGAAGCTGCCCCGCCCACGCCACGAGGGCGCTCTGCAGGCTGGTCACGGCGCCGTCGAGGGCGTCGGCACGTCCGTCGGCGTCGTGCTGGGCGCCGGCGAGGTCGGCCTCGCGGGTGCTCAGCTCGGTCCCGGAGCCCTCCGCCGTCCGCGCCGCGCGCTGGTGCTCCGCGCTGAGGGTGCGCAGGTGGCGGAGGCGTTCGGAGCGTCGCTGGACCGTGGCGCGCAGGGCGTGCAGCGCGGCGGGGAGGGCGTCCTCGGGCAGCGCGACGACGACCCCGGCCGGGCCCCCGGTGCCGTGCAGCAGCTCCGCGGCGCGCTCCCGTGCGGCGACCGACTCGGTCAGCCGGTCCGTGGCGCCGGCATGCCGGGCCACGACGTCCGTGCGGTCCCGCTCCGCGGCGGCCAGCCGGGTGGCAGCGTCCTCGGCCTGCGCGGTGAGCCGTCGTGTCTCGTCCCGCAGGCTCGTGACGCGGTGCTCGGCCTGCTGGGCGTCGCGGTACGCCTCGGACTCCATGAGCTCGGCCAGGGCGGCGCGCTGGCGCTGCAGCTCGGCACCGGCCTCCTCCTCGTCGACCCGGGTGGTCTGCACGAGCGCCTCGCTCGCCGTGAGCGACTCCTGCGCCTGGCGCCGGTCCCGGGTGGTGCGGTCCAGGCGCGAGGTGGCGACCGCCATCTCGCCGGCGCGCTGCTCGACGACGGCGCGGGCCCAGGGCCGCCAGCTGTCGGCGACGTAGCGGGCGACGGCGCGGGCGGCGCGTTCGGTCTGGGCCATCCGCTCGCGCAGCGACTCCAGCCCGTCCCAGCCGTCTGCGAGCTGGCTGACCTCGTGGGACGCGAGCGGCGGCAGGGCGTCCCGCAGCGTGGCGGCCAGGGTGGCCGGGTTCAGCCGCTCGCCGAGCTTGGGGACCCGGAGCTCCCGCAGGAGGTTCGTGAGGTTGTCGTAGGCGCCGGCGGACAGGCCGAAGAGCTCGGCGGAGAGACGATCGCGGTAGGCGGCGGCGCTGGAGAACACCGTCATCCCGGGCAGGGCGCGCAGCTCCTTCTCAGGCAGGACCCGCCGGTCCTGCACGAGCTCGAGGTCGCGGCCCGGTCGCAGGTGGGTGACGAAGCGCCAGGACGTGATCGCGGGGTTGCCCGCGGCACGCCGGGCCGCAGCCCCGACCCCGGCGACGACGAACTGCGGGTCGCCGTCGTCGTCGAGCCGGCCGAACTCCACCCACGAGTAGCCCGTGGCGGCGTCGACGGCCGGTCGCGGGTCGTCGCCCTGCCCGGACGCGAGCAGGTTGTACCCCATGGTGCGGTTCCGGCTGCCGAAGGGGTCGAGCACGGCCGGGGCGATCTCCCCCCGCAGGAGCATCAGCGTGGTCAGCTCGAGGACCTTCGTCTTGCCGGAGCCGTTGGCGCCGCGCAGGATCAGCCGTCCGTCGGCGCTCCAGAACTCGGCCCGGTCGTACTCCCACATGTTGACGATGCCCACCCGCAGCGGTTGCCAGCGCTGCCGCGTGGGCAGGGGCAGTGCGCCGGTGGCCTGCGCGGCGAGCCACCGTCCCGGGTCCATCATGAGAAAACCTCCGTGTCGAACAGGGCGCTCTGGTTCTCGGGCCGGGGCTGCGCCTCGTCGTGCTGGGGTCCGCCGACGGAGACCGCCGGGTCGCGGAAACGCGCCGCGGCCGGCATGAGGTGCCACGAGCCGGGGACCGGGCCGGGCCGGAGCAGGTCGAGGGCGACCAACAGCTCGACCGACCGGTCGGCGACGGCGTCGCGCCCGGCCAGATCCTTCGTCATGGCCCGGGGGTAGGTGGTCCGCACCCGGTCGGCGGCGTCGAGCAGGACCTCCCGGGACACGACCGGCGCGGCAGACCCGGCGGGCGGCGCCGCCCGCACCAGCTCGCCGAGCACCATGAGGGCCGCGAAGTCGCGGGCTCGGGGACGCGGGAACGGCAGGTCCGTCCCGCCCTCGTGGTCCGGGACGAGCGCGACCCCCTCCCGGCGGTGCTCGAGGGTCCAGCCCGTCATCTCCTCGCACCACTGGGCGATCCGCGGGCGCTGGCCCGCCAGGTACTCCTGCTCACGGGGTGCGAGGTCGGCCACGAGGCAGACCGGCAGCTCCACGATCCGGCGCATGACGCCGAACCGGGCGGGGTGCTCGGCGGCGTCGGCGGGCCCGTGCCCGCCGGGTCCGTCCGGGCGCGGGCCGTGCGGGTCGGCGCCGAGCGCGGCGGTGAGGTTCGCGGGATGGACCAGTCGCAGGAGCATCTCGCGCTGGACCTGGTACGCCCCGCCCACCTGGTCGCGCTGGTGGGCCCAGCCCTCGCGGGCGTCCTCGTCGCGTCGGGCCAGCGGAACGAGCGCCCCCGCCCGGAGCAGCATCCCGAGCCCCTGGACGAACGTGCGACGCTCGGCGAACCGGTCGGGGTCGTACGCCTCCACGCCGACCTCCTCGCGTGCCGAGAGCACGCTGACCCGGTCGGAGAGCTCCTGCGTGGAGGTGATCTCGTCGGCGTCCTCCGCGACCGCAGCCGCCAGCAGCGCCAGGACGAGGGCCCGCCGGGGAACGGGTTCGAAGGGCCCGGGCGAGACGACGCCCGCGGGCGAGGCGAGCCGGACCAGCCGGGCCGTGGTGGCCGAGAGCACGAGCCGGTAGCCCAGGCGGGTGTCGAACCACTCGCCGAGGCGGTTCTGGTGGCGGCGCACGAGGTGGAAGGTCTCAGGGCTGCCGGCCCGGGAGAGCGCGGGCGTGGCCAGCAGCGAGGTGAAGGCGGTCTGGAGCTCGCGAGCCGACTGCGTCATGCCGGCGTCATCTCGAAGTGCCAGTCCCGCAGGGCGAGCGCACCGTCGGGGGAGTCGAGGACCACCACCGCGCCGGGCTCCGGCTCGGTCAGGCGCACCCGCCAGCGGCCGTCCTCGGTGACGGCGGTGCGGTCGTGGCCGTCGCCGTGACGGCTCAGGCGCGTCACGGTCGCGAACAGGTCCAGCAGCACCGTGAGCTCCTCGCGGTCGATCTGGGGCCAGGTCCCCACCCGGGTGCCGGACCGGGCCCGCAGGCGGGCGATGGCCTCCTCGCGTCCGGCCTCGCGCTGCTGGCGCGCCAGCCGGGAGAGCCGGCGCCCCTCGGCGAAGCTCGGGGCCCGGGAGACCCGACCGGCCACGGCGCGGGCACCCTGCTCCCGGAACCGCGTGGCGATCGGCGCCGGCGGAGCCTCGGCCCAGGAGAGTCGCTGATCCTCGGCCGAGGGGGCGGCGACGAGCAGGTGCCGCGAGGCGAACAACCCGGTCGCGACGTCCCACAGCTGCCAGGCGACGTCCTCGTCCTCGGCACGTTCGATCGCGGTCGCGAGCGCGAGGAGGTCGCCGCGCCGGGACACGGTCCCCGCCGACCCCATGAGGATGCCCATGTTGCGCGCCCACGGGGAGACGAGGTCGCGCAGCTGCCGGCGCAGGCTCCGCGCCTGGGAGTCGGGGCCGTCGAACCAGCGGCGCAGCACCACCCAGGCCTCGCGCCACCGCTCGACCGAGGCGTCGACCGCCGACTCCGGGGCGCCCTCACCCATGGAGGCCCGCACGCACGCCCGCCAGACGCCCGTGTCCAGCCGGGCGTCCAGGCGGTCCAGCGACGCCGAGATCGCGGGGGAGTGGACGTCGACCTGCTCGCCCCACATCGCGATGTAGGCGGATAGGGTCTGCCAGAGCAGGTCCTGCTTGTGCTCCTCGGGACGTCCGGCCAGGGCGTGGGCCAGGGTCCGCTGCCAGGAGCGGGCGGCCCGGGCCATCGACTCGCGCTGGACCTTGATCTGGGCGAACTCGTTGGCGGCCGAGGTGTAGTCCGCGGCCAGCACGGCGACCTCGAACGCCTCCGCGCGCTCGCGTATCGCCCGTGGGGCCAGGGCGATGTCGGCCTCGGGCTCGACGTCGTCGCCGAGCGTCCGCCAGAAGTGGTGCAGCGCCGCCGCCCGCGGGGTCAGCTGGTACCGGTCGCGCCGGCGCAGGAAGTCCTCACCGCTGCGGGCCGGCTCCTGCCACCGGGTCAGCACCCCCCAGTCCGCGAGCTGCTCGAGACGGGCCTCGAGCGGGAACACCTCCTCGTCGGTGAGTCGCCGCGCCGTCTCGCTGTCGAGGACCGCGGTCAGGTGCGCGACGACGGCGGAGCGTGCCTCGTCGAAGCTCATGCCGGTGAGCGAGGAGTCCTGCGTGGCGAGGAGGACGTCGACGACGGTGCGGTACTGCGCCGCGTGGCGCGAGGTCAGGTAGGTCGGGATGGACTCCGGACCCGCGAGGTAGGCGGCCCAGGGGTCCGGGCCGAGCTCCGCCGTCGCCTCCTCGGTCATGCGCGCCATGGTAGGTGCCCCCACCGACACTGATGATAGGAAGCGTGTTCCGAGGGGTCGTGACCCGCCTACTGACTGGCGCCCTGCTGGGTTGCCTTCCAGTTGATCTGTCCGGCCCCTCGGGCATGGCACCGGCCGGGCCGGTCATGACCTGATAAGAGCTTGGCGGTTCCTCACCAGTGTCCTGTCTGACCGTCCCGACCGGCGTCGACCCCATCGACTCCAGCGAAAGGGCGGTTCCAGCATGACAGCGGCACCAGGAGATGACGACCGTGACGACGGGGCCGAGGAGGTCATCGGAGGCATCGACACCCACGCCGAGACCATCCATGTGGCTGTCGTGAGCGTGCTGGGGCGGGAGATCGCCGACGCCGAGTTCGCGACCACTCCGGCGGGCTACCGGGCGGCGTACGACTTCCTGAACAGCCACGGCGCGATCGAGCGGGTCGGCATCGAGGGCACCAGCTCCTACGGGGCCGGGATCGCCCGGGCATGTGCCGCCGGCGGGCTCGAGGTCCGAGAGGTGCTGCGCCCCGACAAGACCGTCCGCCGCCGCCAGGGCAAGTCCGACCCCATCGATGCCTATCACGCCGCCCGTGCGGTGCTCTCCGGCCGGGCGACCTCGCCACCCAAGGACGAGAAGATCCTCGGCCTGCGCGCCCTGCACCTGGCCCGCCGCTCCGCGGTCAAGGCACGCACGGCGACGATCCACCAGATCCACCAAGTCCTGGTCACCGCACCGGACTCGATCCGGCAGAAGTACCGTTCCATGACCAACACCAAGCTGGTCACCGCACTGTCCCGAAGCCGCACCACCCGCTACGACCCAGTCGGCGCGGCCATCATGCGCGCGTTGAAGGACCTCGCCGCACGACACGAGTTCCTCACTAGTCAGGCCGCTGACCTCGAGCGCGACATCCGTACCGTCGTGGAGTCCATGAACCCCGGTCTGCTCGCCGCCCACGGCGTCGGCCCAGACACCGCTGCCCAGCTGCTCATCACCGCCGGCGCGAACCCCGACCGGCTCAGCAACGAGGCCTCCTTCGCCGCACTGTGCGGCACCGCACCGGTGCCCGCTTCCTCGGGCAAGACCCGCCGCTACCGGCTCTCCCGGGGAGGGGACCGCGCCGCGAACAACGCCCTGCACCGCGTCGCCCTGGTCCGCATGTCCAGCGACCCCACCACCCGCGCCTACGTTCAGCGACAACGCGCCAGAGGCCGCTCGAGCAAAGAGATCCTCCGCACCCTCAAACGTGCCCTCGCCCGGGAGATGTTCAAGTACCTCACCCGAGTCGTCACGGCCCCCGCGACCGCGGACTTGCGCCCCGCCCGACAGGCCAAGAACATCACCCTGACCCAGGCCGCCGCCCACTTCGGCGTCTGGCCCATGCACATCTCCACCATCGAACGCGGCACCCGCCGCGACGACGACCTCGCCCGCGCCTACCGCCAATGGCTCCAAGCAGCTTGACAACCAATAGGAGCATCAGTCGGTGTCGGTGTCGTCCGATCGGTCGGCACCAGCCGAGCCGTTCGCCCTGGGTCCGTTCAGCCCGCCAGCCCGAGGAACACGATGAGGGAACGGTCGAGCCGAACCATGTCGGCGTCGCTGAGGCGCCCGAGCCGCTGTCCCAGGTCGGCTCGAGGAACGGTCGTGACCTTGTCGACCATGAGACGGCTCGACCTGGTCAGTCCGTTCGAGAGGGAGGGTTCGACCTGGATACGGAAGAGCGGTGCCTCGACCTCGCTGGTCGTCGTGGGGCAGACCGTGACCGACGCCGTCAGGTCGAAGTGATCGTCCTGAACGATCACCACCGGTCTCGGCTCTCCGGTGTCCGGACCTCGTGCTGCAGCGGTGAAGACGTCTCCTCGCCTCACTCGTCCGCGCTCTCCCACGAGATGGCGTCGACGAATGCCTGGTCATCCTGTTCGGCGTCGCTCCGCGCAGCCGCAGCCGACTGTCGACGCGCCTCCTCGGCGAACTGAGGGGCGTTGACGTCCGGCACCCAGATCTGCACCGGCCGGAGTCCCTGCTCGCGGAGGCGACGGCGGTGCGCCTTCACCCGCTCCCTCGTAGAAGCCATGGGTCTACGTTACATGTAACGCTGACGGCGTGCGACGGAGGAGCGGTGTTCACGGGTGGGTGGTGGACCCTGCGGTCCACCACCCACCCGACTCGCGTGCGCCGGTCAGACGTGCGGCACGACGACGGCGCGGCCCGAGAGCTGGCCGGACTCGAGCTTGCGGTAGGCCTCGAGGGCGTCGTCCATGGAGTACCGCTCGACCTCGGGCCGGATCTGGCCCGCGCGGTACATCGCGACGACCTCGTGCAGGTCGGCGATGGTGCCCCAGTACGTGTTGCTGATGGTCGACTCGTACGGGGTCGTGAAGAACGACCACTCGGTGACGCCGTTCGCGATGCCCACGACGGTGAGCCGTCCGCCCTGCGCCATCGACGCCTGCGCGGTCTTGATGGTGGGCGTGGCCCCGACGAAGTCGAAGGCGGCGTCGACGCCGCGGCCGCCGGTGAGCTCGCGGATCGCGGCGACCTGGTTCTCCCCGCCCGGCACGGTCACCGCACCGTTGGCCTCGGCGCGCCGCATGGCGTCGTCCTTCATGTCGGTCGCGATGACGGTCGCCCCGGTCAGCGCGGTGAGGATCTGCACCGCCACCTGCCCGAGCCCGCCGAGCCCGATCACGAGTGCGAAGCGGCCGCCGCCGGCCAGGTTCGGCAGGGCGTTCTTGATGGCGTGGTACGGGGTGAGACCGGCGTCGCTCAGCGGTGCCGCGTCCACCGGGTCGGCGTCACCGAGGGGTACGAGGTTGCGCGCCGGGACGAGCACGTACTCGGCCATGCCGCCGTCCCGGCCCAGCCCGATGCCGAGGTAGGGCATCGACGCCACGTTCTCGCAGTACGTGTCCTGGCCGCGCGAGCAGGCCTTGCAGTGCCCGCAGCCGATCGGGCCGTAGGCCAGGAACGCCTCGCCCTTGGTGAATCCGTGGACGCCGGGTCCGGTCTCCTCGATCCAGCCGGAGACCTCGTGGCCGAGGGTGAAGCCCGGTGCGATCGCCCCGGGAGTGCCCTCGGCGAAGTCCTCGTAGATCGCGACGTCGGAGTGGCAGGCCCCCGAGCCCGCCACCTTGAGGAGCACCTCGCCCGGCCCAGGGACGGGCCGCTCGACCTCGGTGAGTGAGGGAAAGGTCTGGAAGTCGGTGAAAACCACTGCGCGCATGGCAGCTTCCTCTCGTGCCCGCACCCGGCGGGCCGGATCGTTCGAGCACGGGCGGGTGGGCCGTGCGGACGCCGTCGCCCTGCGGGAATTGTCCGGCTAGCGCCGGAAACGCGGTTGGGTCGAAGGTCCCAGAGCAGGGACCTTGGACCCAACCGCCCTCGGCCCCACCACGGGAAGCGGCAGCAGCCGGAGACGACGTCGCGGGGACCTGCCGCGGGATCACCTGACCGCCGTCGTGGTGATCGTCCGTCAAGACGTCGCACCGGTGCTCGGTGTTGACAACCGCAACTCTGTCTGAGAACGTTTCCAACAGCGACGACTTGGAAACGTTTCCAGTTCGACTGGACGTCTGCGCACCGCCATCAACGATGAGGAGGGAAACCGCATGGGCACTCACCGAGCCACCCTGCCGCAGGTCGCTGACCGCGCCGGCGTCTCCCTCGCCTCCGCCTCCCGCGCGTTGCACGGCAGCGGCGCCAGCAAGGCGATGGTGGAGAAGGTCCGTGTCGCAGCCGCCGAGCTGGGTTACCAGGCTGACGCCACCGGCAGGTCCCTGCGCCTGCGCCGCACGTTCCAGATCGCCTTCGCCGTCGCGGACATCGGCAACCCCGTCTACGTCGAGATGATGAAGGCACTGCAGGGTGAGCTCGCCGGGCGTGGGTACCGCCTGATGGTCGCCACCACGGGGGACTCGGCCGAGTCGACGATCGAGCTCGTCCACGGCCTCAGCAGCGGCCTGGTCGACGGCCTCGTGGTCAGCCCGCTCCGCGTGACGGACGCACTGGTCACAGCGCTCCGCGAGGCGCCCGTCCCTGTCGTCGTCATCGGCCGGTCGTTGGAGGACTCCGGACTCAACTCGGTCTCCACCGACTCCGCGGGTGGCATCGGGCAGGCCGTCGCGCACATCGTCGCACTCGGCCGCAGGCGGATCGGCTTCCTCAACGGTCCCGCCGACACCACGCCGGGCTCCGCCCGCCGGCGTGGCTTCGACGAGGCGGTCGAGCGCGAAGGATTCAGCGCCGACCTCGTGGACGCCGAGACCGCCGGCGACTTCACCGTCGCGGCCGGCCGTGCCGGCGCCCAGGCTCTGCTCGCGCGGCACGCCGGGCACCGCCTCGACGCGATCGTCGCCGCCAACGACCTGCTCGCCATCGGCGCGATCAAGGCGGTCCGTGAGACAGGGCTGCACGTCCCCGAGGACGTCGCGGTCACCGGCATGGACGACACCGAGATCGGGCAGGTGTACCAGCCCAGCCTCACCAGCGTCTCCCTCCACTCGAGCGAGCGCGGACGCCGTGCTGCCGAGCTCATGCTCGCGCTCCTGGACGACCCGTCGAGCGGACCCACCAACGTGTTCGTCGCGCCCGAGCTCCGGGTGCGCGAGTCCACCTGTCACGAGGAGGAGATGGCATGACAGCGCCGTCGCTCGCCAGCGGTCGCCAACGGCCGCCACTTCCGGACCCCA
The DNA here is from genome assembly GCF_003814705.1 of Georgenia muralis. Taxonomy (NCBI): domain Bacteria; kingdom Bacillati; phylum Actinomycetota; class Actinomycetes; order Allobogoriellales; family Allobogoriellaceae; genus Georgenia; species Georgenia muralis. The sequence continues at coordinate 4,003,486 of NZ_RKRA01000001.1, read as the reverse complement.
GCCCGGACCTCCGCAGGGCGCAGAAGCCCCGCATGGGCGGCGTCGGGAAAGCCAAGCGCCGCGAGGCCATCGCTCTCGTCCTGCCCTCGCTGCTGCCGATCCTGCTCCTGAGTGTGGCTCCGCTGCTCGTAGGCGTGCTCCTCGCCTTCACGGACGCCCGGCTGGTGCGCAACCCCGAGTACGCGTTCGTCGGCATCGACAACTTCACGCGGCTGCTCGACAACAGCTTCTTCTGGGACTCCTTCCGCATCGGCATGGTGTGGGCGGTCTCGGTCACGCTGCTCCAGCTCCTCGCCGGCATGGGCCTGGCGCTGCTGCTCAACTCCGACCTCCGCTTCCAGGGGCTCACCCGCGTGCTCGCACTCATCCCGTGGGCGATGCCCCCGGTGGTCGTGGCGATCATGTGGCGGATGATCTACTCGCCCAACGCCGGCCCGCTCAACGCCGTGCTCGGCGCGGTCGGTCTGCCTGACAGCATCAACTGGCTGGGCAACTTCGACACCGCCCTCCCCGCCGTCGTCGTTGTCGGCGTGTGGCTCGGCATGCCCCAGACGACCGTCACGCTCCTCGCCGGTCTGCAGCAGATCCCGGGCGAGCTCTACGAGGCGGCGTCGATGGACGGCGCGAACGCCGTCCGCCGGTTCTCGAGCGTGACGGTGCCGAGCCTGCGGCCGATCCTCACCTCGATCACGTCGCTCAACTTCATCTGGAACTTCAACTCCTTCAGCCTCGTGTACGTCCTCACCGAGGGCGGACCCGGCGGGAAGACGATGCTGCCGATGCTCTTCACCTACCTGGAGGCGTTCAAGAACCGCAACATCGGCTACGCCGCTGCGATGGGCGTGGTGCTCGTGGTCGTCGTCGTCCTGCTGCTCGCCGCGTACCTCTGGTCGCAGTTCCGCGAAGAGAAGGAGTCCTGAGCCGTGCGCGCAGTGGTCAAGCCGGCGCAGTACGCCGCACTCTTCCTCTACATCCTGTTCCTGGGCTTCCCGTTGCTGTGGCTGATCTCTGCCTCCGTGAAGTCCTCCGCCGAGCTGAACTCCCTCTCGGTCAACCTCATCCCGCAGGAGTGGCACTGGGAGAACTTCTCCGAGGCCCTCGAGCGTCAGGGACTGGTGCGCTCGGCGGGGAACTCGATCGTCGTCGCCCTCGTCTCCACCGCCCTGGTCGTCCTGATCTCGCTGCCGGCGGCCTACGTCCTGGCCAGGTTCAAGGGCATGTTCCGCACGGTCGGGACGGGCTGGATCCTGGTCAGCCAGGTCTTCCCCGTCATCCTCATCATCCTGCCGCTGTTCCTCATCCTGCGGACCGTCGGCCTCACCGACAGTCTCATCGGCCTCACGCTGGTCCACACCACGTACACGATGCCGTTCGCGCTGTGGATGCTCCAGGGCTACGTCTCGGCCATCCCGCCGGACCTGGAGGAGGCCGGGGCGATGGACGGCGCGGGCCGGCTCGTGGTGCTGCGCCGCATCGTGTTCCCGCTCCTCATGCCCGGCATCGTCGCGACCGCGATGTTCTCCTTCGTCTCCTCCTGGAACGAGTTCTTCTTCGCCCTGGTCCTCCTGCAGTCGCCGGAGAACTACACCCTGCCGATCACGCTGAAGATGTTCGTCGGCGGGGAGGGGAAGGTGGCCCTGGGCCCGCTCGCCGCGGGCTCGGTCCTGGCCGCCATCCCGAGCATCGTCTTCTTCTCCATCATGCAGAAGAAGCTCACCGGCGGACTCCTGTCCGGTGCCGTCAAGGGTTGATCCACCTCCACAACGCTGAAAGGCGACAAGACATGAACAAGCGTGGCGCTTCCATCGCTGCAAGCCTCACCGCCGGCCTGCTCGTCCTCACTGCCTGTGGCGGCGGGGACGGCGACACCGAGGCGGAACCCACCGGGCCCATCACCCTGGAGTTCCAGTCCCTCTCCGACCAGCCCGCCGCCATCGAGGCGACTGAGTCGATCGTCGCCCAGTGGAACGAGGAGAACCCCGACACGCAGGTCGAGATCGTCCCGGCCGGCTGGGACGGCATCTACGACAAGCTCATCACCCAGTTCAACGGTGGCGCGGCGCCGGACATCATCCACTACGAGGCCGCCTCGATCGTGCCCTTCGCGCGCGACGGCTACCTCGCCGACCTGTCCGAGTGGATGGACGAGGACTTCGCCTCCGATGTGCCCGAGGGCATCATGCAGACCGTCACGGTCGACGGCGAGGTGATCGGCTACCCGACCGAGCTGCAGTCCTACATGGTCTTCGCCAACCGCACCCTCCTGGAGGATGCGGGCGTGGAGATCCCCACGGGTGAGACCATGACCTGGGACGAGCTGCGTGAGATCGCGAAGACGACGACGGCGGACGGCAAGTACGGCCTCGGCTGGGGCCTGAAGAGCCCGACCGCCGCGTTCATGACCATGGGGCCGGCCTTCGGCGGCACCTACTTCGACGGCACCGGAGCCGACGCCGCTCTGCAGGTCGACGAGGGCGAGCTCGCCATCCCCGAGCTCGTCAACGCCATGAACACCGAGGACCAGTCGATCCTGCCCGTTTCCCTCACCCAGTCCGGCTCCGAGGTGCTCGCCTCGTTCTACGCCGGCGAGATCGCCATGACGATCCAGGGCTCCTTCCAGGCGGCCAACATCGCCGCCGACGCCCCGGAGGGCTTCGACTGGATCGTGCTGCCCCCGCTGGAGGGGCCTGAGGGCGCCGGTCAGGCTGCCAACCCGCAGACACTCTCGGTGAACATCGACTCGGAGTACCCGGAGCAGGCCGCCGAGTTCCTCAACTTCTTCACCCAGGCCGAGAACCTCGCGGCGCTGAACGAGGCGGACGCCCTCATCCCGGCGTCCAGCTCCGCCCAGGACGTCATGGCGGAGAACCTCTCGGGCGAGCCGGGCTGGGACACCGTCCTCGCCTCCGGCCAGCACTTCACGGACGCGCCGTACCTGTTCGTCGACGCCTACGCACAGTGGAAGGACACCGTGGCCACCCCTGCGTTCCAGCGTTACCTGGCGGGCGAGATCGACTCCGCCGGGCTCGCGGAGGAGCTCCAGGCCGGCTGGGACGAGATCACGGCCTGACCGCACCACCCATCGGCAGAGCGAGAGGTCACCGGCCCGGCCACCGTCACGAGCTCGTGACGCTGGGCCGGTGACATCTCGGCAGGCTGAGGACATGGCGATCCCTCCGTGCAAGGGCATCACGATCCCTCCTGCGAGGGCATCACGATCCCTCCGTGCGAGGGCATCACGAACGAACGGGAGCAGACGTGAGCTGGCTGGAAGACCGAGCGGTGGCAGTGATCACCGGTGCCGCCGTCGGGGACGCCCTCGGCGGCGCCATCGAGGGCTGGACGCCGGAGCAGATCGAGGAGCGCCACGGCGGCCGTATCACCGGCATCGTCGGGCCCTGGTTCGAGAACTGGCGCGACGCCCGCCCGATCGCGCCGTACCACAAGGGCGACGGGCACATCACCGACGACACCCTCATGACCCGTGCCCTCGTCGAGGTCTACGCCCGGCGCCGCGACCACCTCGACGCGTACGCCGTCGCCGAGGACCTCGTGCCGCTCATGATCGGCGAGCCGACGTGGATCCCCGAGCTCGAGACCACCGCCCTGATCCTCCAGCGGGTCTTCCTCGCCGAGAAGTGGCTGGTGGCGCGGCTGCACTACGGCCACGTCGACCCCCGCGAGGCGGGGGTGGGCAACATCGTCAACTGCGGCGCCGCGATGTACATGGCGCCCGTCGGCCTGGCCAACCCGGGCGACCCCCGGGGTGCCTACGCCGAGGCGATCGACGTCGCCGGTGCGCACCAGGCCAGCTACGGCCGCGAGGCCGCCGGCGTCTTCGCTGCCATGGTGGCCGCCGCGGTCGCCCCCGGCGCCACGCTCGACGACGTCGTCACCGCGGCCCTCGACGTCGCGCACGACGGCACGCGGGCCGCGCTCGTCGCGATGGTCGAGGCGGTCGTCGGCCGGGACGTCCCCACCACGGACGAGGAGGAGCGCGAGCTGGCCAGGGTCGTCCGTGACGCCGTCGCGCCCTACGACTCGGTGGGCCCGGAGTACCGGCAGATGTCCATGGACGCCCGGCGTCCCTCCCGGACCAAGGCCATCGAGGAGCTGCCTGCCGCGTTCGGGCTCGTCCTGGGCTACCGCGGGGACTTCCGCGGCGCCGTGCTCGGCGCCGTCAACTACGGACGCGACGCCGACTCCATCGCCGTCATGGCTGGTGCGATCTGTGCCGGGCTGGGCGGCCCCGACGTCGTCCCGGCCGAGTGGCTCGACGAGATCGAGACCGCCTCGAAGATGGACATCCGCGCGACCGGTCACCTCATGGGGCAGGTGGCCCTGGACATCGTCGAGCGGGACCGGACGCGCGCCCGCGCCCGGCTCGCCGCGCTGGAGACCCTCATGGAGCGTGAGCCGGCGTGAGACTGACGTGGGCCCAGCCCGAGGACCTGCTCGCCCACGAGCTCGTCCAGTCGGCCGCCGAGGGCAGGGACGTCGCGGCGGTCGTGGCGCGGTGGCAGCAGGCCGGCGGGGACGTCGTCCCCGCCGTCTCCGGCGCCTCGGCCACCCCGGCCACCCCGGAGCTGCGTGTCCTCGCCCGCGCCCACCTCGCCGAGCTCGCCGCCCTGCCGGCGGCGCCGGCGGACCACGAGCCGGACGGCTGGGACGCCATCGAGGCGCTGCTCCCGCCCGCGCCGTCCCTACCGGCGCCGACCGACCAGGAGCGGCGCGTCCACGGCGCGTGGACGGGACGGGCCGCCGGGTGCCTGCTCGGCAAACCGGTGGAGAAGATCCCGCGCCAGGGCATCGAGGAGATCCTGCGCGCCACCGGGCGGTGGCCGCTGGAGACGTGGTTCACCGCCGTCGGGCTCCCCGAGGACGTCGCCGCCCGCTGGCCGTGGAACCGGCGCAGCGCCCCGACCTCCCTCGAGGAGAACATCGACGGCATGCCGGAGGATGACGACCTCAACTACCCCCTCCTCGCCCTCGACCTCCTCGAGCGCCATGGGACCGGGTTCACCACCGACGACGTCGCCCGGGCCTGGCTCGACAACCTCCCGGCCGGGCGGGTCTTCACCGCCGAGCGCGCCGCCTACCGCAACATCCTCGACGTCCGGCCCGTGCCCGAGACGGCCACGTACCTCAACCCGTTCCGTGAGTGGATCGGCGCGCTGATCCGCACCGACGTCCTGGGCTGGGTGCGCCCCGGCGACGTGCGCGGCGCCGCTCGCCTGGCCTGGACGGACGCGCGTCTGTCCCACACGCGCAACGGGATCTACGGCGCCATGTGGGCCGCCGCCCTGTGCTCGGCCGCCCTGGTGGTCGACGACGTGGAGCAGGCCCTCGACGCCGCCGAGACCGTGCTCCCGCCGCAGAGCCGGCTGGCGCGGGCGGTGCGCCGCGGCCGTGAGATCGGTCGCGCGGACGGGGACGTCGCCGCCGGGCTCGACGTCCTGCACGCCGAGTACGGCCACCTGCACTGGGTGCACGTGCTCAACAACGCCGCCGTCATCGCGTACGCGCTGACCAAGGGCGGCGGGAGCTTCGGCCCGTCGGTCTCCATCGCCGTCACCGCCGGGTGGGACACCGACTCCGCCGGCGCCACCGTCGGCTCCGTCCTGGGGGCGCTGCTGGGCACCGAGGGCATCGGGGCGAGCTGGACCGCGCCGATCCACGGCACGATCGCCACCTCCCTGCCGGGCGGCGCCGTCCGGAGCATCGACGACCTGGCGCGGCGCACGCTGCGCCTGCAGGAGGGGGCAGCATGACCGGCACGGTGGTGGTCGTCGGCAGCGCCAACGTTGACCTGGTCGTGGACGTCCCGCGCCACCCAGGCCCGGGGGAGACGATCCTCGGCGGCAACCTCCGCCGCACCCCCGGCGGGAAGGGGGCCAACCAGGCGGTCGCCGCCGCCCGGGCCGGGGGAGCGGACACGTGGTTCCTCGGCGCGCTCGGCCGGGACGAGGCCGCGGACCTGCTGCTCGCCTCCCTGACCGGCGCCGGCGTCCACACCGACCTGGTCGCCCGTTCCGCGGAGGCCACCGGCACCGCGCTGATCTGGGTCACCGACGACGGCGAGAACGCCATCATCGTCGCGCCCGGCGCGAACTCCGAGGTGAGCGTCGACGCCGTCGCGGCCCGCCGGCTCGCGGTGGCGGACGTGGTCCTCGCCCAGCTGGAGATCCCGCTGGAGACCGTGGTCGCCGCGGCGCGGGCCCGCCGGGACGGCGCGCGGCTGGTGCTCAACGCCGCCCCGTCCCGGGATCTGCCGGCGCAGCTGTGGGCCGAGGTCGACATCCTGGTGGTCAACGAGCACGAGGCCCGCGACCTCGCCGGCCGCGACGGCAGCCCCGCACAGCTGGCCACCGCCCTCCTCGAGCGGGTCCCCGCCGTCGTGGTCACCCTCGGCGGCGACGGCGCGCTCGTCGCCGAGCGCGGCAGCGAGCACCAGAGCGTGACCGCACCCAGGGTCACCGCCGTCGACACCACCGGGGCCGGGGACACCTTCTGCGGCGTCCTCGCCGCGGCGCTGGCCGATGGCGCCTCCCTCGCCGGCGCCGCCCGGCTCGCCGCCGCGGCCGGGGCGCTCGCCGTCACCCGGCCGGGCGCCCAGGATGCCGTCCCCACCGCCACCGAGACCGCCCACCTCGCGAGGGAGCACGCGTGACCTACAGCTTCGACCCGCTCGTCCCGCGCCCCATCGACCGGCCGACGCCCGTCCCGCTGGAGGACGGCGCCGACCTCGCCGCCCTCGACGAGGCCAAGATCTTCGCCGCCCCGGACGACCCCGCCGACCGGCCCGCGTGGCGGGCGCGGCTCACCGCCTGGCGTGAGGGCGCCCGGCGGCGCCACGCCTACGACGGCGCCGCGTACGAGCGGCCGGGCGCCCGGTGGGCCGCGCGCTGCTTCACCGTGGCGCAGGTGTGGCTGTGGGACGAGCTGCTGTACTCCTTCGACGACCACCGCTTCACCCCCGAGCGCTTCCTCGACGACGCCCGCCAGCGGTTCGGCGGCCTCGACGCCGTCGTGCTCTGGCACGCCTACCCGGTGATCGGCATCGATGACCGGAACCAGTGGGACTTCTACCGCGACGTCCCGGGCCTGACCGGGCTCGTCGAGGACCTGCACGCCGCGGGCGTGAAGGTCTTCGTCGACTACAACCCCTGGGACACCGGCACCCGCCGCGGCGAGGACGACCTCACCGAGCTCGCCGCCCTCGTCCGGGACCTGCCGGCCGACGGCGTCTTCCTCGACACCCTCAAGAAGGCCGACCCCGAGCTCGTCGACTCCCTCGAGCGTGCCCGCCCCGGGATCGTGCTGGAGGGCGAGTCCAAGCTCGCCGTCGAGCGGATCGTCGACCACAACGCCTCGTGGGCGCAGTTCTTCGCCGACAGCCCCGTGCCGGGTGTGCTCCGCGCCCACTGGTACGAGCGCCGCCACATGCAGCACCACATCCGCCGCTGGCACCGCGACCACGCCGAGGAGCTGCAGTCCGCCTGGCTCAACGGCGTCGGGGTCATGGTGTGGGAGGTGGTGTTCGGCGTGTGGGTCGGGTGGAACCCCCGCGACGCCGCCACCGTGCGCCGCATGGTGACCGTGCAGCGCGCCGCCACCGAGCTGCTGCTCGAGGCGGAGTGGACCCCGCTCGCGGAGATCTCGCCGGACGCCGAGAGCGCCGGGGTCTACGCCTCGACCTTCGCCCGCGACGGCGTGACTTTGTGGGCGCTGGTCAACCGCGGCGACGCCGACTGGAGCGGTTCGCTGCCCGCCGACGGGAGCGTGCTGGATCTGTTCGGGACGGGCGGTGACGGCGTGAGCACCGCCCGTACCGGCGACGCGAAGGCCAGCGCCGTCACCGTCCGCGCCCGCTCGATCGGCGCCGCTCTCGCCGTGGCGCCCGGGGCGAGTGAGCCGGACTGGCTCCCCGGGCTGCTCGAGCGGCTCGCCACCATGCCGTTCGACGACGACGCCCGCTTCCCGCACCGCCTCGCCCACCGGGTGACCCCGGTCCCGCCCGCCGGACCCGCCTCGGCCCAGCCCGGCACGGCGCCGGCCGGCGCGGAAACGCCCGCCCCGACGCCGGCCGGCCTCGTGCCCGTGGACGCCGCCGTCGTCCCGGCGGGGGAGTACGTCCTCACCGTGCGCCACCGCGCGCGGGAGACCGGCATGTACCAGGGCGCCCCCTACGTCGACGAGTGGAAGCCGCTCGTCCCGCGGCTGCACGACGCCCGCACCCTCCAGCGTGACGGTCGGCTCGACCGCCCGGTCGCCGTCGCACGCGAGATCACCAACGCCGAGTTCGCCGCGTTCGTGGACGCCACCGGCTACCGGCCCGCCGTCGCCCACCGCTTCCTCGCCCACTTCGACGGTGACCGCCCGCCGGCCGGCCGCGAGGACGAGCCGGTCACCTTCGTCGACCTCGACGACGCCCGCGCCTACTGTGCCTGGCGCGGCGGGCGCCTGCCCACCGAGGACGAGTGGCAGCTCGCCGCCGAGCGGGGCCTGCGCCGCCGCACACCAGCGGTGTGGAGCTGGACCGAGAGCGAGCACAGCGACGGCCGCACCCGTTTCGCCATGCTCAAGGGCGGCTCCGCCCACGAGTCCGAGGGCTCGGAGTGGTACTTCGACGGCGGGGTCCGCGAACCGGGATTCACCGCCAAGCTGCTCGTGCCGGGGCTCGGCCTGGCCCGATCGTCGAGCATCGGCTTCCGGTGCGCCTGGACCCTGGAGGGCGAGCGATGACCGTCTCCCGTGACCCCGCCCGCGGAGCCCTGGCCGGCCTGAAGGTCGTGGACGCGTCGACGCTGTTCGCCGGCCCCCTCGCGGCCATGCACCTGGGCGACATGGGCGCCGACGTCGTCAAGGTCGAGCACCCGCGCAAGCCCGACCCCTCCCGGGGGCACGGCGCCGCCAAGGACGGCGTGAACCTGTGGTGGAAGACCCTCGGGCGCAACAAGCGCGCCGTGACGGTCGACCTCGGCTCCGACGGCGGCCGTGAGGTGTTCCTGCGGCTCGCCGCGACCGCCGACGTCGTCATCGAGAACTTCCGCCCCGGCACCCTGGAGCGGTGGGGCCTCGGGTACGACGAGCTCTCCGCCGCCAACCCCGGCCTCGTCCTCGCCCGGGTCTCCGGGTTCGGGCAGGTCGGCCCGTACCGCACCCGCCCCGGGTTCGGCACCCTGGCCGAGGCCATGAGCGGGTTCGCGGCCATGACCGGCGAGCCCGACGGCCCGCCCACCCTGCCGCCCTTCGGGCTAGCGGACGGCATCGCCTCCCTCGCGACCGCCTACGCGATCATGACCGCCCTGCATACCCGGCAGGCCACCGGGCGCGGGCAGGTGGTGGACGTGTCGATCATCGAGCCGATCCTCGCCATGCTCGGTCCGCAGATCACGCGGTGGGACCAGACCCGGACCGTCCAGCCCCGCACCGGCAACCGCTCCACGAACAACGCCCCCCGCAACACCTACCGCACCGGGGACGGGCAGTGGGTGGCGGTGTCCAGCTCCGCGCAGTCCATCGCGGAGCGGATCATGCGGCTCGTCGGCCGGCCGGACCTCATCGACGAGCCGTGGTTCGCGCACGGCCACCTCCGCGCACAGCACGCCGTCGTCATCGACGAGGCCGTCGGGGCGTGGATCGCCCGGCGCACCCGCGACGAGGTGGTCGCCGCCTTCGAGGAGGCGCAGGCCGCGGTCGCACCGATCTACGACGCGCACGACATCGTCGAGGACCCGCAGTTCCAGGCGCTCGGCACGATCCACGAGATCGAGGACCCCGAGCTGGGGCCGATGCGCATGCAGGGCCCGCTCTTCCGCCTCTCCGGCAACGTCGGCGTCATCTCCTTCACCGGCCGTCCGCACGGCGCGGACACCGACGCCGTGCTCGGGGAGCTGGGGTTCACCCCGGACCAGGTGGCGGCGTTCCGTGAGGACGGGGCGGTATGAGGCGGCCCGTGCTGACCCTGCTGTACGCGCCGGGGGACCGGCCCGACCGGGTCGAGAAGGCCCTGGCGTCCGAGGCCGACGTCGTGATCGTGGACCTCGAGGACGCCGTCGCGCCAGCGGCGAAGGACCGGGCACGGTCGGAGACGGCGCGGCTGCTCGCGACGGTGGACCGGCCGGTGCAGGTGCGGGTCAACCACGTCTCGACGCCGTGGCACGCCGACGACGTCGCCATGCTGGCCGCCGTGCCGGCGGACGTCGGTGCCCGGGTGCCGAAGGTCGAGTCGGCGGCGGAGGTGCGCGAGCTCGCCGCCGCCCTGCCCAGCCGGAGCCTGCACCTGCTCCTCGAGTCGGCCCTCGGTGTCGAGCGGGCCTTCGAGATCGCGGCCGCGTCGGAGCAGGTGGCGTCGGTCGGCCTCGGGGAGGCGGACCTGCGCTCGGACCTGCGGCTCACCGACGACGCCGGGCTCAGCTGGGCCCGCAGCCGGGTCGTCGTCGCCGCCCGCGCAGCGAAACTGCCGTCGCCCCACATGTCCGTCCACCCGAACGTCAAGGACGTCGACGGGCTCAGCGCCTCCTGCCGTGCCGGCCGGGCGCTGGGGTTCCTCGGCCGGGCGGCGATCCATCCCGCCCAGCTCGGGCCGATCCGCGAGGCCTTCCTCCCCACCGGGGAGGAGGTCGAACGCGCCCGCACCGTCCTCGCCCGGGTCGGTGACGCGCGGACCGACGGCGTCGGCGCCGTCGCGCTCGAGGACGGCACCTTCCTCGACGTCGCGATGGTCGAGCAGGCCCGCGCGGTCCTCGCCCTGGCCGACGACAGCACCTGACACCACCCCGCACCGACCAGTACCGCCGATGCCCTCAAAGGAGAGAAGCATGACGACACGCATCCTTCGCCGTCCCCTCACAGCACTGGCGGCAGTCGCCGTCGCCGGAGCGGGGGCGGTCTTCGCCCTCCCGGCGCTCGCGGTGGAGCACGGCACCGTGCGCTCCGCCGAGGCGCCGTCCGACGCCGTCGGAGCGATCGACTACACCGTCTACCTGCCCGCCGGGTACGACACCAGCGACGCCGAGTACCCCACGGTCTACCTCCTCCACGGCCGCGGCGACACCCAGGCGGCGTGGCAGCGCGTCGCAGGGGACCTCGACGAGATGATCGCCGCGGGCACCATCCAGCCGATGGTCGTCGTCATGCCGGACGCGCCCTGGAATGAGCGGGGGAGCTGGTACACCGACTCGCTCTACACCGGGGACAGGACGACCGGCGCGGGCGCGGGCGTGCCCGTCGAGACCGCGTTCACGGAGGACCTTGTCGAGCACGTGGACGCCACCTACCGCACCGTCGAGGACCGGGCGGCCCGCGCCGTCGGCGGGTACTCCATGGGCGGCGCCGGGGCGCTGCGGTTCACCCTCGCCCACCAGGACACCTTCTCCGCCGGCATCGTGCTCAGCCCGGCGGTCTACGTGCCCCAGCCGCCCGCCGACTCCTCGACCCGGGACTACGGCGCCTACGGCGTCGGCCACAAGCTCTTCGACAAGCACCGCTACACCGAGCTGAGCTACCCGACCGCCCTCGAGGCGCTCGACCCGAGCCTGCCGGTGCACCTGTTCATCGCCGTGGGCGACGACGAGTGGGCCAACCCCGACCCGGCCGACGCCTCCCACGACCTCGACTTCGAGGCGGCCCAGCTGTACAACACCGCACGCCGCGTCGACGGTGTGACGGCCGAGCTCCGCGTGCTCGACGGCGGCCACGACTGGGACGTGTGGCAGCCCGCCTTCCGTGAGGCGATCACCGACGTCTCCGCGCGGCTGCGCACCGAGCCGGTCGCACCCTGGAGCGCTGAGCTGGTGGGCACGACCGCCGACGACCGTGCGGGCGGCGTGCTCGCGCTCGACGACGGCACGCTCGTCGGCCTCAACGTCGGGGCCGCCTACGCCGACGTCCCCTACGCCGGCGCGATGGACGTCGTCCTCGAGCGGCGGGCGGCCGACGGCAGCGTCACCTGGCGTCACGCCCTGGCCACCGCGGCCAACGACCGCGCCTACGGCGTCGTCGCCGGGAGCGACGGCGGCGTCGTCACGGCCGGGTACACCCGCGGCGACCTCGACGGCGCCCACCCGACGGGCGCGAGCGACGACGCCTTCGTCGCTGGAATCGACGCCGCCGGGGCGCGCGCCTGGACCACCCAGCTCGGCGACCCGGCCGCCGCCGACCGCATCTACGCCGTCGCCTCCGACGGTGCGGGCGGCGCGTACGTGGCCGGGTACACCAGCGGCAGCGTCGACGGCCCCAGCGCCGGCGACAAGGACGCGCTCGTCGCCCACGTCACCGCCGACGGCGCCATCGCGTGGACCACCCAGCTCGGCGGCACCGGCGAGGACAAGGCTCTCGCCGTCGCATCGGCGCCCGATGGCGGGGTGTACGTGGGCGGGGTCGCCGGCGGCGCGATGCCCGGCGCGACCCACGCCGGCTCGCTCGACGGCTGGACCGCCAGGCTGTCCGCGGCCGGCGACGTCACCTGGCTGAACCAGCACGGCACCGGCGACACGGATCAGGTGAGCGGGATGGCCGTCCGCGACGACGGGACCGCCATCGCCGTCGGCCACACCGGCGGCCGGCTCGGCGCGACGGCGTTCGGGGACAAGGACGCCTTCGCCCTCGCCCTCGCCGTCGACGGCTCGGAGCTGTGGACCACCCAGCTGGGGACGGCCACCGACGACCGTGGCGTCACCGCCGTGGCTCGCGCCGACGGCTCCGTGTTCCTCGTCGGCACGACGTACGGGCCGGTCGGCTCCCAGGTTGGTGGGGTCGACGTGTTCACCGCGGTGCTCGACGCTGCCGGCGCGGTGGGTGAGCTCGACCAGTTCGGGTCCGCCGACCGCGACGGGGCCGACGAGTGGGACGAGGCAAACCTCTACGCCGCCGGCGCGCCCGATGGAAGCGTGCTGGTCTCTGGCCTCACCTTCGGCGCACCGGACGGTCAGACCAACGCGGGAGCCGGTGACGTGTTCACAATGACCATCGCCCCGTAGAGGTCGGCCGCCCCCGGAGCTGCTCCGGGGGCGGTCGACCGCGTTCAGATCGGCTTGCGGATCTCGCTCAGCCGGGCCCGCAGGAGACGCTCGACGACGTCATCGGGCAGCGGGTGCTCGGCGGTGAACCGCACGGTGCCCTTCGACAGCGAGTACCCCTCCAGATCCGCGCGCACGGTGTCGATCGCCGCGGGGGAGAACGGGAAGAGCGAGAGGTGCTTCGCCGCGGCGACGACGCTGACGAACGGCTTGTCCGCCACCCGCAGCGCCGGCATGCCGTAGCTCATGCCCTCCTCGGCGTCCGGCGCGAGCCGCCGAGCGATGTCGATGACGCGCTGGAGCGCCTCACGCGACGGCGAGGGGACCGCTGCGATGGCGTCGTCGACCGTTCCCATCGGTCCATGGTGGTGCAGGGTCTCGGCCGCTGTGCGAGAACGACGTGCCGAGCGCTCAGCCGATCTCGGCCCGGATCTTCTCGAGCTGGGCCACCGCCGCGTCGATCAGCGCCTCGTCGGCACCGCGGACGACGACGGTCGTGCCGTACGTGTCGCCCTCGCGGAACGGGTAGGAGCCGACGCTCAGCTCCGGCATCGCCTCGGCGAGCGCGCGCAGCGGCGTCGCGATCCGACCCTCGCCGACGTCGAAGCGGACTTCGCGGGACAGACGCGGGACGCCGGCCTCGAGCGTGGGCAGGACGGTGGCGAGCATCGCGACGAAGATGCTCGGCACCCCGGCCATGACGTGGACGTTGCCCATGCTGAATCCGGGTGCGCCGGAGAGGTCGTTGACGATGAGCGTCGCGCCGTCGGGGATGCGCGCCATGCGGAGCTGGTCGGCCGTGGCGGTCCGTCCCCGCCGGGCCAGGGAGGCCTCGAGCAGGGCCCGGGCGTCGTCGCGCACGCCGATCCCGACGCCGAAGGCCGCGGCGACGGCGTCGGCGGTGATGTCGTCGTGGGTCGGGCCGATCCCGCCGGAGGTGAAGACGTGCGTGTACGCGACGCGCAGGGCGTTCAGCGCACCGACGATGACGTCGTGGACGTCCGGCACCACCCGGATCTCGTGCAGGTCGATCCCGGCGGACGTCAGCTCACCGGCGAGGTGATAGGCGTTGGCGTCCCGGGTGCGACCGGAGAGGATCTCGTCGCCGATGACGAGCATGGCGGCAGTGGGGTTGGGCATGTCCGGAGCCTATGTGCCGGTGGGCGGCACGTCCCGGCGGACGACAAGTTCGGCAAACCGGCGCCCATCGGGGCGCAGAGGAGTGCCGTGGCCGGTACCCGGACGGTCGGTGTCCGGCAGAATGACCCCAACGCCGACGACAGCGCCCAGCGTAGGGAGTGCCCGTGAGCACCCGGAGCGAGGAGGTCCCGGTCCCGGTCGCGGATACCGGGCGCCTCGTGGGGCGCGCGGACGACCTCGACCGGCTCACGGCGCTGCTCGACCGGCCGGCCGTGCGGTGGGTCAGCGTCACCGGGCGGTCGGGCATCGGCAGGAGCGCGGTCGTGCGCGCACTGGCGGCCCGGCTCCGACGGCGCGGCACGCTCGTCCTCGCCGAGCCGCTCCTCGACGACCGCGAGGAGCCCCTGGTCGAGCAGGTCCGCAACCGGCTCGCCACCTTGCGCCGCTGGGTGGGGGACGGTGCCGCCCGGCCACCGGTGGTCGTCGTCCTGGAGGACCTCGAGCCCGACCGCCGGGACGAGGCGGACACCGTCGTCGCCGCCCTCGACCCGCTGACCACGGTCCTGGCGACCTCGGTCACGGGGCTGAACCGGCCGTGGGAGGTGCGCTACCCGCTCGGCGGCCTGGCCCACGTCGGCGATGCCGCCCCACCGCGCGGCGCCGCCACCCCCTCACCGGCCGCGGCGCTGTTCCTCGAGCACGCGGCGCGGGTGGACCCGCGGTTCCGGTCCGGCGAGGTCGTCCTCGACGACGTCGAGCGGCTCTGCGCGCTGCTGGCCGGTGTACCGCGCGACCTCGAGGTGTGCGCGGCACGGACCCCGGTCCTGGGTGTGCCCGGGATCCTGCGTGAGCTGACCGGCCAGTCCGACGCCGGCCGCCGGGCCGTCCTGACGTGGCGGGACGCCGAGGGGCGGCCGCTCGGCTCGTCGCTCGCCTGGACCCACGCCCACCTCTCCGCGGACGCCCAGCGCACCCTGCGGGCGGCGTCGGTGTTCGCCGAGACCTTCGGCCTGGACCACCTGCGTGCGGTGGTGGGCCCGGACCTCGACGACGGCCGGCTCGTCGACGCCCTCGCCGAGCTCGTCGACGTCTCCCTCGCCGAGCCGGTCCACGCCCAGGCGGCCGCACCCGTGCCGGGCGCCCCCGGGACCCCGGAGCACCCCGTCGCAGCGTCACCCTCGGACGTCGAGCCGCGGTTCCGGCTGCGTGCGCTGGTTGGGGACTTCGCCGCGCGCGAGGCGCGGCTGGCGGGTGAGGCCGAGGACCTCAGGGGCCGGCACGCCGCCTACCTGAGCGCGGTCGCCCGGCACTGCGCCACGCGGTGGGACGACGCCGAGGAGACCGAGGGGCTGCGGGTCCTGACACCCCTGCTCGCCGACCTCGTCGCCGCCGTCGAGTGGTACGCGTCGCGCGGCGAGGTGGCCAGGGCGCTGCGCCTGGCCTCCGACGCCGCGCCGGTGGCCGTGCGTCAGGGCCACCACGGCGAGGTGCACCGGGTGCTGCGCCGGCTCCTCGACGACCCGGGCGCCGCCGACGTCGACGAGGCCACCCGCGGTGACGCGCTGGTCTGGCTGGCGGCCGGCGGCCTGGGGGCCGTCGACACCGGCGAAGCGCCCGAACGGGTCATGCGGACCTGGCACGAGGGAGCCGAGCTCGTCCGGCGGCACGGGTCACCGACGGCGCTGCTGCGCACCCTGGCCCTGGCCTGCCTCGCCCTGCCGGTGCATCGCGACCTCGAGCTGACCGGGAGGCTGCTCGCCGAGGGGGTGAGCCTCGCCGACCGGATCGGCCACCGGGTGTGGGCGGACCGGTTCCGGCTCTGGACGGCCATGCTGCACCACGTCACGGGGGACCTCGACGGGGCGTGGGACACCGGCCTGGCCGTGATGGAGGCCGCGCGGCTCAGCGGCGACCCGGTCGCCCGGATCGGTGCCGCGCTGCTGCTCATCCCGCTGCGGGAGACACGCACGGTCGACGCCGACCTGGCCCCGTCGTCGGCGGACCTGCTCGACCTCGCGAGGGCGTTCGGCGACCCCTTCTACCTGAGCCTGGCGCGCGCCTACGAAGCCCGGGACACGCTCGCGCGCGGCGACACGATCGGCGTGTGCCGGCTCGTCGCCGACGCGCTGCGCGACGTGGACGAGCCCCGGCGGTGGCGCCTGTCCGAGTTCATGGTGGCCCTCGTCGTGCGGGTGGCCGCGGTTCGCGGTGACAGGGTCGTCGCGGCCACCCTGCACGGCGCCGCCTGGGCGCAGCTGGTCTCCTCCACGTCCTGGCCGGTGATGTGGCGGCGGACCTACGAGGAGGAGGTGGCGCGGCTGGCAGCGGGTCTCCCGCCACAGGTGTGGGCCCGCAGCCTCCACGAGGGCGCCTCACTCGGGTGGGCCGAGGTCCTCGCTCGAACCTCGTCGTACGTCGAGGACGTGCTCCGCTCGGCCCCGGCGGTGCGGTCCGCACCGCCTGCGGACGAGCTCACGGCCCGCGAACGGCAGGTGCTGGGCCACATCGTCGACGGCCTGACCAACCGCGAGATCGCCGAACTCCTCCAGCTCAGCGTCAAGACGGTCATGCACCACTCGACGGCGATCTACCGCAAGCTCGGCGTGCGGGGGCGCGCCGAGGCAGCCGTCTGGTGGGTGCGGCACGGGCAGGACTGAGCGCGGCCGGGCGTCCGGGCTGAGGCCGAGGCGGGCAGAGCGAAACCCGGGCATTTGCCCGATGTGTCGCCGGAGCGGACCGTCCTACGGTCGAGGTCCCATCTCGACCGTAGGCGAAGGAGCTCGGCAATGTTCCCCACGACGGCAGGTCCCAGGCGGCGTCTGGTCGGGATCGCCGCGATCTCCACGGTCGCCGCGCTCGCCACGGCGGGAGCTCTCGCGACGGCGTCGCCGAGCGGGACGGGCCCGGACGGGTGCGTCCCCGGACCGGGTGAGGGCGAGCAGGTCTGCACCTGGTCCACCCCCGGCGCCGCCCTCTGGAGGGTGCCGGAGGGGGTGACGAGCGCGACGTTCGCACTGCGCGGCGGCTCCGGCGCGGGCGACCCGTACGACTTCCGAGGTGGCTACGGCGCCCTCGTGACTGCGACTGTGCCGGTGACGCCGGGCGACGCCTTCGGCATCGTCGTCAGCCTCGGTGCCGCCAGACGCTCGGGCGGCTCCCTGGCCGGGGAGGGGGGCGGCGCGCTCGACGGCACGTCCCAGGGGTACGGCGGCGGCGGGCTCAGCGCCGTCCTGGACGGCGACGGCGGCGACCAGCTCCTGGTCGCCGGCGGCGGCGGTGGCCAGGGGGGCGGCCTCGGAGGCCTCGGTGGTTCCGGCGGGAACGCCGGCGAGGTCGCCGGCGACGGTGCCGGCGCCGGTCTCGCCAGGGGCGGCACCGGAGCCACCGCCGGCACCGACGGTGCCGGTGGCAGCTCGGCGCTGCAGTCGTTCGGCGACGGGTTGTGCGGTGGCGCCCTGACGGCGGGCGGTGACGGGCGGGGCGGCTTCGGTGGCCCCGGCGGCACCAGCGACTGCGCCGGCGGCGGAGGCGGCGGAGCGGGGTACCGCGGCGGCGGCGGTGGGGGCGCGAGCGGACCCGAGCTGCTGCAGGGTGCCGGCGGGGGCGCCGGCGCGAGCTACGCCGCCGACGGCATCGACGCCACGATGCGAACCCGCGACGACCACGGGGGCGGCCAGGTCGTCGTTCGCTTCATGGTCCCGGAGGACGCCGACACGCAGGGCTGAGCCGTGACCTGGGCCGGGCGTCTTCGCGGGAGGCTGTCCGCCCCGGCCTACCCGCCGGTGATCTCCGCGAGCCGGGCCCGATGCGCTCGACGACGTCGTCGGGCAGGGGGTGCTCGGCCGTGAAGCGCACGGTGCCCTTCGACAGCGAGTGGCCCGCGAGCTCGTCGCGCACGGTGTCGATCGCGGCCGGTGATAACGGGAAGAGCGAGAGGTGCTTCGCCGCGGCGACGTACGGCTTGCCCGCGACCCTCAGGGCCGGCATGCCGTAGCTCACGCCGTCCTCGGCGTCCGGCGCGAGCCGCCGGGCGATGTCGATGACGTGCTGGAGGGCTTCGCGCGAGGGCGAGGGGACCTCGGCGGTGGCCTCGTCGACGGTGCTCATGCCGCCATGGTCCTCGCCGAGGGGGACGCTCGGTGGGGAAGCTGGGGTCAAGGACGACTGGCACCTCCGTGGTCTCGACACTGATCCTCCCAGGCGATTCGGACGAGTGCCGGCATTCCCGTCGATAGCCTGACGGCGTGACAGAGACGACCGACGGAGAGCCCGCCTCGGAGGCGTCCCGCCGGATGAGGCTCCGGTATCCCGGAACCTGCCGGGTGTGCGGGGCCGGGCTCCCTGCGCGCACCGACGCCGTCTACGAACGCGCGACGAGGACCGTGCGGTGCGTTGAGTGTCCTGTCGAGGAGACAGCGACCACCGCGAGTGACGAAAGCCTGATGCTCACGTCGGCGCCGGAGCCGGCGACCTCGGAGCCAGCTGAGGAAGCCGGGGTGGCCGGCTCGTCCGCTCGCCGTGAGTACGAGCGTCGCAGAGCACGGGACGAGGAGCGACTCCGCCAACGGTGGGGCAGGCTCGGCGGCGTCGCGGTGGCCCTGTCGGACGAGCGGCAGAGCACGACGGCGTGGGAGCGTGGGGCCGTCGGCGAGGAGCGCCTGGGTGCTCGTCTCGACGGGCTGACCTCCCGAGGGGTCGTCGTCCTGCACGACCGTCGGATTCCCGGCACGAGGGCAAACATCGACCACATCGCCGTCACCGGCGGCGGCATCTGGGTGATCGACGCCAAGCGCTACCAGGGACGTCCTCAGCTGACCATCGAGGGCGGCTTCCTCCGACCTCGGGTCGAGAGGCTGCTCGTGGGCCGCCGCGACTGCACGAAGCTCGTCGACGGCGTGCTCAAGCAGGTCGAGCTGGTCCGCGAGGTCGTTGGCGACGTGCCGGTGACGGGTGTGATCTGCTTCGTCGAGGCGGACTGGCCGATGATCGGTAGTGCGTTCTCCACGCGCGGGGTACCGGTCCTCTGGCCGAAACGACTCGCGAAGCTCCTGGTCGAGGACGGCGGCGACGTCGACGTCGCCGCGACGCGTCAGGCGCTCGCCTCGCGGTTCAGGCCGAGCTTATGCCGGAGTGTCAGGGAGCGGTTCCGCTTACGAGCTGTTCTGCCGGCGCACCATCTCGGTGATCCAGATCGGCGCGAACGGTGACGTGCAGCCCGGCGGGGTGGGGTAGTCCTTGAGCACCTCGAGGCGCTCACCGATGTCCAGCGCGCGGGCCCGCTGCTCGGGGTGCGTGTTGCCGATCTGGGCGAGGCAGGTGTTCATCGCCCACTGGAGGCGGTCCGGGGCGTCCTTCATCTCTGCCTCGACGAGATCCTCGCCCGGCCGGCGCCGCAGCCGCGGATCGTGGTGCTGACGACGTTCGACCTCGACGAGTACGTGTGGTCCGCCGTCCGGGCCGGCGCCGCCGGGTTCCTCCTCAAGGACGTCGCCCCCGACGACCCGTTCACGCCGTGCGGGTGGTCACACGCGGGGAGTCGATGCTGGCGCCGGCGCTTATCACGAGGACGCTGACCCAGTTCGCCCGCCGGCCCCCGGCCGGGCAACGGCCGACCGAGCTGAGCGCCTTGAGCGAGCGGGAGACCGAGGTGGTGCGGCTCGTCGCGCGAGGCCTGTCGAACGCCGAGGTCGGCGCCAAGCTGTTCCTCAGCGAGGCCACGGTCAAGACGTACGTCTCCCGGGTCCTGACCAAGCTCGACCCTCGCGACCGGGTGCAGATCGCGGTCGTCGCGTACGAGTCCGGGCTCGTCCAGGCGGGGGAGCCGGGCTGACGACTGCCCGCTGGTCGGCGACCCATGGCACGCCACCGTCCACATAGTTCCGCCGTCATGCTGGCCGGCCGGGTGCTGTTCGCCGTGATCCCGCCCCGGTGCGGACGCCCGTGCCGGTAGGTTGCCCTTCGGCTGCAGACGCCCCGTAGCTCGTCGGGGGGCTGCTCGTCTGATCGGAGAGAGGTGCCATGGAGGACGGGTCCATTGAGGAGCTCGACTGGAGCGACCTTCGGCGCGTCGCGCTCGCCGTGGCCCGCGAGCAGGGAGCGGGGGAGTCGGCGGAGGACGTCGCCAGCGAAGCCCTCACCCGGCTGTGGGTCAACCTCGAAGAGGTTCGTGAACCGCGAGCCTGGGTGCGCCAGGTGACGCGACGCCTGGCGATCGACCAGCACCGCGCGGGGCCTGCTGACGGCTGGACCGACCTTCCGAACAGCAGCCCCGAGCCCGGCGAACGGCCATTCCCGGCCCATCTCGCGGCCCGATCACCGAGCGGAAAGGTGGCGGCACGCGACGACCTCGAGCGGGCTCTCGCCGTGGTGAACGACGTCGAGCGCGACCTGCTCCTCGGTCAGTCCGCCGGCTACTCGACCCGTGAGCTCGCGGAGAGGTGCCGCTACACCGAGCGGTCCGTCAGGGTGAAGCTGAGCGTCGCTCGTCGCAAGATCCGTCAGGCGTTCCCCGGGTTCGTCCTCGACTGATCACCCCCGCTCGGGTCGGCGCGTCAGCGCCTGATCGAGCCCGGCGAACCGGTCCCTGAACCGCTCGAGGACCTCGGCAGAGCCGTGACCCCCGGCCCGAACGAGATCCGTCATGGCAACCGACAGGGCGCCGTCGTCCTCCAGCTCGCCGCGGTCGGGCACGAGAACGCGGACCCGGGCCTCCCGTGTCACTGTGGAGGCGACGATCGTGAAGGGACGCTGCCAGCCGAAGAGTCCCTTCGGCATGACGGGTCGGACCGGGACGTCGAGCTTGGAGTACTTGGCGAGCGCGTGGAGGGCGACGTCGAGGAACGTCGGTTCGTCACGGATACTGAGCGCGCGCTCGAAGCCACGCGTGAGGTCGTGCCGGTCCTCGAGTGCGAATGCCACCAGCCCCAGCCCGCCCGCGACGACGACCTTGCCCGCGCCGGTCTCAAGACGGATGCAGTCAGGCGGCCACCGGCCCTCTAACCACATCACGGCGTCGTCCCCGGTGACGGACGTCCGGACCGACCACGGGCCCTCACCGACCTGCACGAAGGCGTCCCGCACGTCGACGTGGGGCCCGTCGCCCCGCGGGTCGATCCCGTCCGCCCACCTGTAGGGCCCCACGAACGTCTCGGCACGGAAGGTCCATCGGCTGTGACCGCCGCGGCGTAGGGCGCGGTCGCCGGCCCGGTCCGCCCATTCGAGCGATCGGTTGTCGGTCCCAGTCGGCTCACGGCGGCGTGGACCATCCATGGCCTCGCGCACGTGCCGAGCACCCTCATCAGCTCGATGGGCGATGGCCCGGGTGCTCGCCAGCGACAGGTCCTCGGGCCGGAAGTCCTCCGTCCACCACAGCGTGACCAAGCCGTCACCGCTCAGGGCGCCGCGAAGGCGGTCGAAACCGGTGAACCCTGCGTCCTGGGCGGTCAGGAGCGTATCTAGAACGGGGGTGGTGGCCGGGTAGGTTCCGACCTCCACGCCGAGCCAGCACCCCTGCGAGGACGGTGCGTCGTCCGGATCGAGCGGACCCCCGATGAGGAGGTCTGCTCGGCCGTCGCGGCCCATGCGGTGCACCAAGGTGTCGTGGTGCTCCTCGGTCGAGAGCAGTCGGAGACCGTCCAGCTCCAGGAGCGTCGACGCGACGTCGTGACCCGTCACAGTGCCCTCGCCTTCTCGAGGGCGAGGAGGATGAGCCCCTCGGCGGTGTCGAGGTCGTTCGGTGTTGTCACACGGGACGTGACGCCGTACCGGACGTGCTGCGGCCGGCCGAGCCGGTCGTCCGCAGCGAGCTCCGCCGGGAGGTCCTCGGGGACGAGCCGCACGGAGAGCTTCCCCGTCCAGTGCAGGTACGCCACGGCCGGCGACGGCTCACCCATGGCGAGGTCGTGGAGGCGGATGTAGTCACCGGTCCCGCCGTCGCGCGATGCGCCGACGACGGCCGCCACCTCCTCGTCCGTCAGCCGGTCGAGGAGGGACCGCAGCAGCGGCGCACGGTCGCCGGCGCGCTCGACCAGCGCCTCGTCGAGCGAGAGCGGTGCACCCGCAGTGGCCTCGATCTCGGTGGTCTCCACGTCCTCGGGGAGATCGGCGGTCGCGGGCGTCTGCGTGGTGGCCCCGCTCGTGGGCGGCACGAACCGGCGCTCCTCGAGCATGTCGTAGATCTCCACACCGGCCGCGACGTACCGGTCCCAGCCGACGGCGCTGACCTGGCCGAGGCGGGCGTGCTCCTCCACCGTGACGGTGCACGCCACGGCGTACTGCTCGAGGAAGTCGCGGAGCTCGTCGAGCGACCACTCCGGGCGGTTCAGGAGCTGCTCGATGATCCACTTCCGCTGCCAGACGTGCTCGTGGTTCACCGGGCTCGGGCTACTCGTGTCCAGGGCACCCGTGGAGCGAAGGCGGACGTGGTACTTCGCGTACGGCGCTACTCCCTCCGCCTCGGTCCACTTCCAGATGGCGATGCTCAGCATCTCCTTCTTGTGCGGGTCGGTGACGTCGGTGAGGCCGAGCTGGTGATGGATGAGTCGCAGCGCGCTCTCGCGGCGGGCGGGCATTCCTGCGTCCTCGACGTAGACGCGGGACAGGTTGATGGCGGTGTTGGTAGGCACGTCGCTCCTTGTCGTAGTGGCTTCACCTACAGAGACGCACGGAATGGAGAAGTGTTAACGACCCACTGCCAGGCGGGCCTCGGGACCGGTAACCGGCAATGCCAAGAGCACCTCGAACAGGGCACTGCTACACGCATACGCCCCACCCGATCGCCGTGGCCTTACCGGCAAGAACCGCGGCCACGTCGAAGGGCGGGACCTGAGCCAACGGTCGGGGGCCCAGTCGGCGCGGGAGCGCCTCCGGCTGACCGGGTAACCGCGATGTCGCCGGCTTCACGCCCCTATCTGGACTTCGCCCCGAGTGCCTCCAGAGTCTCTCGGATCTTGTCCCAGCCGACGCTCGATCTCGCGGCGGGTGAGATGGTGCGCTCGAACTCGATCAACGCGTCGCGGAGTGCGCGGTCGGCCGGGCTGAGGCCGGAGAGGTACCGCTCGTCCAGGAGGTACTCGGCCGAGAGGCTGTGGGTCCGAGCGGCGGTCCAGGAGAGCCGGTCCAGGAACACCTCGAGAGTTCGGGCCGCCTCCGCCACGCTTCCGGTCTCGGCCATCGGAAGGAACGTGAGATCGCCCTCCAGCTGGAACTCCTGGTCGGTCTTGCGAATGAGCGGAAGGACGGTCCCTGCGGTGGGCCGCGAGCTCGCACCGTCAGGCTCTGCATCGGCCCGTACCCGTGCGACCGCTGCCGCCATGTCGAGGAAGTCGCGGTCGGTCATGCTGAACCCGACGAAGAGGAGATGGCTTGTGAGCATAAGGGACTGGACCACTCCGGCGAGCGCCTTGTACTCCTCCGCGTGGGCGTCGTAGTGCGCCCGGGTCAGGACCACGGAGCCTGGCCGCGCAATGTCTCCGTGGAGCTTCAGGAGCCAGGGCAGAGCACCGTCGGCAAGGCGCCGGGTCATGACGCGAAAGCCCTCCTCGCCCAGCACTGATTCGAGCGCATGCTCCATGCACGGGTCGAAGTTGGTCGTGACCATCTCCCGGGGACGGAGGCCGGCGAGGAGGGCATGGCCGATGCCGTGGCGAGGAGTGCCCAGGATCTTGCCCAGCTCCGCCTCGATCTCGAGCTTCTCGGCGATCGAAGTGGCGACGTCGAGCGGGTCGGCGTCATCCGGCCAGTCGGTCGGGAGCTGTGCTCGTTCGGCGAGTATCCGCAAGAGCGTCTGCCAGTCGGGGAGCCCAACCGGCTTGGAGACGCCGGCGCCGATGAACAACGACAGTTGGCCCTTGGCCGCCATCGTGCCCAGCCGGTCCGCCTCCGCCTCCAGGTGCTCGGGGAGCGCCGCCCACTGCTCGTCGGTGCGCCGGGCCTGGACCGCCGCCACATCGCGGCGGTCCTGCACCACCAAGGCGATGTCGAAACCGTGGTCGCGAGCCGCGGTCGCCAGCGCCGGGAGGTACACGTCGATGACCTCGCCGCGCTGATGGTGCAATCCGCCCGCTCCGGTGCCGATCATCGGGACGCCGAGGAGCGGCCGGTCTCGGCCGCCGCGGGCTTCGAGCCCGCCGGCGAGCTCCGTGACGCCGTCGAGCATCCGCTGGACCATGCTGGTGATGGTCATGTCGTCGTGGACGGTGGCGACGGCGGTGACCCTGCGTCCGTCGCTGTCCGGGAGCGCCACGGCCGTGCCTGTCGAGGGGTGTGGCAGCCGCAACCAGCCGGTGCCTGGGACGCGAGGGAGGTTGCCCGGCAGGAAATCGGACCAGACGTCCGTGATGTTGAAGCGATCGTCGCACGGGATGGCGATGCCGTCGCAGGCGAGCTTGCGAAGGTCGCCGTGGATGACGAAGAGGTGTCCGGACATGGCGACATCGTTCCAGGAGGGCGCGGACAGGTCAGACCGACTCGCGGGGCAGCTGGAGCCGACGTCGTGAGGTGGCGCGATGGTCGGCGTCTCCCGACTTGGTGAAGACCCGGGCGGGTCGTCCCCCGGCGGACCGGGTCAGGGTGCTCCCGCGCTCGAGGACGGGTTCCAGGTGCTCGCTCATCCGCCGGTTGAAGGTGTCCTTGAGCAGTCGTTCGCCGAGCACGGCCTCGTGACAGGCGCGCAGCTCGGCGAGGGTGAACTCCGTTCCGAGGAGCCCGTCCGGGTCCGGCAGGTGCTCGTACCGATCGCGCATCGCCGCGGCGGCTTCCCGCACGATCGTGCCGTGGTCGAAGAGCAGCGGGTCGTCCGAGACGAGCGCGCCCGTGAGGTCGACGCCGACCAGCCGCCCGCGGCCCATCCGCAGGACCTCGTGGGGGAGGACGAGGGCGTGGCCGAGGGAGATCGTCCAGGCCCGAGGGTCGCGGTCGGGGTCGTCGAAGACGCGCAGGAGGTGGGGGGCCGGGACCGGGACCTTGAGGCCGACCTTGAGGCGGAGGACGTCGGCGACGGCGCCCGGGATGTGCTGCCGCTCGCGAAGGAACCGGCCGGGGAGTGCGGGCCCGGCAGGACCCGTCTCCCGGTCCTGGACCAGGACGACGAGCTGCCCGTCGGGTCGGGCGGGGTCGGGCGACCGATCCGGTGCCACGGTCAGCACGGCCAGATCGACGGCGACGTTGGGTCGCGGATACCCGGTCAGGTCGTCGTTGTTCCTCATTGCACACAGTTTAGCTCAGAGTTGCGCTATGGTTAGCGCAGGAACGAGATAAGGGGTGGTCGGAATGAGAGAGCTTCATGTCGGCAGGGGTGCGAACGCTGGCGCCTTGACCGTCTTCCCGGTGTGGGGTGACGCCCCCACCTCCCGCGGGTACGGCATCGACGACGCATCGCTCGTCGTGTCGGAGCTGCCGGACGGGCCCGCCGTGGGCCACGTGCTCGCCCAGAACAGCGCCAGCATGCCGTTGCTCATCACCGAGGGGATGCTCCTTGAAGGCGGTTGGCAGACCCGGGCGCTGACCCGCTCCGTCCTTCTGCCCGCGAGGGAGTCCCTCGCCGTCGAGGTGGTGTGCGTGGAGCAGGGCCGGTGGAGTGGCGGCGCCGGGCACCGGACGGCCGGCCGGCGTGCAAGCTCCCGCATTCGTGCGGCGGCTCGCCGACGTGGGGACCACGGCGCCCAAGGAACGGTCTGGCAGAGAGTGGCCCAGTACGAGGCCCGCTTCGGCCAGAGTCCGACGTCCTCGTACGCCGATCACGCCGACCGTGGCGCGGCCGACGTCCGCCGCCTGGTGGCGACGATGCGGACGCTGCCGGGCGAGCTCGGCGTCGTGATCGGCATCGGTGGCCACCAGGTCGTCGCCGAGGTGTTCGACAGCCCGCTCAGCCTGCGGCAGCAGTTCGCCGCGATCATGGAGGCGGCCGGTATGGACGCGCTCGACCAGCCCGCGGTGGCCACCCCCGCGCGCCGGGCCATCCGGCTCATCGAAGAGGCGGAGGGGCTGAGCCTGCGTCCGATCGCTGCAGCGGGTCTCGGCACGACCATGACCGGCTCGTCCGAGCGCGTCGCCGTGGATGCGCTGGCCTGGCGCCGACGTCTCGTCCACACGACCGTGACCAACGCGCATCACCCGTTGAACGTGGGCGCCTGAGATGCGGTGGCTGGATTCCGCGCAGCCGTGCGGGCGGACAGCCCGCCCGGCCATCGGTGAGCGGGACCTTGCGTCGTCAGCTTGGTGATCAGTGGCGGCCGTCGCCCGCGATCTCCAGACCGCGGTACTGCAGTGTTGCCGCGACGAATCGCTCGGCTGCGCGCGCTGTCGCTTGAGAGCCGAGAGGCGGTAGCCAGGGCACAAGGTCCTGTCTGAGCGGGCCTGCCGAGCGACCGTGGGGTTTGAGGACCTGCGCCTTCGGTTGGTGGTCGGGAGAGCAGTGCTGCCCGTGACGCTCGGTGATGCGCTTGGTCGTCTCACCGACGTAGATCACCGGCCGGCCGACCCCTTGGACGTCGAACGCGTAGATGCGGTGGCTGCCGACAGTCGCAGGGTGTGCCCAGACGAGGCTGTCGAGCAGACGTCTTGCGTCGATCACCTCACGCATGGTCCGTACGTGCGTCGCAGATGCCTGACCGTGGACGGCACAGTAGACGTAGGCGGAGTTCCTCATGCGGGTGGCCGCCGGGTGCCACCAGTCGAGCCACTCGAGGTGGGCGCCACACACGGCATCACCAGGGCCCGGTCGCGGACAGCACACGCCTAGCGATCCACCGGCACGCCATCCAGGTCGCCGCGCCGTCGTCCACGAGACGGGAGCCTCGTGAACCATGTCGAGCTCGTCCAGCGTGGGTCCGAACAGGGCTGCGGCCGCGTCGGCATCCCGTGTCTCGGCCGCCGGGAGGCTCGCGCCGTCCGTGAAGTGCACCTGGAGGTCCGAGCCCGACCGCTGCCAGAAGTAGTGCAGGCGATGAGCGCGTGCCATCTTCCGCACGGCCACGGCCGAGGTCGACACCACGGAGGCGCCGCGCAGAGCCCCCAGCGGTCCAAGGTCGATGTCGTTCCCGGTCGCGTCGATCCCGTTCAGGGTCTCCGGACCCGCGGGCAGGACGAAGACTTCTGCTGCGGGCGCCGACAAAGGAACCGATGGTTTCGGCGGGACCGAGCCCAGTGCAAGCCGTTCCGCGACCGTCAGACCTCGCGGGCTCCTGGGGAGGGCGACCAACTCAAGCCCCTCAGGCCAGCCCAGCTGGGACTTTGTCCGGGCGGTCGAGCGGCTTGCTCGCCTTCCTGCCGGACTCATGGAGCCAGATGGCGTGGTCGAGCGCACTGGCCGAGACCCCTAGCCGTCGGGCCGCCTCCTCGACCAGCTCCGCCACCTCACCCGCCGACATCCACGGGTCAACGGGCACGGAGGAGCTCTCGACGAACCGGCGGACCATCCGGTCCGGCTTCACGCCGGGAACACCGGCGAGCATGAGGAGGTACCGCCAGCTGATCCCCGACTTCTGACCCGGCAGGGCGAGCCACGCGGCCTTGAAGTCGTGCACCTTCGGCTCGGGTGCGGTGCGCAGGTCCTCGGTGGTGGTGACCCCCAGCTGCGGCAGCCGCGTGGCAGCTCGAAGGATGACCTCGGCCTTCAGCGGCGCGCGCGCCGCCGTGGAGGACTCGTGACGGTTGCCGACGGTGCGCGTCCAGCCCTCCACACCGCCCAGCTCGGCGAAGACGTTTCGGATGTCATCGAGGTCGTCGCCGTTGGCGCGCTCCTCACCTCGGTGGGTGCGGTACCGCGCTACGACCTTCTGCACGCTGCCGTATCGCACGCCGATCGACTGGACGGAGTCGATGACGCAGAGCGCGAGACTGTCGGGATAGCCCCGGGAAAGGACCACGACGACGGCGCGCCCAGGCGATTCTCGATGTGCATGATGAGCTCGTCGACGACGTCGATCGAAGTGGCGTCAGATTGCATCCCGCCATCCAACCACCGCCATACCCTGTGTACACAGGAATCAGGTTGCAGATTGGATCGCCCCGGGTCTTGTGTAGGGTCTGATCGCGCGGTTCGCTCTCGGCTTTCGCAAGCTGACCAACTACATCGCCAGAGCTTTTCTCGGTGCTGGCGCATTCAGGCGCCGACTACACGGGTCGAGCGGGCGAGGATGCCGATCGAGCAGTCGTCGTCGGTTCCTTCACGGATCTGAAGGTCCATGACGCGCTTGAGTTCCTTCTTGTACGCAGGATTGGCGACGGCATAGGTGGGGGCGTCAGATATGATGCGAAAGAGAGTGCGGCACGCGCGCGCCAAGACACGACGCTCATAGTTGTAGAGACTTTCTGCCGTGCCGTCGGACATTAGAATGAAGCCGTTGTAACCATCCAACTCGCCCTTTGTGATCTGCATGGAGGGCACCGCATTCTTTGACGTCACGAACGTCGTCACGTTCGGAAACTCCCCGTTGTCCGGGAGGGTCACAAGTTCGAGTTCGCCATCGCGTTCAGCTCCGATGACGCCGTCGCCGATTTGGGCCGCGACAAAGAACTCCTCGGTCACGGCCACGCACAGGAAGGTTGACGCCAGATCCTTGAGTTCGCATCCAATCCGTGCGGCAGTCCCGTTCAGCTTCTCGATCAGGTGCGCGTGGAGTGCGTTTCCATCGAGGTTACCGCGCCACCCTCGCCCAGATTCGAAGAGGTCCACGATGAAGTCACACCCCGCCGCGACAACCGCTTGCGCCCCATGCTCAGCCAACTTTGCTGATCCCGCGCCGTCCGCGAGGCAGAGCACCTGGACGCCACTACGAGACTCGTAGCGGAACCGATCCTGACCGGGTTTTCCGTCTAACACATGGCTCTTGCCACGCACTTGGTAGGCAAACTCGCGCCACCTTCCCCCCATCAAGATCAGCCTTGGAACATCTCTTTGTAGTTCTTGTACTTGTCGAGCTTGTTCGAGGTGACGGTCTGCTTGAGAGTGTCGACGGGAACTAGGTCCTCGATGTCCTCGGGCTCGATCTCAGGTCCCGCCTCAGAACCCTCGGATGCTGAGCGAGACATTGAATCGGATAGGACCTTGAAGAACTCTTTGAACGAGGAGAGACCCTCCAGTTGGAGCGGAGGAATCTCTGGGCTGAAATCAACGAGCGTCTCCCAGTCAAGCTCACCGTCGTCGCCGATCGCGATGGTGATGACAGTCAGCTTCTTCAGGTCGGCCATCTCTTGGACCTGCTTGATGACGCGGGGCTCATCCTCAACTCCTACGTTGGAGCCGCCGTCCGTCATGAGAACCAGCGTTGGGCGCGCTGCGCGTCGCCCGCCGGCGGCCTGCTTGTAGTACTCACGTCGCTTCGCGAGCAGGTCGAGGGCAAGACTCACGGCTCCGCTGATGTTCGTCCCTGTCGTCTCCAATTCAATCTGAACATCCCGATCAACGGAGTCGATGCTGGTGAATGGTTGCACCACAGCCGCATCGCCGCTGAACCCGATCAGGCAGAGGTCGGCGCCGTAGCGAGTTCGAGGATCAGCCTCGATGTCGCCGTAGAACTTCTTGAGCGCGGCTTCCAGGTCGGGCTTCTTGGTTCCGTCATTCATTGACCAGCTACGGTCGACACAGATCGCGATTGGGATGAGTTTCGAGCGATTGTTCGCCATGTCCTCATCGAGAATCTTCGTGCGCGCCATGAGCGCCCCCTTCTGTCTGGACGATGTCCATTCCGGTCACAGGTTGTTCCACCATCGTGCGATCCGCTGCCCCAGCGACTCCGTCTTTGAAGCGGTGGATTGCTTTGCGCTCGCCAACCCTTTCCGTGCCGTCGCGCCCGACCCAGATTTGGCTGCCGGGAGTCGGACGATTGGCGAGGAGTCGCACCTTGGGTCGGAATGCTTGTGTACCGGGCGGATCGGAATGCTGCGCTGATTGAGCCACTCGATTTCACCAAACGTTATGTATGGATTACCGCATCGCTCGCACAGGCGGGTTTGATCCAACGTTTCGCGCCTAGCACGCTCGGCATCCTTCGCGGCCTTCTCCACCGCTCGCCGTGCGCGGTCGGCTTCCCGCTGGGCTCGCTCTGCCTCCCTCTTGGCGCGATCGGCTTCTTGTAGGTCGGATCTGCGACACGGCCAACAGATCCCGGACTCCAGCGTCTCTGGCTCCCGTGGTTCCCCGCAGTTGTCGCACTTCGGGAGGCACTCATTGCAGGCAGACGGTGTCCGGAATTCCTTGTCGGGGCCATCGCCGACGCTGTACTCGGCGATGAAGTTGTGGCCCCCACACTGCGGACAATCGAGCAACTGTGCACCGCGCTCGGCCTTCCGCCGGATGGGGAAGATCTCTAGTGACTGAGGGTCGACGTCGCGATACTCGAGATTCTTCTTGAAGCCCTCGAACGCATTAATCCACTCCTCAACAGTGACCCGTTTGTCGGGTTGATACCGAGATCCCTCGCGGTGGAAGGAGTTCCAGAAAAGCTCCTTGAGTTGGTACGAGAGGTGGCTCCAGACGTAGAGCCATCGCAAGGGGGGCTGGAGGTCGCGCTCGGACTTCCCGTCGAATCCGTACGGGAAGAGCCCAGACTTGATGTTCTGGACAGTGTCGTCCGAGCCGCTGTTCTCGTACGGAAACGTGCCGGTCATCATGATCATGAAGACCAAGACCGCGATCGCGAAGTACTCGTGCTCGATCGAGCGTAGTCCTTGGACTCCGCCCAAGATTTCTGGAGCGGTGAACTCGTCCCACCCAACTGGACACGGGTAACCCTCAACTTGGACGGAGTCGATGTCGATGATCCAAGCGTCCTTCTGGTTCCCCAGCATGACGTTGTTCGGATTGATGTCGCCGATCAGGATGTTCAGGTCGTGGAGCGACTTCACACGCTTCAGGCACGACAGGCAGACATCGACCAGGTCGCGGCGAGTCCAACCTGGGTAGAGGCGATCGAGTTCCTGAGGAATGAAGATGGTGTCGTTGAGCACATGCGCGTCTTGCGCGCGGCGCATCGTAAAGCCGACGAACTCGCCCTCATAGCTAAGAATCGACTCCGGAAAGCAGACGCCGGGTAGCCACACCTTGTGTTGAACCATGAGTTCAACCTTCTCTTTGCGGTGTGTCGTGACCTTGCCCTTCTTGAAGATCTTCGCGACGAGATGGGGCTCTCCGTCGACCTGGTAGACGCTTCCCTCCTTGCCCCGAGAGATGCGCTCACCGAGCACCAACTGGCCGCTCGACCCGGGGCGTTGGAATGCTGCCTCGTCGCCTTCGCCGGGGAAGCTCCTCACCTCTATCGTCTGGTCAGGCGGCTTGAGTGCAGTCGATGGCGCGAAGGGGCTGGGAGGGGTTTCACGCCTGCGATCGGGCGTCTTCTTTGTCGGAGCCACCCGCCTGGGTTGCTGACGCAGGTCGAAGGCATCTGGCCACTCCTTGAGCACGGCAGACAGTCGGTCGTACTCATCGGCCTTACCGGGCTTCTCGGCGAGGGACTTCTTCTTGTTCATGCCCTTTCTCAGCATGAGAGCAAGGTTCTCAACCTCTACGAGACCATCAGCTGTGGCGGCGCCGGCAAGGTGCGCCTTGCGCTCCTTCTTGCCGAGGAGTCGAACCTCAAGCTTCACGGTGATGTCGGCAGTCAGGAACAGGACTTCCCAGCCCATCTCGGTTGCGACTCGTGCGATGGTGCTGAACTCGGGGTCGGCTTCGAAGTCTTTGATGCCACCGAAGTCGGTCGTTGCGAGACCGTCGCTGACGAGATCCTCAACCAGAGACTTCGCCAGCCTCGCGCGTCCCGCCAACTCAGGGTCCCTCAGCCTCGATCCGTAAGTTCTTGGGTGGCCCGGGAGGGCTGGGTGTGGCTGAGCCTTGATCGCCCGTTGATGGCTCCGATGGATTGGCCGCCCGGTTCCTCCTGGGGCGCCTTGACTGCTGATTGAGATGCGCGTCCTGGTCGCTGTTTACGGATCTGTCGGCGGGGTGTTCCTTCGGGCCATGGCAATCGCTCGTGTGCTCGAAGGAGGAGTTGATGAAGCAACGGATCGCGCCCGGGTGGGCTGGTGTCGACGTCGGTAAGGGTCATCACTGGATCTGCCTGATCGACGAGGCCGGCACCACAGTCTGGTCGACGAAGGTGGTCAACGACGAGGCCGCCATCCTCGACGCGATCGCCGGCGTCCTTGGCCACGCCGACGAGGTCGTCTGGGGAGTAGACGTCACCGGGACCATGTCGGGACTGCTGCTGGCACTGCTGGCAGCCCACGGTCAGCGGGTGAGATACGTCCCCGGCCGCACGGTGAACCAGATGGCCAGCGCCTACCGCGGTGAGGCCAAGACCGACGCCCGCGATGCCTACGTCATCGCCGAGACCCTGCGACACCGCGGCGATCTACAGGACGTCGAGGTCGCCACCGCGCTGGTGACCGAGCTGCGGCTACTGGTGACCCACCGCACCGACCTGGTCGGTGACCGGGTCCGCGTGGTCAACCGGCTCCGCGACGTGCTCAGCGGCTACTTCCCTGCGCTGGAGCGGTCCTTCGACTACGCCCATAGCCGGGGTGCGTTGGTCCTGCTGACGGGCTACCAGACGCCGCAGGCGATCCGCCGGACGGGTGAGTCGCGGTTGCGGGCATGGCTGGTCAAGCGGAAGGTGCGCAGCGCCGACCAGATCGCTGCAGCTGCGCTCGGTGCGGCCAAGGCCCAGCAGACCGTCGTGCCCGGGCAGGATGTGGCGGCCAGCATCGTGGCCGACCTCGCCGCTCAGCTCCTGGCGCTCGGCGCGCGGATCTCCGACCTCGACGCCCGGATCACCACCACCTTCCGCGCGCACCCCCAGGCCGAGATCATCGAGTCCCTGCCCGGCATGGGACCGATCCTCGGTGCCGAGCTGGTAGCCGCCGCAGGGGACCTTGCCGCCTATGCGAACGCCGGACGGCTCGCCTCGGCCGCCGGGCTTGTCCCGGTCCCGCGGGACTCTGGCCGGCGCACCGGGAACCTGCACCGGCCGATGCGCTACTCGCGCAAGCTGCGCAGAGTGTTCTACCTCTCCGCCTCAGCCGCCATGATGCGCGAGGGCCCCAACCGCGACTACTACCTCAAGAAGCGCGGACAAGGCCACGGGCACGTCCAAGCGCTCATCGCCTTGGCGCGCCGACGCGTCGACGTCCTATGGGCCCTGCTCCGCGACAACCGACCCTTCGAACTCGCCCCACCCTCGCGAGAACCGATGGCCCAAACGGCTTGACAAAGTCATTGAGAATCCACCGGTGGGGTGGGCGGGTCGTGACGCACGAGTGCCCTTCTGACCTGGGACGATGGGACTTGTCTAAGGTTCCGCGTCGCAGATAGAAGGGCACTTCGCAGGTGCGAGTCTCTCACAAGGTTTCCACGGATTTTGATGACCCGAATCTGGTGTCGGTGGCGGGTCTGGTCCCGACGATGGCGTTGGCGCGGCGGGCCGGGCTGCATGACCTGGCGGGGCAGCGGGTGAAGGTGCCTGGCGATGCGGGCGCCAATGCCGCGATGAAGGTCCCGGCCCTGGTGGCGGGGATGGTCGCGGGCGCGGACAGCATCGATGACATGGACCTGTTGCGCCACGGCGGCATGGGGAAGGTCTTCGCCGGGCTGCGGGCACCGTCGACGTTGGGCACGCATCTGCGCGCGTATACCCATGGGCATGTGCGCCAGCTCGACTCGGTCGCCGCGGCCGTTCTGGTTGGCCTGGCCGGGGAGGTCCCGGACCTGCTCAAGGGTTCCGAGGAGGTGGCCTACCTCGACGTTGACGACACCATGCGGCAGACCCACGGGTACCAGAAGCAGGGCGTGGCCTACGGGTACAACAAGACCAAGGGCCTCAACGCCCAGCTCGCGGCGGTCTCGACCCCGCTGGCGGCGCCGGTGATCGCCGCCACCCGGCTGCGCCGGGGCAACGTCTCCTCGCCCCACGGGGCGAAGTCGTTGATCACCGAGGCGCTGGGCACCGCACGCCGGGCCGGGGTGAGCGGGCAGATCACCGTGCGGGCCGACAGCGCGTACTACACCCACGCCGTCGTCGCCGCCGCCTCCAGGGGCGGGGCCCGGTTCTCCGTCACCGCCCGGATGGACCCCGCGGTGGTCGCGGCAATCTCCCGGATCCCCGAGACCGACTGGGTGGGGATCAAGTACCCCGCGGCGATCTGGGACCCCGACGAGCAACGGTGGATCTCCGACGCCGAGGTCGCCGAGGTCCCCTTCGTCGCGTTCACCTCCCGCCGGAAGGCCGAGCACGTCACCGCCCGGTTGATCGTGCGCCGGGTCAAGCGCCTGAATCCCAGGTCGGTCCCGGCCGGGCAGGGCGAGATGTTCGCCGCCTACCGCCACCACGCCGTCTTCACCGACACCGAGCTGGCCATGCTCGAGGCCGAGGCCTCCCACCGCGACCACGCGATCATCGAGCAGGTCATCGCCGACCTCAAGGACGGCCCGCTCGCTCACCTCCCCTCCGGGGTCTTCACCGCGAATTCGGCCTGGACCGTGCTCGCGGCCATCGCGTTCAACCTCACCCGCGCCGCCGGCACCCTCGCCTCGACCCGGCACGCCCGAGCCCGGACCGCCACCATCCGCAAGCATCTGATCACCGTCCCGGCCCGTCTCGCGACCTCCGCCCGCCGGCTGCGCCTCCACCTGCCCAAGGACTGGCCCTGGGAGCACCCCTGGCGCGCCCTCAACGACGCCGCCTTCGCTCCACCGCTCGCCCCCGCGGCCTGAGCCGCAGTTCCTGACCGCACGAGGAAACACACCGAAGTGGAAAAGGCCGGGCACACCGGCGACTACCCCACGCCCACCCAGGGGTGAACGGCCCCGACCCGAAATCAATCACCAAAGAATCCGCGTCGGTGGATCGAGGCTCAGTGCTCGCCGGTCCGACGTCTGGCTGGTCAGCTCGTTGAGCACCGCCTTTGGAATGACCAGGGGGTTCGCCGCGAGCGCCTCTGCGCAGTTTACGACCAACTGGGGCACGCCGCCGGCGTAACCCTCCCTGGTCTCCAAGAGCGCAGAGGTGTCAACAACGATCCTGCGATTGTCTGTGAGGTAGTCCCTCGGATCGAGCGCTTCTACGTCGAATGTGTTACGGGCGCCATCCGCCATCGGTGAAAACTCCGTTCGTACTTCCAGGGAGTGGGGTCATCCACGGCTCATCGGAAACCTCGCCTGCACTCGAGTCGGAAGGGGGAACAGCGACGGTCTCCACAGGCGATGAGTCGCTCGGGTGTGACTCGTTCTTTGTTGGCTTCGCGGGAGTGTGCGGGCTTGCACGCTTCGGGGGGACTGCGCGGTGAGGTTGTTCGACCGAACCGTCACTGACGTCCTCGATCGAGGCCTTAATCTGATCAATCAGGTCCTTTTTCTTACCGTCAATCGAAACGCCTGTGTTTTCGCCCAGGATGTAGTCTCGGTACTCCTTGATGAGGCTACGGATGACGAGATGCTTGAAGTTCTCTTCGTCCTTCCGGTAGAGGAAGTCGTTGAAGAAGGAAATGCTCACCGACAGGTACTCGTGAAATCTGTCGTCGTGCTGAAGTAGGGAAGCCCGGATGCTGTCGTTCGCTTTTGTGGCAATACAAGTCAGATAGTCGCTCAGTCTTCCAAGTTGGTGGTCGTAGTTCCCGACCACGCCGAGCACTTCGCGGATGTTCTCCCACTCCGGGTTGTTCGCCCCGGGATTCAGCAAGAAGCTTTCCCGGGGGTTGGCGAGTTCCTTGAGATGATTCGCGATCTGAAGGAAGACGTTGTTGCGGAAGCTGAATTTCACGTCCTTGAGGAGTGCCAGGGCCGAGTCCAGATCGTCGTCCTGGATCGTGCCGCCGAACTCGGCAGCGAGTTTGTCGATCGTGACGTCCGGGTCATCACCGGGAGAAATTTGGAACTTCCGCGCGAGGTCACCCGTGTTGTCGAGGAAGATGTTGATGAGGTCGTCCTTGAACTGTGTGACCTGTTCGTCGTAGAAGACGTCAAGTCCGCCGTATTGAGCGGTGATCTCGCGGCGAATCCGTTGCGCCTCGTCGCGGTACCAGTTGTAGTAGTCTTTCCGGCCGCGCGCGGCGAATTCCCACTCGGCTCGACCCATGAAGAAGCCGTCCTCGATGGACGCACGAGACTCGGCATGGATCCGATTGACGTCCGCGTCGAACGCGACATACCAGTCGCTGTGCTCGTCCGCCTCGTCGTCCAGCTTCTTCTGGAAGGTGTTGTACTCATGGATCAGGTCGCTGGCGATCCGGTCGATCTGCCTAAGAAGGATCTTCTCGGGAATGGGGATCAGTCGCAGGAGTTCCGTCAGCGTGCGGCTCAACTCCGTCAGCGTTCCCCGCACATCGGCCTCGCTGGCTTCGCTGGCAAGCGCGTGTGCTAAGACCTCTTGGTCCATCGTGTGCAGGCGGTCACTGATCCGTCGGAGGAGGGTGTCGAACAGGTCAGCAACCGATGAGTCGTCGATCGCTGTGTACTCGAGGACTTCGATGGGGTCAGAGCTGGCTCTGTTGATCTTGCGCTCAAAGTCGTCTCTGAGTGTTTCAACGGTCGCGCTAAGGCCCTCAGTAACGTTGATACCTGCCGTAATCAGGTCGCCACGCCGTTTGATTCCAGGCTGGATGCGTCGAAGATGGTCGATGTTGCTAGCGATCCCTTGCTTCGCGTAGCCCTCCGCGTCCGTGGGGCGCATGATCGGGAAGATCTGGTCAACGGCGTCCTCAAGGCCGCGCAAGTGCATGTCTGCGACCGAGGCGCCGATCTCGCCCAGCCCAGGCAAGTCAACAAGGCCAATCTTCACACCCTCAAGCCGCGGGAAGTGACAGAAGATTTTCACCGACTTGACCGCGATGTATGAGCGGCTCGAAGGCGTACCCGTGGCCTTCTCTGCGTCGAGGTCTTCTTTGGAGGGGTAGGCGACGTAACTCCGGAGGTCGTCCAGAGCAACTTGCCTGACGCCACCCGTCAGGAGCGATTCGTAGGTGTCGATGCTTCGCTGTGCATCGAGGAGTCTGTTTAGGCTGTCGGTGCTGATCGAGTCAACGTTCGAGCCGAGCGTCTCGGGGAACTTCGCAGTCCGCAGGCCGGCCAAGGTGTTGACTGCGAGCGGGACATCCAGGTGCCCGTTCACGATCTCAAGCAGAGGGTGGATGTACTCGGCGACGAACGTCTTCTGGTCGCGGAACGTGACTTCGGCGCGCTCGTCGGCACTGTTTACGATTTCCGACCGTACGGCGGTAACGGGTAGGCCCTTGCCGGTCGGGATCTGGGTGTCCGTCAGACCAGAGAACTTCTGCAGGGTCGTCGACTTGCCAACGCGTGCCTCGCCCGACACGCCAATGTTCACCGTGTCCCGGCTGAACCGAGCGCGAAGGGCGTTTAGGGTCGCTTCCCGCGCGGAGAAGGAGGAAAGAAGCTGATCAAGGTCGCCCAGGGCACCCTCGATGCGATCGAGCGCATCTTGGTCCTTCTCGATCCCTTTGAGTTCTCGCAGCAGTTCGAGCAGTCGGTCACTATCGCTTCGGCGTCGTGCAGCATCGTCTACCTCCCGCTGAACGGCGGGCAGGAGTCCCTTCCGAGCAGCCACGATGCTGTCGACTCGCTCAACTAGCACTCGCAACTGCTCGCTGTTGATGCTCAAAACGCCTCCCGCTCAGAACTTGGAGTCCAGTCTGGCAGCGGGGTCCAACGAAACTGCGCAACAGAGCCGACGGTGCCTCCTTCGGAGGACGACCTGCGGGTGCAGCGGCCGAGCGAAGTACGCCCGTTAGTTGCCATGACATTCCCTTTGCCCTAGGCAACTCGGTCCACCGGATGGCGTGCGCGTGACAGCCTAGCTAACCGAAGTCTATCTATTCCGCTTGTCCTCGGACGGAGAATCCGCTCTGCCGTGGCGTGCTCCCCGGTGAGGGTCATACACTGCGCCACACCGGGAGCGCTGCCGCGCTGCAGGCTTGGGCCGTGGAGCCTTGAGTCACCTCGTCTCCCAGGAGGCTTCGAGGGCGGCTTGCTCGGTGTCGGCGACAGCCCGTTCCAGCTCGTCGGGCTTTGGGCGCTGACGGCAATCAGGTCGGTATTGCGGCGGATGCCGTTTCCGGCGGTGAGGTCGGCTTCCTGCTGGAGGACGTTCCTTTACTCGGCGGACTGCTAGGCATCCTCGATCTGGCCGATCCGATGCCGCTGGGCGGCACCGGCGGAGATGTAATCCGTCTTCTTCTTGCGGATGTTGCGGGCAGCCTGGTCGGTTCGGATCGGTATGAAGAGCAGCGTGAAGGTGCGTCGTACGCCGGAGGAGAGCAGGACGGTCGCGAGGAAGCCCGGGCAGACGAGCGAGCGTGGCCATTCGCTTATCCAAAGCCCGCATTGGTGGGCGGAGTCGCTGGTCACTGTGGTCACCAGGGGCGAATGCAGTCAGGGAGTCGCTGAAGACCTGGTCTGTGGGTGACCGGAGCATCGAGCTGCCCCCACTTGCCGACGGCACAGCAGAGCTGTGGCGGCGCGTCGCGGGAGGAGAGCCGACGTTGCTCGAGGTCGACGGCCTCGACGAGCCGGACTAGCCCGACAGCGACCTCCCGCTGCTCACGGTGCTGGAGCAGCTCCTCACGCCGCTCCTCGAGGGCGGGTTCGCCCCCACGAGAGACGGTACGACCGCGCCGGAAACCCTGACGGCACGCTCGAGCGCCGCTCGAGTGCCCCGGACGGCGACCCCATGATCACCCTGCTCGCCACCCGCAACCAGGCCGTCGACGACGCCGCCGACATGGCCGACCGGTTGACGAGAAAGCTCTCGCCGCCCGAAGGGCTTCTCGTCGCCTCCACGGTGGACTCGTGGCAGGGGCAGACGAACGGCATCACCATCGCGGTGCACCCGCTCTCGGGTGCCAGCACGCTCGACGCGTTCAACTCGGCGTTCGGACGACTCGCCGTGGCGTGCACGCGAGCCACGCACGGACTCCTCCTGGCCTCCCGCGCCGGGCTCGACGATCTCCTGGCGAATGCGCGAGCACGCCCGGGGAACCCGTTCGGCGAGCCGGGCAACCGATCCCTGCCGCGACAGACGCACGCCCGGATCCTCGCGACGATGACCAGGGCCCGGATCGCAGTCCCATAGCGTCTCCCGGCACGCTGCGCCGCACTTCTCCGATAATGTCGTGACAGCGGTACCGACGGACTTCTGAACCACAGACATGTCCCCTCCGCACGATGATTCGTGCTGCCCGAGGGGAAATCAGTGGTCGGGAACGTCCGTCTGTCCGCGCACCAGCTCAGCGAGAGCGTCCACGGTGATTTCTCCGTGGTCGAGGACGCACTGGAGAACCATCTCCTCATGCACGGCGGCACAGCCTCCCGGTTTTCGCCGCCGACCTGACGGCCGCGGGTCTCGGCGACGTGGAGGTCGTCCTCGAGCACCGGCTACCGCTGTCGAACAAGCGGATCGACGTCCTCCTGGCCGGGCTGCACCCGGAGACGGGCCGTCCCAGCTACGTCCTTGTCGAGCTCAAGCAGTGGGGCGGCGCGACGCGCTGGCAGGACAGCGACACCCTCGTGGACGTCGCCGGGGCTCCCTACCGGCCGTCCCTGCACCCCTCTCTCCAGGTCGCCGCGTACGGCGAGTACCTCCGCGACTTCCTCGTCGTCCTGCAGGACGAGCCCGACCAGCTCGCGTCGGTCGCCTACCTGCACAACGCCACGGACCACCTTGTCGAGGACCTCTGGCCGACGGCGGAAGTCAGCAACGCCCCGATGTTCACCGGGCAGGGACGCGAGCATTTCCGTGAGTACCTCCGCACCTACCTCGCCCCGTCGTCCGGATTCTCGGCGGCCGACTCCCTCCTTTCCTCGCCGGTCCGGCCCTCCAAGCAGCTCCTCGAGCACGCTGCCGCCGAGATCCAGGACCGTGAGCAGTTCGTGCTCCTGGACGAGCAGCGCGTCGCCTACGAGCTGATCCTCCAGGCGGTGGAAGAAGCGCGACGCGAGAACAGCAAGACGGCGATCGTCGTCAGCGGCGCACCCGGCAGCGGCAAGAGCGTCATTGCCCTCTCCGTCCTCGGCGAGCTGGCGCGGCGAGGCTACCCGGTGGTGCACGCGACCGGTTCGAAGTCCTTCACCCAGACCATGCGCCAGGTCGCGGGTAAGGGCTCCACCCGGACGAAGAACCTGTTCAAGTACTTCAACTCGTTCATCGGCGCAGAGGCGGACGGTCTCGACGTGGTCGTGCTCGACGAAGCCCACCGCATCCGGGAGAAGTCGGTCAACCGCTACACGCCCAAGGCGCTGCGCGACCAGGCCCGCCCGCAGGTGGAGGAGCTGCTCGACGCCGCTCGGGTGCCGGTCTTCCTCCTCGACGAGCACCAGGTGGTACGGCCGGGGGAGATGGGCACGATCCCGGACATTAAGGCCCACGCGGCCAGCCGAGGCATCACCGTCCGGCAGGTCGACCTCGCCGGCCAGTTCCGCGCCGGAGGCAGCGACAC
Organism: Georgenia muralis; assembly: GCF_003814705.1. NCBI lineage: Bacteria > Bacillati > Actinomycetota > Actinomycetes > Allobogoriellales > Allobogoriellaceae > Georgenia > Georgenia muralis. Next base: position 3,962,885 of record NZ_RKRA01000001.1, on the reverse strand, counting down.
CTATCTCGACTGGGTACACGCGCTGCTGGGACTCAGCACGGAAGCGCCGCACGCCGCAGGCCAGCCGGCAGCGTGGCACGACGAGTCGACCTTCTCCGTGGAGGTCGTGGACTCCGTCGAGGAGATGGAGGCCAGGCTCAGGACCCGGGTGGATGCCGGTGAGAACGCCCGGATGACCGCGGGCTTCTGCTGGCCGTGGAGCGACCCGAACAAGGACGGATCGCTCGTCCGCGACGTGCGGGTCGGCTCGTGGAGCCGGCCGTGGAACCTCAAGAGCGAGCGCGCCGTCGGCGGCGCCCCGCCCGCCTCGCTCTGGGCCTCCGATCCGGCCGGCTTTGAGCAGGTGGGGTGCGTCTACACCGCTCAGGGCTTCGAGTACGCCTGGAACGGTGTCATCCTCGGCCCAGACCTCGTCTGGCGGCGGGACCACTGGGTGGCCCGCCGCGAGTTCAACAAGGACCCGGACTTTCGCTCCCGTGCGGCGGTGGACAACCCGACCTTCGACCGGCTGGTCCGGCACGTCTACAAGGTCCTACTCACCCGCGGCCTGCGCGGGACGCTCCTCTACTCCGTCGACGAGGAGACCCAGGCGATGCTGCGTGACCGCGTGAACCCCGCGCGGGTCACTACCGAGGTACTCACCGCCTCCTGACAGTCCTCAGCGGAGCGACACCCCTGATCAACCACAAAACACAGCACGCGGCCCGACAGGCTTCCGGCTCCCGGACACGCCTCCACCCGCAACACGCGGACGAGGAATGCCATGACGAGCTGGGTGCTCACCATTGCTGAGGACTACCCGAACCACTGGGAAATCGCCAAGGAGAACGGGCTGTGGGACATGACCACACACCGCCCGATCGAGCGCGCGGATCGTGTCTACTTCTGGGTGACAGGCGGTATGGGATTTGTCGGCCGCGTGCTTGTGACACGTGGTGCGCATGCCCTCGCCGACAATGCTGTGTTGCCCTGGACGGACCAGGGTAAACGAGAGTACGTATCCCGATTCGAATTTGCGCAGGCCGAGGACTACGGCGCGGAGCCCGTTAGTTGGACCGCGGTCGCCAAAGTCACGGGGTGGGCACGCCGACCGGACTACGCCTCAGCGACGCCACGCCAGGACTCCGCTGCGGAAACGTGGCTCAGCTCGCTCTTCACGACGACGGAGGACGACGCCGAACGCGCCTTCGCCACCGCCGAGAGCGCCGCGGCCAAACTGGCGGATCTCAAGGAGGACACCCGCGAGCGGGCGCTCGCCGAGATCGCCGTCCGCCGCGGGCAGGGGAAGTTCCGCACGTCGCTGCTGGCCGCGTACGGGCGGCGGTGCGCCGTCACCGGGACGACCGAGGAGGCCGTGCTCGAGGCCGCCCACATCTCCCCGTACCGCGGCACGCACACGAACCTCGTAGCGAACGGTCTCCTGCTGCGGTCCGACATCCACACCCTCTTCGACCTGCACCTCCTCACGGTGCGCCCGCACGACGGAAGCTACGTCGTGCGGGTGGCACCCTCGGTGGCGGAGCAGCACTACCGCGACCTTGACGGGCACCCGCTCCAGCACCTGCCGCACGACGTCACGGCGAGACCGTCCGCGGAGGCGCTCGCCAACCACAACCAGGGCTGCGCGTGGTTGACCGGTCGAATCGGACCGACCGTCGACTACGCGCGCTGAGCGGCTCCAGCGAGGGTGTCGAGCCTGCCCATGTCAGCGGTGCTCCGGGCGCGCCTGCGTCGCTGCTTGTACTGCTCGGGCGCGAAGCGGTTCCACGCCTTCTGACGCACGGCGGCGATGTCTCCGGTGATAGCGGATTCCGCAGAGCCGGGGGCCGCCGGGTTCTTCGGCTTGCTCCACTCGGACCACTCGGAGATCGCGTTGAATGCGCCCCACGCGGTGTTGCGTCCGAGGTCCTGCGTGGGTGCGTCACGGAAGAAGTAGGCAAGGCCCTTCCGGTCGAGCATGCGGTTCTCCCACTGCTTGGGGCTGGCGTGGGGCGGCATGGGGATGAACTCCCGTGCCACGATGTCGTCAAACTCCGCGTCAGTGACCCTGTTCTTCAACATCTCCTCCGCCGCGGCGACGATGTCGAGACCGCCCGCCATTGTGATGCCCAGCATCTGGCGCGCCTCGGCCGCCGAGGGCGCCTGGCCGGGGCGGTGCTGCACCCTGTATCGCGACCGCGCCTCACGTAGCGCCAGGGTGAGCGTATTCTGACACACCACCCGCACGGGTGTGGGGATCGCAGTGAACGCGGACTGACCGTCATGGCTCGTGGTCACGGCGAGGTAGAGGTCTATCTGGTCGTGACCGGCCACCACGACGCTCTCCGGCACCCGCATCGTCACGAAGACCCGCGCGCCGCCGTGGAGGGAGCCGGCAGTCTCGAACGTGGCATCACCGTCTTCCACCAGATCGGTGAGGAAGCTGAAGGCTTCCTCGTTCTGGATGACCTGGTAGTCGGTACCGACGACCCCAAGCGCGTCGAAGGAGCCCTCGGGAGCACCCGGGGTCCGTCGTACCGTGGCACGGTGCTTGGGGAGTGCCACCGGCTGACCGTCGGGTCCGGTAGTGAAGACCGGCCTCATCGTCACGTCCCAGTTGTCGAGCCCCGCGAGGCGAAGAGCGTGCTCCGCCCGGACGGCGTCGTCCGTGACCGTGCCCAGCCGGTGCCACGCTGGCGTCCGCGCACCGTAGAACGCGGCTCGACCGTCCTGGAATATCTCGATGTCGTCCACTCGGTCTGCCTTTCGTGTGGCGCATCGCCACAATTCGCGGGACCGACGAGAAAAACTCGACGGCGAACGTGTCGTTCCTGGCCAGACCATATTGGTGCGTACCGACATTCCGGGTTGAATGGCGAGAGGGGGCGACGGCGCCACATAGGGTTTCCAGCACGGGTGACTCGCGGACACCCACGAACGGCCGAGGCTCCGTCCGAAATCATGGCAAGATCGAACGCCTTGGCCCACGTTGGTGGCGCCAGCGGCGAGTGGGGGCAGGGAACCGGATGGAGTCGGCGTCGACCAGGTGGGTCAACCTCGGTGAACCCGCCTCGCCGGCCGAGGCCGCACCCCTCGCGCGCTTCCGCGAGATACTGCCCGAAGGCGCCGCCTTCGCCTGGTCAACCTCACCTTCATCGACACCTCCGGAACGAATCGAAGGCCTCCCGGCTGCTCCCGATCGGCCGGGAAAGAGCGGATTCGCTTGTGTTGTCGAGGAAATCTCCTCGCTGACACCTCCGACTCTAACCGGTCAGTGATGGCCTGTAACGGGTCGATCTGGAGGGTAAGTGGAGGGCGAGCGCATCGAGCGATCTAGATGTACTCGGCCAGGAGGTTGGTGACACTCCGGGCCGGTTGTTGACGAAGCGAAGACCTCTGGGTGGCGGTGGGCGATGTCTAGGTCGTCTACCGTCTTCAAGGTCAATCCCCAGCGGTCCTGGCTGAGACTTCCACAAGGCTCCGACAGAATCAGCCGTTATCGGCCAGAGGAGGCTCTCCGCGCCCGCCGCTGATCCGCCGGCACGTCCCGGCAAAGTTCCGCCAGGTCGCACTTCGAGCACTTGTCCTCCCAGACTGGGAGGCGTGGAAGATCGTTGTCACGCAGTGCGTCGCCCGCCGCCTTGATCCGACCCCGGACGGCGGTGAGCAACGGGTCCTCAACGAGCTCGCGGATGGTCTTGCCCTGTTCGTCGAGGTTGAGGACCTCAATGAGATCTGCCCGTTCGCCGGTCAGCTCCTGATAACCAACTGCGTAGACATGAAGCTGGTCGCGCGTAACGTCCTCGTCCTGGGCCCGAGCCGTCGACTTGAAGTCGACAATCGCGACCTCGTCACTGTCGAGGCGACGGACAAGGTCGATGCGGCCGTCAACCGTGATCCCAGGAGCCACGTGCACCTGGATCTGCTTCTCGCTGTGGACCGTTCGCTCCAAGTCCGCAGCGTGATCCGTCAGGTAACGCTCGACAGACTTAATGGCGGCGGCACGCAGCGTTGCCTTCAGCGCCGGATAGGCGTACGGAGCGTGCAGGTGTCGGTCGACGAGGTCCTCGGCGGCGCCCGCACCGAGTATGTCCCCATTGAGCGCGCGCTTGTGCGCTTCGGCTAGCGCGTCATGGAGACCCTTCCCGTAGCCGAGCGCCTCGTGCAGCGGCGGATTGAAGCCGTAGAGAAAGCGCAGCTTGAACTGGTACGGGCACTCGAAGAGGTACTTGAGTTCTGAGAACGAGAGGGTGACGTTCGGCAGCTCCTGCTTGGCATGCGGCTCGAGCGTGGGCGCGGGAGCTGCTGGCTCGCGGGTCAGGAACCAGGGCTGCCGAGAGCAATGGTCGAAGAACTGCGAACGTCTGCCATACAGCCGATTGCCGGGCACCGGAGAGTAGGAGACGAATAGGAACTTCTGGGCCCGGGTCACTGCGACGTAGAACAGGCGAGTCTCGTCCTCGACGGTTCCGCGGTAGCGATCGGGGCTCGCGACCGCGGTGTCCGGAATGACGTGGAAGAGTCCGAGCCCGCCTTGCCGCTTCGCGGGAAAGCGGTTGCTGCGGAGACACGGCACGAAGACCACCGGCCACTGCATGCCCTTGGCTTGGTGGACCGTCGAGATGACGACGGCATCGGGTGCGGCGTACCCGACGTCTGCATCAGCGTCGGCGTAGTAATCGGGTGCTTGGTGCTCCAGCCAGTCGGCGAACGACCTGTACTTCTGGGCTGGGTCGGTGTTGAAGTAGATCGCTTCGAAGTCCGAGATCGCTTGGCTGAACTTGCCGAGTTGGTAGAAGACCAGTTCCGCACGTGCGGGATCGCCGGGAACGGTGTCCTCGCGGAGCATGAGCGTTTCGAGGAATTCCAGGTACAGGCGCTGGATGTTGTAGACGCCCCACCTTTCGCCACGGTCGAAGTCGCGCCCCTCGTCCAACACCCGCATCGCAGCCGCCCAATCTCCGCCGGCCGTGAGTAGCGACGCGTCGTCGAACAGAGTCCGTAGCGCCGCTCCGTCAATCTCGCTCACGATGTAGCGGAAGATTCCGACAATCGCCTGGATCTCGGGGCTATCGAACAACCGGTTGAGTCCCTTGATCACAAACGGAATGCCCCGGCGGCGCATCTCGTCCACGAGAGGTCCGGCGTCACGGGCCACCGATCGGAACAGCACCGCGCAGTCCGACCACGAGAGGCCGCGCGGATCCGCACTCGGCCCGTCGGCGAAGGCAACTCCCCGCATGGCCTGGATCCGGTTGCAGATCCACGATGCCTCCGCATCCGGTTCAGCGAACTCGAGAGCCAGGAGGTCACCACGAGCGAACTTCTGATGTCCCGAAGCAACCATCGCCTTCGAGAGCCTCGCCCCGAAGGGAATGAGCTCAGCGACCGACCTACCGACCTCCACGACGCCCCCGCTCGAGCGAAAGTTGTCGTCAAGTGTGACCTGTCGAACGCCGGCGTAGCGATCCTTAAAGGTCAAGATGTTGCTGACCTCACTACCGCGCCACTGGTAGATCGTCTGATCGTCGTCTCCGACGACGCAGAGGTTCGCGCCGAACTGCACGAGGCCCCGGATCAGTCGTTCCTGGAGCGGGTTGACGTCCTGGTACTCGTCGACGACCACGTAGCGGATCTCGTCACGGATGTTGCGCTGGACCAGGCCGGCCTCCGCATCCTCGTCCGGATCGCCCTCAAGAAGTTGCACCGCGAGATTGATCATCTCCGTGAAGTCGAAGTACGCGTTGTCGTACAGCAACTTCATGTAGTCCCAGTGGGACCTCAGCACACCGGCTGGAACCTGCTCCTCGTCGATGGTGTCTTCCCGGAGCACGCTTGTTGCCTGCATGTAGAGCTTCGAGTGGACAAAGCGCCGGAGGCGAGGTGTCCCGGGCGACAGCGTGGGGCACTCGGTGAGCCCTGACTTCCGGCTGTTGCGATCGATGAACAACCGCGTTGTGATGTCGGTGAGCACGGAGAACTTGAAGGTCTCCGGCACGAGGCGCTGCACCAAGTCGAGGGCGTATCCGTGCATGGTGCCTACGTACATCTCGGCGATGCCCTGGGTGCTCACGCCCTCAGCCTCGAGCACCGTGTGGATGCGCTCTTTCAGTTCCGCTGCTGCCTTCTCCGTGAACGTGAACGCGATGACGTTGCGCGGCTCGATGCCCGGCTGCTTTAAGATCTCGGCCACACGTTGGGAAATGACCTGCGTCTTCCCCGACCCCGCACACGCGATGATCTGCAGCGGCTCGTCGAGACAGGCGATGGCTGCCGCCTGCGCTTCGGTGTAGGCCGTCATCGAGGGCTCGGCTCCTTCGGCCCCGTCGGAATCGCATCCGGTGAGCCAGTCATGTGCTCGATCATCTCAACCGGGAATGGGCTCTGCGGCATTGTGTTGAGCCAGTCGACGCATGCCAGCGCATCGCGAAGAAATCCTGGGGCGACTCGATCGATCTGAACTGTGAACTTGCCGACGACTGGATATTCGTAACGGGTGATCGTGCCCTCGCGGTCCGCCATCATCCGACCGGACCCAGCGTAGGCAGTATCGCCCAATCTAATTCCCGAGTTCGCTGTCGTTGCACTGCTCAAATTGTGATGGACAAAATCGCAGAGGAGTGAGTATCTCGTTTCGGCGTCGGTGTGCTCGGGCTCAGACGCAAGCCCTCTAACACAGTTCGTGATGTTGAAGGGTTCCAAGCGTTTGCTCGGGACGCCAGCCTCGAGCAGCAGCGAACGGAACTCCGGGTTTGTGGTCGCGTATCGGGCACGTACAAGTAGTCCAAAGAACTTTTCTCCGAGCGGCCGCCACGACCTATCGGAGACCGCGGCCACTGTCTCGACCAAACGGTGATTGACCTCGTGCAAGTAGGCATTTAGCTCGAACATGCTCCGCGCGATCGAGTACAGCGTCATCGGATTCTCGTCGTCGACTGACCGAAGGAAGCCGTCCACGAGATACATGAATCTAATGCGGTTCGAATGCACCAGATGTTCGCGGTGGATGGTCGCCGTCTGCAAGATGTGCTTGTAGATCCGGACTGAATCGCCCCGTCGGGACTCGATATCCAACACCGCGTCTGGTTCGAAGAGCTCGATACGCTCCGCGACGCGGGGTAGCAGGTCGTCTCGAAGATTGCGGATCTTCTCCAAGGACTCCTGTCCACAAGGGTCCTCAGACATCAGTTGACCTCGAAAACCTTCATGACCTCATCGCCGTAGTCGTTGATGACCTTCACTGCGACTTTGCCGCTCTCGGGCTTCGCGAAAGGTCGGGAGACGGTCTTGTACAGCGACGCCCAGGCGTCCTCGTCGACGTCCGCCTTAAGCGCGGTCTTCAGACGCTTGTACGGGTCGTTGCCGCCAGTGAAGTAGCAGTGCCGGACGAAGAACGACTCGCCGTTATAGTCGGTGTCGATCATCCACAGCGCGATCTGGCTAGTGTCGTTGCTTCGCACCTCACCTGTCGTTGGGTCGTAGATGTCGACGCCCTTGAGATCCACCACGTAGCCTCCGGCGCTCTTCGAGATGTCGATGTCTGGCTCGCCGAAAACGGTGAAGAGGTTCCCTCTCCCCGTCTTCTTTAGCTCCTCCCCCATCAACAGGTCGGCATTCATCCGCACCATCAGAACGGGGAGCTTGCCGAGCAGACGTGCGCCTTCGACCTGGGCGAAGCCCTCGTCGGTGGCCTCAACCGTCACGCCGTCGGTCTCAGTGACGTTGGTGACGTTCGGATCGAAGGCGAAGCCAAGAAGGCAGAGCAGGTCGACGTTGTCGGCCTGGATCGCCTCTTTGGCTGCGCTCTTTACGTACGACGCACTCACCGTGCCGTACTGCGGGCCGACCGCGATGCCGATCCGTGAGGGCTTCGCGTGGTCGCCGGCCGGGATCTGCTCTCCGATTGCCTGGATGTACGAGCCGGCGTAGGTCTCGAACGCCGCGAACCTGATGCGTTCCGCCTTGGTGCCGTTCTGGATCCCGGCCTTCGCGAGGTTGTCAAGGATCGACTGCTCGAAGGTCGGCGCGTCGGCGTCCTTCGCTGCCTCGGTCTCGGAGACCGGCTCGTCCCAGTCCCTAAACGAAAGCGCACGGTGTGGGCTGAGCGACTCGACCGTGAACGGACCAGCGACTCGAACCTTCCTTGAATCCTCGAACGGTCTGTCATACATCAGCTCAAAGTCCGAGTGTCGGGTGATCGCGGCGTCGATCGCGGCCCGCGTCATGCCCTCCTGGATATCGGGGTTGTTGGCAATCGACTTGAGCATGATGTGCGGGATGCGTGCGTAGACGAATCCGTGGCGGATGTCGCCCGTCGGGGTCTGCCGCGGAAGAACGGCGGCTGTAAGCGACTGCTCCTTCTTGTAGCCGTCGACCGAATCCGCTAGCAGGTACCACGGATAGCGCGCTGCCATCACCCGTTGTCGCGCCAGGGCAAGTGAGACACGGGACGTATCCATCGTGATCCAGCGCCGGCCCCATTGCTCCGCAACGTACGCCGTCGTTCCGCTACCGCAAGTCGGGTCAATCACGAGATCCCCAGGGTCGGTACACATGAGCATGCATCGCTCGATAACCCTGGTGTTCGTCTGAACAACGTAGACCTTTGGATCAGCAAAGCCCGATGTCACCGTGTCATCCCACAGGTTGTTGATCGGGAACGCAGCGAAGTCGTCCAGATACCTGACGTAGGTCAGCGTGTTTCCCACTGGAGCGACACGATTGGCGGCAACGAGCCGCTTCATCCCTGCTTCGCTTGTCTTCCACACTCCCTTGCCGGGCGTGAAGATCCGGTCCCCAATCTTTACCGGATACCTCGTCTTGTCTACGCCGCTCTGGGACGTGAGTTGGTCGTACCGAAAGATCCGATCACCAGCCGAGACTGCGGCTCCCCGATGAGGCTCACGGGTTCCGTCCTCCCGCTCGACGTACCGGTATTGGCCGCCGCCCGCACCGTCCACCGTCTTAGCGAAGTAGAGCTGCCGATACTTGACGTTCGATCGGTCGCGGGCGAACCACACGACGTGGTCGATCACCCCAGCGAGGGTGTCCGTGCCTCCACTAGGCGAGCCGGCGCCGCTTGTTGTCTTATAGCTGACCTGGCTGACGAAGTTCTCACTGCCGAAGACCTCATCCATGAGGCTCCGGACCAGGTGCACGTTCTCGTCGCCAATTTGAACGAAGCAGGAGCCAGAGTCTGTCAACATTTCTCTCGCGACCAGGAGGCGGTCCCGCAGGTAGCCAAGGTACGAATGAATCCCGAGCTCCCAGGTGTCTCGAAACGCCCTGATCTGCTCGGCCTCCCGGACAGCGTCTTCCAACTTGCCGTCGCGAACAGATCGATTACGCGTCGACACTTGCCAGTTCGACCCGAACTTGATGCCGTACGGCGGGTCGATATAGACCATCTGGACCTTGCCACGCAGCTTCTCGCGCTCAGCAAGGGAAGCCATGACCTGGAGGCTGTCACCGAGAATCATGCGGTTCGACCAGTTTGCGTCGTGCTCGTAGAACTCGATCTGTTGGAGGTCGTCGAGGCCGTCGAACGAGTCAAAGAGCGTGAGCTCCGGCTCCTCCTCCGGACGTTCGCCCGTACGGCGCAGGTTCTCGATCAACACCCTCGAGTCGATCTTCTCTTGGATGTAGATTGGCGGCGCGTCCGTGACCAGGTCATTGTCGTACACGCCTACCTCATTGGACGGCGGGTACTTTCCGCGCCAAACCAACTGCGGGTCGAGGGACTCGTCTCGGGCGTACCGGACCTGACGGACCTCCTCCAGGACAGCGCTGTCATGGAACTCCACGCTGTCTGCCGTTGGGATGTTGGTCCGCTTCTCGTCGTGAGTGATCGAGTTGACGGGGGTCGGGTCCTTCGAGCTGTTACGCGCCACGAGCGCTCCTATCGCTGCCAGTCTCGCTGAAGTCCAGAAGGTCGGGGTCGCCGATGATCGGCGCGTCGTCGTACACGGCCTGGATCGCCTCCGCGATGCGGACCTTGAAGCTGTTCGGGTCGGTCATCTCGATGTAGCCCCAGCGCCCAAAGCCACCGTGATTGTTGACCGCGACGCACCACGAGTCGCGAGCCGTGATGGCCTTCTGCTGGGTTGGTCCAGGGCTCTTCTGACTTCCGGAGACCTCGATAATCAACATCCGCTCGATATCGGATTCGTCGTGCTTGACCAAACGGACGAGGAAGTCCGGGACGTATGAGTGACTCCGCCCCGTGTGCACGTACGGGATGGTGAAGCCGAGGTGGTCGTTCTTGACGTAGGAATACACGTTCTTGTTGAGCTCGAGCTCGCTGGCGAGGAGCTGCTCCCAGGTGTTGCCGTCCTTGCCGTCCAGCGTGACGTGCGAGACCTCAGACTTCTCGGCAGTGACGACTCGCTTGCGAGTGACGAAGTCGACGTCGCCGGTCGAACCCTCGGGGTCGAAGCGATTGATCATCGGGCGTAGCCGCTCTCGCCGGTTGCCCACGTGCCTGGTGATGGCATTCCAGACCTGCTCGGCCGCGAGGACTCGCGCCTCGGTAATGGTCATGAGGTAGCCCAGGTTGTAGTCACCCTTGAGCACGACCTTCTGCTCGATCCAGTCTTGGCAGAGCTTCACAAGCTTCGGGAAGAGCCATGGACGCTGGTCGCCAGCAGTCGTGAACTGCTCATCGAGAATCCGCTTGGCCAGGGCGAAAGCGACCTGCTGCGGGCGGTAAGCAGCGGGGTCCCCTTCCTCGAGCTCGCGCCTGCCGACGACTCCTCCCATTTCGACCCAGGTCGGAACGGTGTTCGGACCGATCTCGAAGACGGGCGCGTTGTCCAGATCGAGCCAGATGTCCTCGTCGGGAAGTTCCACGCGATAGCCGTCGAGCTTCGGAAAGGTAATGCGCAGGTCATCGCGTTCTTCGAGTGCTCGCACCTCGATCGAGGGCTTGGGCGGCGCAGGGTCAACGATTGGCTTGTCGCTGGAGATGAACTGAAACGGGATGCCGTACACGTTCGCATACTCCGGCTCGAAGTAGCCGTCCTCATTGGTTGCGTAGTTTCGCCGTCGCAGTCCGCGGCCAACTACCTGCTCGCACAGCAGTTGGCTGCCGAATGCTCGAACACCGAGGATGTGGCTGACCGTGTTGGCATCCCAGCCCTCGGTGAGCATCGAAACGCTGACGACACAGCGGACGTCGGCACCGAGCTTGCCCTTCTTGCCAACGGTGTTCATAACCTCGCGCAGCAGGTCCTGGTCCGTCAGCTTGTCGGTGTCAGCTCCTGGGTTGCGCTGGCGGTACTCGGCCTTGAACTTGGCGATCTCGAGGCCGGCCGCCTTCTTGAAGTCGTCCTTGAGCGTCTCGCCTGACTCGAGCTGTGCTGAGTCGACCAGGATGCTGAACGGCCGAACGACAGGCTGACCATCGACGATGTTGCTGAACAGCGCAAGGTTCCCTGGCTTGTGGGCGATGACTTCGCCCTCCTCGACGATCGCCTCGCCGGCGATCCAGTCGTAGACCAACTTGCTGACGACCGTGTTGGGGCAGACGACGATGAAGACTGGGGGTGTCTCGCCGAACGGCTTGAGGACCCTCTCCCAATGCTCGTACGCCTTTTCGTAACTGCGGTAAAGGCTGCGCAGCGCGCCTTCGAGTTCTTTGGGCGGCAGCCAGTCCTTGACTGTGTCCTTGGCTGCACGCTTGGGCAAGAGCTGTCCCACGTAGTCCCACAGCCGCAGATAGGTGACGAGGTCTTCGTCGGCGTCGTCGTCGACTGGGGTCCTCGGAACCTTGACGATGCCAGCCTCGATCGCGTCCATCAGGGAGAAGTCGCTGACGGTCCAGGGGAAGATGTAGCCCTCGTTGTAACCGCTGCCGGAAAGGTAGAACGGGGTCGCGGAAAGGTCCCAGACCTGTTTGATCCCGACGTGCTTGGCGATGGCCTGCAGGCCGGAGAACCAGACGCCTGCCTTCTCGTTCTCCTCCGCCTGCTCCTTCGCTACCTTCTCGCCAGTCTGAATCGGGCGAGCGAGGTAGCAGTGATGCGCCTCGTCGTTGAGCACCATGATCTGCTGCTTGTCCGCACCCAGGTCCCGGAGGACCCGGCTCACCATGGCTTTCGGCGTCTCTTTGAACGGGTCCTCAGCGCGGTCACCTTTGAGCAGCAGGCGCGTGTTCTTGGCGATGCCCTTTAATTCCTTGGCGTCCTTGAGGAGGAAGGAGTGGTAGTTCGTGATGACGATGCGCGCGCTGTCGAGGCCGCCCTTGAGATCGGCCGGCACGAGGTCCCGCAGGTCGTAGTAGTTCTCCGAGTCCTCGGGCAACAGGACCCGAAGGCGGTCGCGGATGGTGATGCCCGGCGCGACGATGAGGAACCGGTTGGTGAACCGCGCGTCGCGCGGCGCGTACTGCTTGTTCAGCGTTTGCCAGGCAATAAGCATCGCCATGACTATGGTCTTGCCAGAGCCAGTCGCCATCTTGAGTGCAGCACGCGGAAGGCCGCTGTTGTGTGCCTCGTTCTCGGGCTCCAGCCGCTTGCGCCAGTCAGCGTAGGACGCCTGCCGTCCCGCGACCTCGGTCAGAAAAATGGCCGTCTCCGCAGCCTCGCGCTGAGCGAAGATGACGCGGTTCTCGCGGGTTGGGTCAGCCCAATGCTGAAGGAGTTTCCGCGAGATGGGAGTGACCCCGGCGTACTGCCCGTCCCGGCGCCACTTGTCGACATCGCGACGGATGTCGTTGATCAGGCTGTTCTTCTCGCGACGCTCATGGGTCACGTCGAAGTCGAACCCCTCCTGCTCGGACCCGTCGCCGCCCTTCTTGCTCTTCTTGCTGACAGCGATCGGGATGAAGGACTCGCTCGGCCGCCGGCCGTCCTTGATCTCACCCGTCGGCCCCTGCGGACCGATCACGTAGTGCCGGTCCGGCTGCTCGTAGGGCGAGTTGAGGATGGGGTTGTCGATCGTCCCCGTCATGCGCGCACCTTCTCCACTCCCACGGAGACCACCCTAGTGAGGTCCTCCGACGGAAATGAGCAGGTTCGCCCCGAGTTGGAGCCCCGCCTACGCCCACGGACGGATTCAACCGACTCTGTCGGCCGTCCTCGGTACGGTGATCCGGAGACTTGGAGGATCGGGAATGACGGGCACCGCCAGCGAGCAGACGACGCTTTCGAGAGCGTCGGATCACCTTGGGAACCTTGCGAACATCCTCAAGGACCTCGGGGGTGGCGGCACGCTCCTGCACGAGTTGACGCAGAACGCGAACGACGCGGAGGCGGCTCGCATTACCTTCACCGCGTCGCGCGAGGAGCTGACCGTCTGGAACTCCGCCGTGTTCACCGACTGTGAGCGCCAGGACTTGAAGCGGTGCCCGTGGAAAGTTGACGAGGGACGGCGTAGTTGCGACCTGCACTCATTCCGCCAGGTCGCGGGCCGACACAAGGCCGACGACGCCCGGACGACCGGAGCATTCGGCGTGGGCTTCACGGCCGTCTATCAGGTCACCGATCATCCCGAAGTCCTCACGGCAAGGCGACACCTGATCCTCGACGAGTCCCGCGATGAAAATGAACGGATCGTCCTGTGTCCCGGAGGATGCTCAAGGGATCACGCCCGGGCCGGAACAACCTTCTTCCTGCCTTGGGCCCGGCAACAGACTCCGTTGCGCCGAGACTTGAGCTCCCCTCCGATGACCGATTCCGACGTTGCCCGGCTCGAAGAGGAACTGCACGAAGCAGCCGGAACCGCGCTGATGTTCCTCGACCGAACCCAACTACTCAGCGTCGAGTCGCCCGCACGGGCGACCAACGTGGTCCGGAAGCGGCAAGAGAACCGGATCACCGTCACGGTCAACGGCGCGACCTCCGGTTGGCTGCTCCTCGAAGGCGAGGCGGAGGGTGCGTCTCGGTTAAAGCAGGAGTACGAGCCCGACTCGAAGAGATCCTCGGTCGTCCAGGTTGCCGTGCCTGTTGAGGAGAGTGTTGTGGGCAGGATTTTCGCGGATCTCCCGACCGACACTCGAACCGGTTGGAGCGGCCACATCAACGCGACCTTCTTCCCCCGACAGGACCGAAAGGGCGTGGAGTTCGACAGTCGAGGATTTCGCGGCAAGTGGAACGACCTCCTGCTCGATGCCGCAGCCACCCTCATCGCTGACAACCTGGAAACGATCGCGCAAGAGCTCGGTCACCGAGTGGTGTGGACCTATCTGGTCGATGTTGAGAAGGTCAATCGCGAGATCGCCAAGGACGAATACCCGGCGGTGTTCAACAGGTTCTTCGAACGCGCGAAGGAGTTCGCCTCCGGGTCTCGCATCGCCCTGCTCGCCGACGACACGTCCGTCTTGCCGGCCGGGACGGTTGTGCCCCGAGATGAGGACGAGTACGACGCCGTGGGGGTCATGCTCCGGCTGGGCATGCCAGTCCTGGCGCCTTCCATTCGGCCACTGGCGAGGCAGACGACGCTCACGCAGTACGGCATGAGCGTCCTCAGGATCTCCGATGTTGTTTCGGCGCTGGAAGAATCCGAGATAACTGAGGCGTGGGAGCCGGAGCGCGACGACGCGCTGCTAACCGCTGCAGACGTCGAGGCGCTCTTGCGCCTTGTCGACCACCTTCAGGACCGCGGCAAGTCGCTGCTGGCCAACTCCAATATTGCCGAAGTGGCGATCGTCCCATGCGTGGGCGGAACGTATGCGGCTGCGTGTCAGGTATCGAGGCTCGAGGAGGACGACCGCGCCCTCTTCGAACTTCTCGACCCCGACCTGAAGATCGTGGACGCAGCGAGATTGGCTGCGCTCTGTCCCAACCTGATCGACCTCTGCGACGACATCAGCCCTGAGCGAGCGGTCGAGATCTTCGAAGCCGATCCAGCGGCTCTCGAAGTGGCGCCCGACCTGGTTCTGGACTGGCTGGACAACCACCGGGCGGCCCTGGCTCGAGAACTTGGAGCCCGCGTCAGTGCTCTTCCCCTCTTCCCGAGCGCCGGTGGCGAACTTCGGCCGCTCACGGAACTGTCGCTATCGTCCGACTTCGACGACCTCCTCGGCGTCGCCGACGTTGTGGACCGTGACAAGACCGCCGGCCATACCGACCTATTGCGCCTACTCGGAGCCCGGGAGCTCGACGCCGTGGAGTACCTACTGCGCCATGTTGCGCCGGCTGCGGTCAAAGGCCTCAGCGCCGACCAAGCTCGACAAGTGCTCGAGATCATTCAGCGCCACCGTGTCGAGTTGGACCAGGCCCCCGGCGCCCGGGCGATCCTCCGCCAAACGCCGATCGTCCCCTGCGCCGACGGACTACATCCGGCCAACAACGTCCACCTGCCCAACCCGGCGCTCACACTCATCGCACCTGAAGCGCCCATCGCTGACACCCGCGGCATGGCGTCTCACCTCGTCGAGACGCTCGTGTGGCTTGGGGTGTCGACACATCCGAGCGATGAGGTTTTGAACGAAGCCGCTCTCAGACTCGGACAGCAAGATGCCGCGCCGGACGCAGGCGTCGTACTGGCGATCCTTGAGGCTCTGCCCAACCCGCCCGAGTCGGAAACCGTCCCCGGTTCGTTGCGATCGCTACAGACGGCAGCATGGCTTCCGTGCGAGGGAGGCGGCCGCGGGAAGCCAAACGAGATCTTCGCAACGTTTCAGCGGTATCTATTTGAGTCGCAGGGCAAGAAGCTGGCGCTCCATGTGACCGACCAAGGTCGACTCGCCCCGGTCCTGGAGTGGCTAGGCGTCCAGAGGACGCCGGGAACAGCCATGGTCATCGCCCACTTGCGCCACTGCGTCGCTGGGAAGAGCAGGCTGCACCCCGAGGTGTACCGCACTCTTGGACAAGCGAAGGAAGAGCACGCCGTCAAGGCGCTAAGCCGCGAACCGTGCATCCAAATTGGTGATGGCGCGTTCGTTGAGCCGAGTACCGTCTTCTGGTCAGATCCCGGACTCGGCGAATGGGCGCACGTTCTAGCGCCGGGCAATCGGGACTACCAAGCCTTCTTCGATCGCGTCGGGGTCAGCGAGTCAGCGGAACCGGCTCACGTCGAGGAAACACTGCGCCGGGTCAGCCGAGCTGCTGGCAACACACGGCTCGATGAGGATGCCAAGCGGGTTGTCCATCGCTGCTGGGAACTACTCGACCAGCATCTCCCGGAGTCAGCAGAGACGCTGGCGACACTGGGCGCGATCAAGTCCGCCGTCGGCCCGCGTGACCTGCTCGAGAAGCCCGAACTACTCCTGTTCGCAGACGGCCGTCGGCTTGCCGAGACGATTCTGCTGATCAGGGACAACCTGATCAGACGTGATCGGTCCACTCATCGTGCGTTGGCCGCAGCCGGGGTCCGGCCTGCCGAGGAAGTGATCACCCCGCACATCAATGAAGAGGCGCCTTCGAACGAGGCGTCGTCACTCGCCGCGCTCGTGGACGACCGCATGCCGGCGCTCGAGCGTCTTGCCGAGGCGCAGCGCGTAGCGGACGGGGCCCAATACGACCTCATGCGACTGGCCGAGACCGGCATCGAGGTGATGCCCGACCTCACAGTCGAATACGTCACCCGATTCGCGCACCAGCATCAGGTCGATCCGCCCCGACCAACGGAAGCGATCTACCTACCCGACGAGCTGCGCCTGATCGTTCGAACGGAGACCCCCAACCGTCACATTGCTCGAGAGCTCGCGCTTTGCATCGCTCCCGACATCGACGTGAGCTCGCTGGCGCCATCCATCCTGGAGATCCTGACGGCCACCGATCTCGCTGATGCCATGACCGTCCTCGACGAGTACGGGGTGCGAGATCTGGATTACACCGAGTGGGAACGGGTGGGCAGCCAGACCTCCGTCGAGGTCCAAGACCTCGACCTCGACCCCGTCACCCCTGCGCCATTGGACGACGACCTCGACTCAAGTCGCTCCCAGGACCCGCCCGCTTCCTCCGACGGGGATGTAGCGGAAGACCCGGCACTTGGCGGGGAGTCCGAGTCTGGCGGCAACGCGGACGGCGGTGATGCACCGTCGTCGACCGTTCCGGGTCGGAAGCGGACCCGGCGTCACCCAGGCGGCGGGCAACGGCGGACTCACATGGCTTCCTTCGTCTCGTACGACAACGAGGACCGAGGCCACGACGACAGCGGTGACGGGGCAGCTGAAGAGTCACCAGTTGATGTCGCGGGCGTCCGCCGTGTGCTCGAGTACGAGCGGTCTTGCGGTCGGAACCCGGAGGAGCAAGCGCATAACAACCCCGGCTACGACGTCCTCTCCAGGGACGCGAACGGTGTCGTCCTCAGACGCATCGAGGTCAAATCGATCGGCGGAGCCTGGACGGGCTTCGGCGTGTGGATGTCCGCCACCCAGCTCGAGGAGAACAGGGCCCATCCAGACGACTTCTGGCTGTACGTGGTGGAACACGCAGAGGACGGCGATGCCGCAGTAGTCCACCGGATTCAGAATCCGGTGGCCGAAGCGACCAAGTTTGGGTTCGATGCTGGTTGGCAAGCCCTCCGCGAGCCTGACGTCGAGCGCGACTTGACGGGCAAGGCTCTCATCAACTCGACTCGTCGCCTCCTTGGCTGGGCGAAGCCGGAGGAGCGATGAGCTCCTGGGCGACCGGCCTGGGTCGAGCACAAACTGGTCTCCTGCGCCGGTAGTCCGTCGAAGAAGTCGTTCTAGTGATCCCAAGATCTGTTCGGCGGCTTGGCCCAGATGTGCGGGGTTGACCAGGTCAGGTCCGGCGCGTCCGCACGGACCCCGCGCGATCCCAAGGCGCATCGCGACGCCAACGGTCCGCGCCCACTTCGGGTCCCACAGCCCCCGCTCGTCCATGAGGTGCGCGAGGAGCTCCTCGAGCAGCACCGTGCACGCCACCGGCGAGGCCAGCACCCGGCCGACGCAGTCCTCGACCCCATGCTCGACCCGCCGTGTCGTCACCCGGTCGACGACACGCACCGCGATCGCGCCGCGCGCGGCCGCACGCCGCTCCTCATACGCCGCCCGCGGCCGCACGCCGCTCCTCATACGCCGCCCGCCGGCACACCTGCTAGCACCACGTCGCAGGCCGCCCCCTCTCTCGCATCGGCACCGGCGCACCACACCGCGGACACAACCCCGGCTCGACTCACCTGCTTTCCGTACGGACGTAACAGCAACGGCCTCTGGTGCCAGAGGTGTGAGCGCCTTGTGTTCTCGGCGTGGAACGTCGTCCCCAAGGCGGTTTCGGTCCTGCTCAGCTACGAGGTCGAACGTCGCGCGAGTGCCGCCAGTGGGGGAGAGGGGAGGCCCAGCTACATGCACACCATCACCCCGCCGCTGCGGTTCCAGGTCGAAGGCGGCCGGCGGAGCGGGATGCCGGTGCTCGGACTTCTTTACCCCTCGGTCACGCTGGCCCGCCTGGGGGATCCCCTCGAGGTGGCCCGGTCGACGGCGAGCACGCTGCCCGCTGACGTTTCTCGGGTGCGCGCGGAGGTTGATCGCCGGGTTCGTGCGGCGCTCAGTGCGCTACCCGATCCGGAAGGCACGAGGGACGAGCGGTGGTACTGGGCTGCTCCCTTTGCGCTCGACCGTCTTCACGACGGTGACGAGCAGCTGGAGTTCCAGCGGATGATGCGCCGATGGGGCGACGAGGATGTTGAGGACGCCACCACACGTCTGGTCGAGCACGTTGCGGAGGCTGCATCATTCGACGTCGCCGATCTCGGCGCACGTCCGGACGACCTGGCCGACGTCCTCACGGATCTCGCGCTGGCAGGCCCGGGCGTGGCCGCCCTCCGCGCCCTGTCGCGGGTCTCCGGTGGAGGCGATGTGCTGGCGGACGTGCACGTGCGCGAGAGCGCCTCGATCGTCTCGTGGGGACTGCGGTCGCTGTTCAACCGGCCGGAAATCATCTCAATCCTCCGCTCCGAGACGGACGGCAGGCTGCCGTACTGGCGGCGGGTGCTGCGCCACTGCGTGGAGGGAAACCTCCAGTCGGTGCTGGACGAGTACGCGCACGTCCTCACCGAGTCGGAGGGCCTCCAGGACACTGCCGGTGCGGAGAGGGCAGCCGAGATCAGCGCTGTCATGGCGGACGCGGCGAGCATCCGGACCGTACGCAACGCGATGGACGACGTCGTGATCGACGAGGCCGGGATCCGTCTCGAGCAGCGGCACCTCCGTGCCCACTTCGCGATGAGGTTCGGGCGGGCGGCCACCGAGGACGATGCTACGCAGCGTGAGGGGAAGGTCAGGGTGGCGTTCAACTCGCCGTTCTGGCCCTTTGTGCTCGCCTCCACGAGCGTGGGCCAGGAAGGGCTGGACTTCCACACCTACTGCCATGCCGTCATGCACTGGAACCTTCCCGGCAACCCGGTGGATCTCGAGCAGCGGGAAGGGCGCGTGCATCGCTACAAGGGACACGCAGTGCGCCGGAACGTCGCTGAGCGCCACCACGGCGCAGCGTTCCACGCCATAGTGGATGACCCCTGGTTCGCGATGTTCCTTGCGGCGGCCGAGCGGCGGCCGGCGGGGGAGAGTGAGGTGTACCCGTATTGGATCTTCACGGAGGGCACGGCAAAGATCGAGCGGCACATCGCACTGGCGCCGCTGAGCACCGAGTCTTCGCGGTACCGGCAGCTGCAGAAGTCAGTGGGGCTGTACCGAGTGGCCATCGGGCAGGCACGCCAGGAGGACCTCGTGACGCTTGCGGGCGAGGGTCAGGACCTGTCGTGGATGCAGCTGGACCTGACGCCATGAGCTTCATGATGGGCAGCCTTGACGGCGAGTCTGGAGCGGGCAGCTGTGGGTGCGAGGCGGCGACCCAGGATCACACAAACGACCTGATGGTCCTGTCCGCGTAGAGCAGCGTCTCGTCGATGGCCTTCGCCATGTCCTCGACGGCGTCCCGTTTCGCTGTGAGGAGCGCGCTCACGTTGATGCTGCTGACGGCTAGCAGGCAACCTGCGACCTCGAGAAACTCTCCGTACCGGCGCTGCCCCTCGCTCCCAAGCGAATCCCATCGTCGGGGCTCGGCAGGCAGACTGGTTCGCCACTTGTCGAGGGCGTGGGTGCCATGAACGCTGACGTACTCCATGATCTCCCTGGCACGTTCGAGCACGTCGGTCATCACGTCGAAGCCCTTCTGGGACTGCCGTAGAGCTGCTTCCGCGGCTTCGACCTCGCGCCGTAGACGTTCCTCCTCCATTCGGCTCCGCCGCTGCCTGACGACGTAGAAGCCCGCGGCCGCAAGTGCTGCGGCGGGTGCGGCAACCATGCCGGTGAGTAGAAGGGCGCCCCCAGCCATGCCAGCCCCCCCGGCCGCTAGCGTGCCACCCCCGAGAAGGGCGAGCGTGGCGTTGGTAGCGGCGACACCGGACAGGGCGGAAATGGCGGTGCCGGTGGAGGCGGTTCCAAGGAGTGCGGCAGCGGTGAAGGCGCCGTACGCGGCGGCCCCGCCTGCGGCTGCACCCGCCGCGACACCGGTTGCAGCGCCCCGGACCGCATTTGCGATGCCGACCGACATAGCCTGAATTCGTATCGCCGTCGGTGCTTCACCCTCGCCCTCCAGTTCCGCCTCGCTCGGCATCTTCGGTTCAGGGGCACCGGTGATGGTCTCCGCTAGTTGGACAAACTTGAGGAAGAAGTGGTCTCGCGCCTCATCGTGATAGGTGTTGAAAGACTCCGCCAGGTCCTGGGTCGTCCTGGAGCGAGCTGCCACCGTCTCATTGACCTTGTCGTGGCGAAGCTTCGTCTCGGCGACTTGCTCGCGAAGCCTCGCGGGTCTCGGCTTCTCCTGATCGGCCAGTGACCTGGTCCGGTCCGTCGCCTCCTGCTTGAGCTTCTCGGGAGTGAGCTGGAGTGCGAGAGCGATGGCCGCGAGTCTGCGCTCGCCGGGGGTCACGAGGCCCCGTTCGACCCTGGAGATCGAGACGGCCCCACCCTTTCCGTACTCGGCAAGGCTGGCGAGCTCCTGCTGAGTCATCGGTGGCGACTGCGCCTGACGCCGCTCGCGGATGGTGAGGCCCATAGCCTCCGCGCTGAAACTGTCCATCTCAAAGCCTCGTTCAGTCGCTGTGCCGCCGCCAGGACGACCGAACCTCGAGTGCCAGCTCGGTACCGGAGCGAATTGTCTGGGCGCCGTCCTCAGCAAATTGCCTGGCAGCCTTCACAACTGCAGGGTCCCGGCGAACTGCGTCTGCCGTGCGGATGTTCTGGCTGGCCATCGCAGCGAGGTGCTGGGCGTCGATCTTGGACATGGTGACCTCTTCCTTGAGTTCTCTGCTCGCACCAACGACCATAGCATCCGATAGTGTGCGCTGTCTCGTGTTTAGTGATCACTATCTAGTGCTTGGGGCCTTCGTCGGTCGAAGGGCCCTCGACGCGTCGCCTGTTGCTGCGGTGGGTCCGGTCGGCAGCAATTCGCGTTGCTGCGTCAGGAGATGTCCAAGACCCGTGTCGCCTGATCAGTCAAGCAGGCCCATCGTGGTTGCCAGCTCCGCCTCGTCCACGGTTTCCGGCACGACGACAGCGTCCTTGAGCGTGGTCTTCTGCCGGAGCAGGCGGTCCAGGTTGAGGTCGAAGGAGTCGTGGTGCGGGTGGAGCGCGATGGGAAGGTAGACGTGCACAGGGCGCGTCTGGCCGATGCGATAGATGCGGTCCGTCGCCTGGGCCTCTTTCGCGGGGTTCCAGTGGCGTTCGAGGTGGATGGCATGGTTCGCGCCCACGATCGTCAGGCCCACCCCGACCGCGAGTGGCGACATGATGATGAGGTTGAACCCGGGCTCGGCCTCGAAGTCCTGGATGATCCGACGCCGGGTCTCCCCGCCACCCTTGGACACGGCGGCGGTGTCCCCATTGACCACCCGAACCGGGAGTCCGTAGCGCTGGTGCAGCCAGAGAGCGAGGTGCTGCTGCACCTTCTTGTTGACGACGAAGATGATCACCTTCTCGCCCCGGGACCGGATGTCGTCGAGCACCGGCAGCATCGCCCGCATGCGCGCGGAGAGCTCGAGACCGGACGGGTCCTTCGCCAGTGCCGAGTCACCCTGGGCGTCGGGGTGCAGACTGACGGCCCGCAGCGCCTGGATGGCCTTGAGCGCGGCACCCTGGCTGCGTTGCGCTCGTGCCTGGAACGCCTGCACGTGGGCGTCGTACGCCGCCTGCTGAGGCGGGGGCATGGTGAGGGCGAGTCGGGGGTCGTGAGCGATGTCGGTGCCGGGTGCAGGGACGCCGCTGTGCACCGTCTTCGTCGGCAGGTCCGGCAGGTGGTCCTCCTTGACCCGCCGAAGCATGAACGGCCCCACCTCCTCCCGGAGGCCACGGCCCAGCTCGGCCTTGCGTTCACCGTCCGCCCCGTCCATCGGCGTGACCCACGCCTCCTGGAAGGTGGGCCACGAACCGAGGAGGCCTGGCTGTGCCGTGTCCATCAGGCACCAGAAGTCGAGGAGGCTGTTCTCGATGGGCGTTCCGGTCGCGAGCAGCTTGAACCGGGCTTTGAGGCCCTTCGCGGCTCGGGTCCGCAACGCGTCTGGGTTCTTGATGTTCTGGGCCTCGTCGAAGACGACTGCACCCCAGTCGACCTGGGCGAGGGACAGCTGGTACGAGGCGAGCGTCTCGTAGGTGGCGAGCACGAGTCGCCCCGGCACGTCGAGCCGGGCGGGGCCGTGAGCGTCGCCTACCCGCAACGACAGGCGGATGGCGTCCTCACGGAGCATGCCGTCATTGCCGACGTTGCTCGCTATGGCCGACGTCTCGCGGCCCGCGCCCCCGATGCGGAACCGGCCGAGGTCCCGGCCACTCTGCAGCACGACGACGTCGTCGAAGACCGGCCCGGCGAACGTCTCCCGCAGCTCGCCCTCCCAGTTCTCGATGAGGGAGACCGGGAGCACCGCGAGCGTGGGACGGCGTTCGTCGCGCGCGTCCTGGGCGGCCATGAGCTCCCGCAGCGCGACGAGCGTCATGTAGGTCTTGCCCAAGCCCATGTCATCCGCGAGCAACGCGCCCTGGACACGGTCCGGGGCGTCGGCGTCGCCGTCGAGTGATGCGGCCATCAGCGCTGAGAGCAACTCGATGCCCTCGCGCTGGTGGGGGTACGGCGCGCGCAGCAGGTCGGCGTACGGCACCGCCCGAGGGGGTGACACGTCCGCGACCCTGGCCCGGAGCAGATCGGTCAACGGGAGGGCGTCGCCGATCACCACGCCGACGGCGACAGTGCGCTCCCTTGCGCCGGCGGGCGGCCGGCTCTCATGCTGGCGCCGAAGCCGAGCGCGTGTGAGGACGAGCGCCTCCTGGACCGCGTCGTGGTCCGAGACGTCGACCAGCTCCTCGGCGACGGGCACGACCGTCCGGCCCGCCGTCCACGCCTCGTCGACGTCGCGTTCGACGGCGGTCAGGCTAGCGAGGTCCTGAATGAGGTCGGGGAGCACGCGTGCCGGCTTGACGGTCGCGCCGTCATCGAACCAGCTGATCCCGGACTCCGACGCCTCGACGAACGACTGGGTGACAACTCCGACGCCCGCGACGCGGACCCCGAAGTGGAGCTCGACATCGACGAGAGCGGTGTCGAAGAAGGAGCCCGGGGCCTTGAGGAAGGTCGGGACCTGGTGCTTCGGGATCGTTCGGTTCGACAGAACATTGCGGACACCGGCGAGCTGCTTCTCCTCGAGCAGGATGAGCTCGTCGTCGACCCGCAGCACCCCCGTGTCCGACTCCTCGTCGAGCTGGCGCCACCGACGGTCCAGCGTGGCCGTGTCGACGTCGGTACCGAGGTCCGGGGTGACCTTGAGCGAACCGTCGGTGCCGGGCTCGACGACGAGGCCGACCGACTCGGGGACGGTGGTGCTCCACGAGTCCAGGTGGCCCAGGCTCAAGCGGAAGCTCGGGTCGCGAGATTCCTCGGGACCTTCCGCCGCCAGCCTGTTCGCGCCCTGGAGCTCGGCGACGAGGCGGACGTTTCGGGACTCCGTGCGCTCGTCGAGGTCGAGCCGGCTGTGCTCCTCGACCGCGCGCAGCGCGCGGAGAGCGGGCAGCGAGAGCCGGTAGGACGTCGCCGATCCAAGGCGAAGCGTGGGGCCCAGCCGGTTCGACGGCTGCGGACTTGCACCACTGTGGGCGAGGATGGTGACCGCGAAGCGCTGGGACGTGGTGTTGGACCGGACCTCGGCGACGAAGGTCCCGGGGAACCTCGGTGGGAGGCCGACGATCTCGGCTTCCTCGTCGCTCAGCCGCGCCACGTCCTCGGCGTCCATCTCGAAGCCGTTGGGCAGGGGTCGCGCCGCGCCCTGCTCGGCGAGCATCTCGAGCACGAGGTGCTGCTCCTGGGCGGTGCGCTGTCCCTGACCACGGCGGAGAAGTTCGAGGTCGGACGCGGTGGTGACGAAGTTGGCGCCATCGTCGTCGAAGGTCACGTCGAAGCCCGGCATCGGGGCGTCGGTCTCGTCCGGCCGCATGCCAAGGCCTCGAAGCATGTCCCGCAGGCCCATGTGTTACCGCCGTCTCATCGTGCGTCGTACCGGAAGGCCGAACTTGTGCTTCAGGGTCGCGTAGTCCTCGGGGGAGAGGACCGCCCTGGGCTCCACAGGGAAGCCGTGCTTCTCGATGAGGAACTCCAACGCGCGTCGTTGCCAGAACCCGTTGTGGGTGACCTCGTCGTGGGCGTTGTACCCGAGTGGATGTGACTGAGAGTGGGCTACCGGAACGGTGTAGCGCAGGTCGTCGCCCGTGAACCTTTGCTTGGAACGGTCGGTGAGGAGCGGCACGGGCCGGCCCGCGTACAGCCACATCTTGAAGTGGTGGGACCCCTCGACGATGTGGAAGTCGCCGCAGTCAACGAAGATGATGGCGGTGTTGGGCATGTTCTCGAGCTTCGCCGCATCCGTACGGAGGCGCCCGACCTGTCGGACGACGGAGTTGCGCACGTTCGTGCCGAGGATGAGACGCGTCTCCTTGACGAGGCCGCTGTCGTACAGACCCCAGAGGAACTTCTTGCGCGGCGGGAAGAGTCTCTGGAGGTCGCTCACCCGCTCCTGCCTGCCGAAGTTCTCGACCGCCATGAGGAAGAGCCGCAGATCCTCTGCGCTCAGCCACGTCGTCACCCGGTCGACGAGTTCCCGGGGCAGGCGTTGCCACCACGTGCTCCAGTCGGGCGTGTGCCGCAGGCGGGGGTCACCACCGATGTCGATGACGGCCTGGAGCCACTCGTCGCTCGGGGTGCCCGACGTCCGGTCAGTGAGGGCGACGAGGAGGTCATGCCCGAAGAGTCGGCCGGCGGTGGCGGAGAGCGAGTTCTTGACGGATTTCGCAGCAACCTCGGTGAGGACCTCGTGGCCGGAGGTGGTGTGGTCCGCACGCCGGATGCGGGTGAGGTAGAAGGCCTGTCGGACGCGCTCGCCGTACCGGCCGTCGTCGAATCCCAGCAGTCCGGTGCGGCGCACGTGGTCGGACAGGGAGAGGTTCTGCGCGACGAGGCGTTCGGCCAGCCGGTCGGGGCCCTGCCTGTCGAGGTAGAGCCGCGGTTCGCTGCGCATCGTCGCGACCAGGTCGTGAGCGGCGTTGCGTGTCTTCTGCGACTGAACCGCTCTCGCGGTCGCCGTCGAGACCTCGTCGAAGAGGCCCGGGGTCCACGAGTCCAGCTCGTCGAAGTACTTCAGGAGGACGGCAGCGAGGCCGGTCGTGGTGAGGTACGTGGGCCTAGGGTTCTGATGGCGGAGCAGTCGGCGGACGCGGTCGCCGTCGAGCGACCGCTGGGCGAGACGCTCGTCGTGCTGCCACACGTGCAGGAGCGCCCGTGCCGCGGCCCGGCGTTCCTCGAGCATCTCATCGAGGTGGGCGAGCGCACCGCTCTCGACGAGCCTGCGGATCTCGGTGACGAGAGCGAGGAAGTCCCGTCCCTGACCTACCCGCTGGGTGATGGTCGCTGCTCTCTTGGTGGTGGTCGCCCACGCCAGCGTGTCGGCCGGCTGCCACGCGGGCAGGGCGGGCGAGAGCGGCAGGCGAAGCTTCACGAGTCCTCGGGGAGGAGCTCGAGGATCTCGGTGAGCTCGTCCGCGCTCGGTCGGACGATGGTGAAGCGGATGTCGATCCGGCGGTTCTGGGCCATCTGCGCGTCCGTGCCCTGCTCCGCCACCAGCGGACGGGTCTCGCCGTAGCCGCTGACGGAGAACAGGGGCTTCCCCGCGTCGCTGAGGAAGGAGTCGAGCTGCTTGTCCGCGGGCAGCTGCTCGTCCCAGAGGCGCCACAGCGAGATAGCCCTGAAGGTGGACAGGCCCCAGTTGCCGGTGCCCTCCAGACCGCCGAAGGCGAGGTTGTCGGTGTGCCCCTCGACGAAGACCGTGTCGAGGTACCGGTAGCGGTCGTCCTCGGCGATGACGTCCGCGATCGCGGTGCCGATGCGCTGGGAGACGTCGCGGTACTCCGGCTTGATCTCGAAGGAGGCCGGGTCGAAGCCCAGCACCTGCGCCGGGATGCTGAGCACCGTGTTGTTCTCCGAGACCGTGACCTCGATGCCCTGGGCGCGCAGGTTCTCCTGGACCTCGAGCAGCATCTCGGCGCGGATCTCCTCCGCGCGGCTCAGAGTGACGATCTGGTTGGAGAACCGTGCCCGCTGCTCCTCGGCGGTCTCCTGCTCGGATGCCAGGGCCTGCTCCCGCTCGGTCAGCTGCAGCACGAGCACGGCCACCGCGAGGATGAAGATCAGCAGGAGCGCGGACATCAGGTCCGAGAAGGAGATCCAGTACGGGTCAGCGTCGTCCCGCCGTGACGCCGTTCGGCGACGGGCTGCTAGCTGCACTGTGCTTCACCTCGATCTCGTCGACCACGTCCGAGAGCGCCTGGGCGGTGCGGAGCATGTGCGAGGCGTACTCCTGGCTGTGCTGGTTCCACAGCTGCATCCGGTCGGTGAGCTGCCCGGAGACCGCCTCCGCGTACGCCATCAGCCATTCCGACATCTGCTCGCCAAGAGCCGCGACCTCCTGCCGGAGTCCCTGGAGGAACTGGGTCTGGTGCGACTTGAGGGACTCGAACCCCTTCGTTGCGTCGGCCGCCGCCCCGCGCAGCTCGGTGCCCGCCCGGGTGCTCGTGACCGTGAGCTCCTTCAACCGCTCCGAGTGGCCGTCGAGGAGTGCCGCGGCGCGCTCGTGGCCCTGGCTGATGTGCTCGAGGGACTCCGCGCTCTGACCGATGATGGAACGCATCTCGTCGCTCGTGCTGGCGAAGATCGCTGCCGTCTCCCGGAGGTTCTCGGTGGCGGTCGCCAGGCTCGCGGTGGACGCACCGATCCGCGCGGACGCGGTGTCCAGGTTGCCGACGATCTGCGTGAGCGCACCCGAGAGCATCTCGCTCTGACGTGCGCTCAACCTCATGAGCTCCTCGAGCTGAGTGCTGAAAAGGGCCGACTGCTCCGCCTGCGCGGTCATCTGCTTGTCGCTGTGCGTCCTGAGGTCCTCGAGCATCGACGTGACGCCACCCGACATCGACTCAAGGGAGGTGGCGACACCGGCTGACGCGGCGTCGAGCCGTTCGGCCTGGCTGGTGCCGATCTGCTCGAAGGAGGCGGTGAACTTCTCGACAAGGCGTTCGAACACCGCACTCGACTGGGTGGCGGCGTTCTCGGCGAGCGACGCCATCGACGGCGCCATCGCGGTGTCGATGGCCCGGGTGAGCGCCTCCTGCATGTCGGCCGAGAGGCCCTCGACCGCCTCCTGCAGCTTGGTGCCGATCTTCTCGTGGAGCTCCTGCATCGCCACCGAGGTCTCGCGTGAGCTGTCCATGATGCTCACGAGGGACTGCTCGGGTGCCATGCGGAGGAAGAGAGCGTCGACGTGGTCCTGGAGGCGGCCCAGGCGGTCGGCGACACGGCGCTCGGCGACCTTCTCGAAGATGTTGGTCAGGAGGCTGGCGCCGACACCCCACACCGACGTCATGAACGCGACCGCCGCACCGCCGATGAGGTTGTCGATGCCGCTCTTGAGCTCGTCGGCCGAGGAGTCAGTCCCGAGCTCCATGCCGTTCAGACCGGTCGTCAGGCCGACAAACGTGCCGAGCACGCCCACGGCGGTCAGGATCGACGGCACCGTCGAGAGAACCCGGTTGTGCATCAGCTCGGATGCCAGGGTGCGGCTGTTGAAGAGCTGCTCGGCGTCGACCGTGTTCTCTAGCCGCAGGTGGTCGGGCGACATGACGAGGGTCTCGTCGAACTCGCGCCACAGATGACGAACCCGCTCGGAAGCGGCCGAGCCGGCCTGTTCGCGGATCTCCTCCCGGCGTACGACCAGATCGTCGGTGCGGACGTCTTCGACGAGGTGATGAAGCGCTGCGATGTCGCGCAACGCGCGTCGCCTCTTCACGTACACCGTCACGAAGAACCAGAGGGTGATTGCGAGAATGATGAAGATGACGAGAGCGCTCAGGCCCTCCAGCTCGCCACGGCCCAGGGCGCCGAAGTCGGGCATGAGCAGGGCGAAGATGTCCCAGAGGTCGTAGTCCTGCATCGCTCGGGTACGGGCCTTTCAGGTGCTGCCGGATTGCGGGGCACGGCAGCGATGCCATAGACCCAGGAGTATTCGCCGAGAATACGCGCAGCCAGGACGGAAAAGTCCAACTTCGAGTCACGATCGGTCCGATCCGTGGCAACGAGTCGGTGCTGCGTCGCTTGGCGTGCGCGAACTCACGGTACGGCGTGCCGAGATTGGCGGAGCTCGGGCGACGCATCGCGAGTTCCGTGAGCGATGTCATACGGTGGCCCTAGGATCCAGTAATTCGTTGTCCGTATGTCAGAGGATCCGCATGAGTGTGACCGACGTCGCCGAACGGCAGAGTGTGCTCGACCAGGAGCAGAGGTACTTCGACGACGCGTTCCATCACCGTGAGGCGAAGCGCCTCCGGCAGGCGGAGCAGTGGAAGGCGGCGGCCAACCCGAAGGACGGGGCAGCGCTGAAGGCGGCCGGCAACGGTGCGCTCGGCTCTCCGGAGGAGGCCGTCGCGTTCGCCAAGTACGAGACGACCGACGAGCAGACGTTCTACGTGGGGATGCACCTCATCACCGACGACGCCCGGGACATCGTCGTCTACCCCTGGCAGGCGCCTCGGGTGATGAAGCTTCGGGAGGCGACACCTGAGGCGCCCGCCGACGTCGCCAGGATCGTCAGCTTCACGACCACGGCCAACACGATCGTGGACTTCGACGAACGAGTGCTCGCCGAGATCGCCGACCGGCTGAGCGAGCTCGACAACCCGGACACCGTCCTGATCCGTGAGGACGAGCTTCTCAACGACGCCCTCGGCCGCCAGCGCACTCCCGAGATGCGGCAGATCGTCCAGACCATCCAGGCCGCCCAGAGCGCGTTGATCCGCTCTCCCCGGGAATCCCTGCTGATCATCCAGGGCGGCCCGGGGACAGGGAAGACGGCTGTCGCCCTGCACCGCGTCTCCTGGCTGCTCTACAACTACTCGGCGGGCCGGACGATGGACGTGCTCGACCCGGACGATGTCCTGGTCGTCGGGCCGAACCCGACGTTCACCCGATACATCAAGCAGGTGCTGCCCGAGCTCGGTGACAACGACGTCGTCCAGACCGACGTCGCCTCGATGCTCGAGACCGGGGTGCGCGCCTCGCGCAAGGAGTCCGGTGAGGTCGCTCGCGTCAAGGGCGATCTCCGGATGCTCGACATCATCTCCCAGGGCCTGCAGGACCGGATCCGACCGCTGCGGGAGCCCGTTCGGCTCAAGGCCGAGGGGTTCCCGTGGAGCGTCGAGGTGACGGAGCGCGACGTCCAGCCCATCGTGGCCCGGACGAGGTCGATGACCTACAACCGCGGACGGTCGCGGTTCCGTGAGGAGCTGCTCGCCTTCTTGGCCGGACAGGCCACGAGGACCCTCAAACGTGACGGCGGGGTCTACCGCGGCGACACCCGGCAGCTCTTCCAGACCGTCGAGGTCGACGCGATTGTCGAACGAGTGTGGCCCCAGCTCAGTGCCCAGGCGTTCCTCCGTGACCTCTTCGGCTCCCTGGCGCGGCTCGTCTCGGCCGCACCGCCGGGATTCCCTGTCGACCAGCTACAGCTCCTCCAGCGTCCGCCGGCGGGTCGGCTCTCCGAGGAGCGCTGGTCCAAGGAGGACCTCGTCCTCCTTGACGCGGTCCAGGCCGAGCTCTCCGGCGAGCCCATCGACTATGCGCACATCGTCGTCGACGAGGCGCAGGACCTCTCACCGATGCAGCTCAGCGCGATCCGGCTCCGTTCGCGGACCGGGTCGATGACGATCGTCGGCGACATCGCCCAGTCGACGGGGTTCTGGGCGCGTGACTCCTGGGACGACGTCGTCGAGATCCTTCAGTCGCCGTTGCCCGTGCGACGGGAGTCTCTGACCCACGGCTACCGTGTGCCGAGGTCTGTGCTCGCCCTCGCGAGCAACCTCCTCGACGAGCGGGACGCGCAGACCCTCCCGAGCGTCATCGTCCGCGACGTCGAGCCCGGTCCGGAGCTCCACGAGGTCGCGGCCAGCGCCGACCTGGCGGAGGCCACGCTCGAAACGGTGAAGCACCACAGCGCCCGCGGGCACTTCGTCGGCGTGGTCTGTCCGGCGAACCGCCGTGAGGCTCTCGAGGCAGCGTTCAGGTCGGCCGGAATCATGTGGTCCGATGCCGACCGCGGGGGACTGACCGCGGCCATCAACATCGTGAGTCCGCCCGCCGCGAAGGGTCTTGAGTTCGACGCCGTGGTGGTCGTCGACCCAGCGGCGATCGCCGAGTCCGGACCACAGGGCGACCGGATGCTCTACATCGCCATGACCCGCACCACGCACTACCTGGACATCGTGTACCCGGCGGGAACCCTGTCCCCGGCACTCGGCGGCACGCAACCCGAGGACGGCGCGGTTGATGACCCGGCGACGGCGATCGAGCAGTCGGTCCTGAAGGAGCAGCAGGACGCCGCCGTGTCGGCACCTGCAGACGCCCAGGCGGCAACCCGCTCGGGAGGTCCCCTGGGCGACGACCCCCGGAGCAGGATGGTGAAGTTCGCGGCCCAGGAGCTGCTCGGGCAGCTCCGGGACACCGTGGGGCCGGCGCTGTGGCGGGATGCACTCGGTGAGGCGATTCGACTGCTCGACAACGACGTCGCGCGGTAGGCACGAAGCAATCAAGGGAGCATTGGATGTCACACACGTCGCTCGTCTACGGTTACGACCCCTTTCACGAGAGTCTCGCGTTCCTTCCTGAGGATGTCGCAGTCGAGATGGCCACCGAGGTGCAGGCGATGGCCGCCGCCCGCACTCTCGGTGAGGCCCGTGCCGTAGAACGTCGCCACACCTGGCTGCCATTCGACGAGGAGAGCGAGGATGACGACGACACCGCGTTCGACGTCGAGGAGTCAGCGGCGTTCGCCGACGGCGACTGGCCTCCGATGGCGACGCAGTACGCGCTCGATCAGCAGCTGTTCCCCGAAGAGCTCCGCGAGGACATTGGCCAGGTCGTACGGACGACGCTCAACGGGGACTACCTCAAGATCCCAGCCAGCCGTGAGAAGGAGGTCGTTGCGCTCCTCGGGGAGCACGGCTTCGTGTGCCGACGAGACGACGAGCTGGTCCTTCGCTCCAGCTACCTTGGCGAGAACCTGCAGCAGTTCTTGGTGCAACGGTCAGAAGGGCCAAGCAGGTAACCGCGCCCACTTGACGGAAGCCTTCGAGATCAGCTACCCATGCCTGCGGAGCTCGCCGGTTTGGAATCGCCGACGGACCGCCGGCCGCGGAAGTCCCCTCAGGCGTGTCGAGGCTGATTTAGTCTTGCTCGGCAATGGCCTCCGCGGGCCTTGTTCCGGCCTCCGGCAGGGCGGTCGAGCCGAAGGGGTCATGGCCGATGACCTCTGTGAGCTGCTCGACAACAGAGAACGCCTGGTCGTGGTCTTCCGGGACGACGTTCTCGACGTCGAGGAACAGCTCGCTGTCGAGATGCGGGTACTTGTCCATGAGAAAGCGGCGCCGGTACGCGAACTCCGCCGCATCCACGATGGACTCCAAAGTGGCCCAGTTGAAGCCGGCGCCCATGATCACACCGACCGCGGGGAGGAATTTCCCCAGTGACTGCTTCGTCGCGCGGGTCCCGAATGCCTTCGCGAACGCAACGTACGCGCGCGACAGCACGGACTCATTGAGAACCTGCCAGGTCTTGCCACGGAACAAGGCTTGGGTGAGCCGAGAGAGGTCCTTCATCGCGGCTTGTTTGGCTGATGCCGACATCGCCGTGCCGACGTTGATGACCGACCAGATGAACGGCTTCTCGTTCGGATCCTCAGGGTCGTAGCCGTAGAGAAGTGCAACGTGTCCAACGGCTCGGGATGAGAGACCCATGACGGTGGCGATGTCGCTTGCGGACGCCGCCGCGATAGCCCCGCCGGACGGGGCAGCGGCCGCACCGCCGGACATCGCTCCGGTCAGCTCTCCGCCTGTGATGACAAGCGCGGCTGCCGCTCCGGACGTGGCGGCGGCAGCTGGATATGCCAGCCCGAGAAGCCGCCCGCGGACCTCGTCAACCTGCTGCAGGTCGAGTGCGCGCACGTCGAGCAGGCTGTGCACGTTGTGCCCACGGGCCTGGTGCTTGGAGACGACTCGGTCGGGTGAGAGACCGACCCTGGCGACACGGGTCACCATCTTCGTGGTGGAGCGTCCCGCGTCAATGAACCAGGATTGCGCACTTTCGGGGACAGACTTCCGGGCCTGTTTCGCAACGGTCGAGAGGCCGTTTCCGGCGCGCGTCGCGGCCTGACCGCCGCGCCTCATGACATCTCGTGCCCTTGGGTGCGCGTCGAGCACATTGTGTGCCTTCCCTCCCACTGCACGCGCGCCCGTCGCGACTCGGTCGTTGACCGAACGTACGGCGCCGGAGATGGGACGGGATCGGGCGAGCTGGACCTTCGCCCAAGCATCAAGTTCGTACGGGGAGGGTTCAGCCATGGCGGTCAGCGTAGAGGAGATATCCGACACCAGCGGCGCTTTACGAGGGTGTGCGTCAGCAAGGTTCCAAAGACCCAAAAGATCAGTGAGCCGCAACAGCTACGCATGATTGGCGACCGAGATCGCTCCCCGAGGTGTGCCGGGCCGACGACGCCGAGCCCTTGCAGATCATGGGTACGGCAGAATCTGACGACGCTCGCCCCCGGTCCGAGTCCGGCCGGAAACGTGCCCTACATAGCCGACACAAGCAAGGGCCCGCGTTGCTAGCGTGTGACGCACCTCACGATCACCCCAACGCGGACTGATCGTGCGGGAACGGGGGGGCTGGCACGTCGGACGGAGCCCAAGCAGCAATTACATGTCCCACCTTATGAAGTGTCACAACCCCACTGGTCTTGGAGCAAACCATGAGAAGAACGATTGCCGCCGTCCTCGTCATGACCGCAGCCGTCCTTGGACTGACCACAGCCGCCCACGCCCTCACCGGCACGCTCGGCAACCCCGCGACCGACCGCGCCTACGTGGACGGGTACCACAACTTCACGATTGTCGACACCAATCACCCGGCGCCGTTCGACGGCACGTTCACGCACGTCAACTACTACGCCGAGCGGGCCGGCGACATCCGCTTCGTCGTGGTCGACACCACGGGCACCGTCACGTGGGTCTCCGACGTCATCACCGCCGCGGGCGCCGGAGTCCAGACAGCGACCCTCGCCGACCCGGTCGGGGTGACCGCCGGGTCGAACATCGGCGTCTTCTCAGTAGGCCAGGGTGTCGTGAGCTACGAGTACGCAGGCGCACCGTCTGAGTGGACTGCGAACAACGCCGGACTTCCGGCGGTCGGGGACACCCTTGACTACGAGGCCACCACCCAGGGCCGCGTCTACTCCATGAACGCCACTGTCGAGGCGTCCTCACCGGAGGTCTGCAAGGACGGCGGCTGGGAGATGTACGACTACAAGAACCAGGGCCAGTGCATCGCGAGCATCGTTGCCGACAGCAACAGCGGGAAGTAGGGACGGCACATCGGCGACGGTCGGGCCCTGAGGGACCCGGCCGCCGCTGCCAGCCGCTGAGAGTCCGGCGCCTTCGGAGCTCCACGTCGCTCATACCGCTGAATACTGGGTAAGCGTCCGAACAAGCGATCATCGGTTGCCCGCCAGCTGAGGAGTCGAGATGCCAGTTGCGGTGTGGTCGGTGGGCGGGAACGCCGCACGCCGCCTGGAACAACGCCAGGACTGGGTCGAGGCCCAGCTGGAGGCCTGGGTCAAGCACGACCCGACCATGATCGCGCCGGGCCTGCGGTGGCTGGGCCAGCAGGTCATCTTCCCCGACCGGTCCCGGCTGGACCTGCTAGGCCTGAGCCAGGAAGGCGGGATCGTCCTGGCCGAGCTCAAACGCGGCCCCGTGGACGTCGCGACCCTGTCCCAGGCGCTGCACTACGTGCTGTGGCTCGGCTCCATGGACCCGGACGACCTCCTGGGCCGCCTCCGGCTCTCGGGCGACGACGCCGCGACCACCCGCCAGGCCCTGCAGAACGAGGGGGCGCGGGAGATCTCCATCGTGCTGATCGGGACGGGGCGGGCGCCTGAGCTCGACCAAGCGGTGCAGTTCCTCGTGGCCTCGGGGTTCACCGTCCCGGTCAGCATCGTCACGTTCACCTCCTTCGTCGACCCCAGCGGTGCGGTGTTCCTCACCCGCGAGACGGAGGACCACCAGGTCGCCGCCGAGGACGTCACCCCACGCCAGCAGGGAACCCGCCGCGCCAAGGTGGAGTGGGTCCTCGAACAGGCCCGCGAGCACGGCGTCCAGGACGCCTTCCAAGATGCCATCGCCCTCGCCGGAGACCTCGGCCTGCGGATCAAGCCGTGGCCCAACTCGATCACCGTGGTGCCACCGTTCACACACGGACGCACCCTCCTGTACCTCAGCCCCACCGGCCCCGGGCAGGTAGAGCTGTGGTTCAGCGAGGAAGCGCTCGCTGAGCTGTACGGGGCCGATGAGACGGACGTCCGTGAGGCCGTGGGACCGAACGGGAACTATGCCCTCATTGACGCCCGTCAGCGAGTCCGGACGTTCGCCGAGATCATGAACCGCCTCCTCGCCGCCAAGGATCCCGACCGTCAGACAACAGCCGGCGACCAGCACTAACACCGCCAGCAGCGGGCCGAGCGCCGGTCGCCGGCCTGCCCGATTCTTCAGGACGGCATCGCGGGCAGCCACGGACGAAGCCGCGGTCGGCCCGTGCTGGCCAGAACACCACCGCCCCGTTCACCCACAGGTCACCCGCACGTCGCCACGCCCTCCTACGTTCGGACGTGGACCGGACAAAACCACCCGGCCACCGATCTCCTGGGGGAAGAACCGTGCACGTACCGCTACGCCCACTCGCCGCGCTGGTAACCGCCGGCCTGTGCCTGACCGGCCTCACCGCCCTGCCCGCCGTGGCCACGCCCATCGCCGAACCGGTCGGCACCACCACCGGCGACACCGGTGGCCTCGACCTCGACGCCGACGGCTCGGTCCTCCACGAGGTCTCCACCCGCGCCGTCGCGCCGGGTCTGGACCTCACGAGCTTCCAGCGTCTGGAGGACAAGGGCTGGACGTCGGGAAACATCCTCGTAGCCGACCTCACCGAGCCGACCCTCAGCATGGAGGTCCTCGACTCCGGCTCGACGACGTCTCCCGCGACGGTCCTCGACCAGGTCGCCGGTACGGGTGCGGTCGCCGCCGTCAACGGCAACCACTTCGACATGAACTACACCAACGCCCCGGTCCTCACCACGATCACCGGCGGCGAGGTGGTCAACGGCTACCGCGAGGCCAACCCGGCGTTCACCCTCGCCGACGGCGTCGCCGCCATCGAGTACCTCTCCGCCGCCGGAATCCTCACGATCGGCGGTGCCGCCCACGAGCTCGCCGGCCTCAACCGCGCGACGGTCCCCGCCGGCGCCATCGGCGTCTACAACGAGCGGTGGGGGAGCGCGTCCCTCGACCGGCCCGCCGGCCTGCCCGGCGAGACGAACGTCGCCTCCGCCGTCGTCGTCGACGGGGTCGTCACCGCGGTGACCGACACCGTCGGCGAGCCCACCCTCCCCGACGGCGGGCAGATCCTCCTCGGCCGCGGGGCGGGAGCCGACGTCGTCCGTACGCTCGAGGTCGGCCAGGCCGTCGAGATCTCGATCGAGCCCAGCTCCGACGTCGACCTCGCGATCGCCGGGAACGTCCCGCTCGTCCTCGACGGCGAGCTCGCGAACTTCCCCGACGAGCCGGTCGCCGCGCGCACCGTGCTCGGCCTGACCGAGGACGGCTCCGAGCTCCTCGTCGCCACCGTCGACGGCCGCAGCGCCACCGCCCGCGGCCTGACTCGCGTGGAGATGGCCGAGCTCATGATCGACCTGGGCGCCCACAGCGCCGTCAACATCGACGGCGGCGGCTCCACCACGATGGTCGCCCGCCCCGCCGGCGGCACCGAGCCGGAGCTCGTCAACGTCCCCTCGGATGGCTCCCCACGCGTCGTCGCCAACTCCCTGTCGTTCTTCTCCTCCGCCGACACCGAGGAGCTCACCGACGTCGCCGTCCGGCCCGTCCTCGACGGCGACGACGCCCATCACGTCCTGCCCGGCCTGCAGCGCACCGTCGAGGGCGTGGGCCTGAGCGACCAGCTCGCCGGCACCGACGCGCAGGGCAGGTTCACCGTCACCTCGCCCGGCTCCCTGCCCAACGGCGACGACGCCAACGCCGTCATCGCCGAGCAGACCAGGACCGGCGCCGTCCTCACCGGCGTCACGCCCGGCCCCGCCACCCTCAGCTACAAGGCCTCGGGCCTGACCGGCGCCGCGAACCTCACCGTCCTCGGCCCGCTGGACCACGTGACCGCCTCCACGTCGCAGATCGCCATGGAGGGCGAGGGCGACACCGCCACCATCGCCCTGACCGGCCACGACGCCGACGGCTTCGCCGCCCCCATCGAGGTCGCCGACGTCACCGCGACCATCGGCGAGGGCTTCACCATCGCCCCCGCCGGGCTCGGCGCGTCGCGTTCACCGTCACCGCGACCACCGGCTCCGGCTCGGCCCTGGCCCAGCTCGAGGTGGCCGGCACCGTGGTCCAGGTACCTGTCACCGTGGGCCTGACCACCAAGCCCGTCACCGACCTCGCCGACGGCGCCTCGTGGTCATTCGCGCAGGCCCGCGCCGCCGGGTCGCTCACCACGACCACCGGCCCCGACGGCCAGGCCGCACTGCGGCTGCAGCACGACTTCACCCGCTCCACCGCCACCCGCGGGTCCTACGCCGTCGCCCCCTCGCCGATCGAGGTGCCCGGCCAGCCGCAGGCCATCACCATGCTCGTCGACGGCGACGCCACCGGCGCGTGGCCGCGCCTGCAGGTGCGCGACGGCGACGGCGTCGTCAAGCAGCTCGACGGGCCGATGATCACCTGGGAGGGGTGGAAGGAGACCACCTTCACCGTCCCGGCCGGCACCCCGTTCCCGCTGACCCTCGAGCGCGTCCGGATCATGGAGACCCGCTCGAGCGCGCTGTACCAGGGCGACATCGCCTTCACCGACATCGCCGCCGTCGTCGCGCCCGACGTCGAGCAGCCCGCCGCCACACCCGTGCACGACCCGGTGATCGTCACCGACGGCACCGTGGAGGGCTACGCCCAGCAGATCGCGGTGATGTCCGACGCGCAGTTCGTCGGGCGGGCACCGGGCTCCGACACGGTCGCCGCGGCGCGGCGCACCCTGCAGGAGATCGTCGCCGCCGAGCCGGACCTGCTCGTCATCAACGGCGACCTCGTCGACGAGGGCGCGCCGATCGACTTCGACCTCGCCGCGCGGGTGCTCGAGGAGGAGGTCGGCGACGCCGTGCCGTACCTCTACGTCCCCGGGAACCACGAGATCATGGGCGGCTCGATCGGGGCGTTCGAGGCCGCGTTCGGCCCGGCCCAGCAGGTCAGCGACCTCGGTGGCACCCGGGTGGTCACCCTCGACACCTCTGCCGGCTCCTTGCGCGCCGGTGGGCTCGACCAGATCCGTCTGCTCGAGGACGCCCTCGCCTCGGCGACGGCGGACGAGGACGTCACCGGCGTCGTCGTCTTCTTCCACCACCCCACCGAGGACCCCCTGCCCGACGACGCCTCGCAGATCTCCGACCGGCACGAGGCCGCGGCGGTCGACGCCCTCCTCGGCCGTTTCCGGGCGGAGTCGGGCAAGTCGGTGGCGGCGGTCAACGCCCACGTGGGCGCCTTCCACGCCCGCAGCTTCGACGGCGTCTCGAACGTCATCAATGGCAACTCCGGCAAGTCGCCGTCGTCGACGCCGGACAACGGCGGGTTCACCGGCTGGACGCTGCTGGGCATCGACCCCGCCGAGGGCGTCGTCGGGGCGAACCCGGCGCCGGTGACCGACCGGCTGGAGTGGCTCCGGGCCGAGGTCCGCGCCCGCGTGGACGGTCTCGCGCTCGACGCACCGGCCGAGCTGGCGCTGGGGGAGAGCGCCGTCGTGAGCGGCAGCGTGTCGCAGGACGGCACCCGCTCGGTGCCGGTCGCGTGGCCGATGAGCGCGGACTGGTCCGGCGACGGCGTGAGCGTCGTGGACGCGGCCGGCAGCGGGCTCGAGGCGGGCGCCGAGGTCCTGCGCCTCAACCCGGCGACCGGCGAGCTGACCGCCGTCGGCTCCGGGACGGCCGTGCTGCGGCTGACCGTCAACGGCGTCACCGAGGAGGTCACGGTGACGGTGCCCGAGGCCGAGGCGCCCGAGGCCGAGGCGCCCGAGTGCGAGGTGCCCGGTGAGGCGCCGACCACCGCTCCCGGCAGCTCGACCGGCAAGGCTCAGGCGATCGAGCGCGGCGCGGGCAACCCGCCGTGGGGTCGCTGCGAGGGGTGAAGCCCTGACTGGGCTTTGCTGACTGACCGACGGCGAGGGGCGTGGGACGCGCTCGTCGTGGTGCGGCGGGCGTAGCCGAGGTAAGGCACTCTCAGATCCGCGGCGGCGTCAGATCCACCCGCACCTGTCCGAGAGCCGCCCTTGTCTCCGGGTCGAGGTCTTTGAGGATCTGCACGAGTTCGTCCTGTCTCGGTTGCCCGAACGCCAGCCGGTAGTGCACGACGCTGGACAACAACGACCCGATCACCGACTTCTCGCGCGTGAACGGCGTCAGAGGAAGGTGCCGCTCGATCAGCGCCCACTCCCCGTCGAGGCTCACCGGAGCAAAGACCCAGTACGGGACCATGTCCGCATCGATGCTCTCGGGGAGCGCAGCCGCCGCAGCGAAGAGCTGCGTCCACGGGTGGCCCTCGCCGACGGGGAACGGCAAGGCGCGCGCAACGTTCTTGCGGACCGCGTGCCCCTTGTAGCGGTGGATCCGGCCCTCGCGTTGCTCGAGGTCGACCGGGTTTCCGGGCAAGTTCCAGTGACTCACCGCATGGGCGTACTGATGGAAGTCCAGACCTTCCTGGCCCACCGACGTCGACGCCAGGATGAACGGCCAGAACGGAGAGTTGAAAGCCAGGCCGACGTCGGCGGAGCGCTGCTCGGCCTTCTCCTCCGTGGACGTTGTGCCGTACCGCAGGGCGAACCGCCCGCGAAGGCGTAGCTGGCGCCACCGCGGCCCGTCGCCGTCCTGCTGGTCGGTCACGACGGCAGGACGGTAGAGCGCCGAGAGTCCGAGCGTCGTACGGACGTCCCGGGCGAGGTCGGCAAGCGCACCGGCCTGGTCGGGAGCGCGGTCGTAGCCTCGGTTCTCCACGAGAACGGAACAGAGCTCGTCGACGACGGCCTGCAAGTTGCCAACGGCGCAGTACCGCAGGACCGTAAGCCAGTACTCGCCGGGACCGTCGAAGGCGTCGAGGGCCTGGTTGGCCTCGGTCGAGTTGAACAAGGAGCGAAAGCCCTCCGCCGCGTACGCGGCAGCCGCGACCAGCGCGTCTGGACCCGCCGACGCGAACGATCGTTCAAAGGCGCGGATCAGAACCGTTGAAGGCCCCGCCACGCTCCGCAGTGCCAGCACCTCGGCGAGGTCGGCCGGCAACGGCGGGAGGTCGTCGGGAGTGGTGTCGGGGTTCTGTGCGACCGAGAAGAGCCTCTCGAGCTCGACGAGGTGGCGATCGAGCGCAGTCGTGCCTTCGTCGTCCTCGTCGCGGAGACCCTCCATGCTGAGGGTGCCGTCGCCGTCGAGGAGAGCCGGCGCCAGGGTGTACCAGGCAGTCGATCCGGCGCCACGCCCAACAGGGAGGTGCCCGATGAGTGGTTCGAGGGCCGCCCGGATACGGGTCGTTACATCCGCGAGAATCGTCTCGAGCGTGGGCACGCGGCCCTCACGACGCAGACGGACGGACTCGGCCCACGGGTCGGCCAGCCGTGCCAGCGCTGGACTTGGCACCACGAACTGAAGGTGTGCCATGGACTGGGTGCCGACTCCGAACCGCAAGCGAGTCGTGTTGCGGAGCTCGTCGTCATAGTCGTGCACGACTGCGCCCGCGTCGCGGGCGGCGTCGTGGAGCCGACGCTCGCATTCGTAGCTGGTGAGCGTTGCGATGGCTGTGGGAACGAGCGTCCATGAGGAGAAGATCAAGCGCTTCGTCAGGCGCCGCGCTGCTGCGCTCTCGAAGATGCCGCCGGACGTGTAGTAGGGCAGAGACGCCGGCATCCACAGCAACAGGTGTGCTTGTGCCTCGTCGAAGAAGTCGTGCCACAGACGCGCCAAGCCTTCGTGAGCGGGGTCAAGGGGCTGGTAGGTGCGCATCTCGTCCCAGGGGAGGACAGCCTCAGAGTGCTGAAGCATTGACAGCAGCTCGGTGTCGGGTACAGCCGAAGCGTCGCCTGCCAGGGCGCGCAGCTGTTCCGCGAGCTGGTAGGTGTGGGCTCCCAAGTAGCTCAGTGTGTAGGGCGCCGCCTTCCAGTACTCGACCACGTCGCCGATCTGACGGCCGGAGACGGCGACGACGTGCTGGGCGACGCGATCCGTCGCGACGTACTGCGCCAAGGCAACACGGCTCGGAACGGCGAGATCCTCGTCCACTTGCCGGAGCATCCCGTCGCGGTCCGGTGTGGAGGCGAGCCGCTCGGTGCGGACCATGACCTCTCGGAGTCGCTCACTGACGTGATGTGCCGCCGCGACGGCTGGTCGCACACCGGACGTCGGGGCGTCAAGCAGGGTGGTGCGGAGGGCCGACAGCTCACGACCCAGGTCGGTCTTCGCTTGCTCTGGATCGACTCCGGGCAGCCCTGCGGCCAGGAAGCCATAGGTCTCGAGGAAGTCCTTGTAGTGGTGGTTGCCACCGGCCGTCGCTTCAGCGCTCGTCGTGTGCATGACGTAGGGGGTCGCACTCAGCAGGAGGATTCGGGTGGTGCGGTCGAAGCGTTCGTCGTGGTATTCGAAGAGTTGGCGTGCGACCTCAGCGGCGTAGTCGGCCTCGCCCGTGCCATGGAGGATGTCGCGGAACCGCTGGAACTCATCGAGGACGACGATGTCAGGGTGGAGGAGGTGTGCGCCTGTCATGGCGAGAGCACTGCGCAGCTCGCTGATCAGTTCGTTGCGGACCCCAACAGCCGCCCTGCCGGGATCGTCAGTGCGAGCGAAGCGTTCCGCGACATGGTGCAGGGCCGTGTCCAGGTCGGCGTCGCCGCGCTGGGAGCGCCGTGCGTTGACCTTGCCCACCTCGCGGCCGAAGATCTCAAGCGCCTCTGGTGACAAGTTGCCCTGCTCCGCGGCGAGGGCGCGGATCCGCGCGTCCTTCGACTCGTACGA
The DNA here is from genome assembly GCF_003814705.1 of Georgenia muralis. Classification (NCBI taxonomy): domain Bacteria; kingdom Bacillati; phylum Actinomycetota; class Actinomycetes; order Allobogoriellales; family Allobogoriellaceae; genus Georgenia; species Georgenia muralis. Next base: position 3,921,272 of record NZ_RKRA01000001.1, on the reverse strand, counting down.
GCCCGGCCCGATTCCGGCGGCGAAGATCCGTCCGATCCCGCGACCCATGACACGTCTGCCGCCCCAGAGCTGTTGAAGTGCCCGCAGCACGGCAGCGCGCTCCTCGACCTGGCCTGTTGCCCATCCCTTGGCGAAGGCGGTTCCGGGAGTGAGCGCGATGAGGTTGACTGGGTGATGCTCGCGCCGGGAGAGCCGGAACGCGAGGAGAGGCAGGCGCTCGGACCGGTGCTCGACGGGCGCCCCCGCAGGCGCGAGCTTGCGCAGGTTCTGCGCGGCGATCGCACCGTTCGAGCAGATGTAGACAATGTCGACGCGTTCGTCGCCGCTCACCTGGAGGTGCTCGATCGTCTGGGCGATCACGCCACGCGCGACCATCGTCTTGCCTAACCCGACCTCGTCCGCCACGAGGAACCGGCTGCCGCTCTCCGCTCCGGCTCCGAAGAGCCGTTCGAACGCATAGTCAGCAGTCGCCCGCTGGAAGGAACGCAGCCGGGACATCTCCAGCTCGACGTCGATCATTGTGGTCCGTCCAGGCTCGGCAGTTCGGCGAGGCGATCCCACAACTCCAGGAGTGCGTCATCGCGGAGCTCGGGTGAGCTTCGCACCACGTCGAGAAGCCGACTGATGGCGACAAGGCGCTCGGGGTGACGCACTTGTGCTCGCAGGAGGAGCTCTAGGAGCGGAACCGTGCTGAGTGAGTAGCTGTCGCGCTGCCGAACCTCACGCTGCATCTCCCGCAGCGCACCGTCGAACCGGTCATCAGGTCGGTCGGTGAGGAGCATGAGCAGGTATCTGACGAGGCGGTCGGGGTTGGCGATCAGGAGTGCGAGGAGGCGGTCGTCGCGGTCGGCGGGCAGTCCGGTCATCGCGCAGGGCAGCACGAGCTCGATCGACTCGTCGCCAACCGTGACGCGGACACCGAGGAGCGAGCTCAGACCGGCCAACGGGGTACGAGCCGTGTGGTCGAGGTGATCCGTCTCAGGGGAGGTCCAGTTGGCCTCGCTGAGTGGCCGCACCCAGAGCACGGCGCCCTCGTGCGAGGGAAGCGGGTCATCGCTCGTGTAATGGACGGTGAACCAGCCATCCTCATCGGCGGTCACCGCGCACGTGACCGTGAGGCGCGCGAGTTCCGCCCGAATGGCGTCCAGGGCGACCAGTACTGCCGACCGCTCGGGCGGCTCCTCGCCCCAGACGTGTGGCGTGAGCAACCGCTGGAAGGTCGGGTCGCTGTCGTCGCTCAGCCATCGGCGCACGCCCACCTCGTACGTCGAGCCGACCATCTCGAGCAGGACCTCGGTGTTCTGGGTAACGGCAGCCGTGGTGGCGTTCGCGCTGCCCGCGAAGACGTGGCTGCGGCTTCTCGCGACGTCGAAGGCGAAGACCTTGGCGTGCAGGCCGGACAAGACGTCAGCGTCGTCCGAGACGTCGACGAGGTGGGGGTTCACCTCGAAGGCCGGTGGTCGCTGGGGCTCGAGTCGTGTGGCGTAAGTCCGGTCCAGTTCGTCGCTTCGGGAGACGACCGTAAACTCGCGGGTCGCGTCCTCGAGCCGGCGAAGGGCCCCGGCCGTGAGGAACGGGGAGACGACGAGCGTTCGCCTGGACGTCCTCGGAAACGGCCACTCTCTGGTGGAGCCTGGGCGGAACCCGAACGGGTGCAACGTCATCGTGTCGAAACCGGCGGGCAGGTCGAACTGGGCGGCACCGATCGTGCGCGCCAGGTCGCGGAGCGTGTCGGCCCGGTCGGCCGAGGGCTGGACACGGGTGGCGGGCATGTCGACGAGGGCCTCGACCACGCCCGTCAGCGGGGCCAGCGACACTCCGGGACCGTCGGACTCGTCGAGTCGGACGAGCGCGTCCCACGAGCGGTCGAACGTGAGGTTGCGACTCGCGACGAGGAGCCGGTGCAGCAGCGTGCCGTCCTCATCCGCGAACCGGAGCGCCCAGAGCTTCGGGTGGAACGCACCGCCGCGAGGAGCGCAGACCGGAACCACCGTCTTCTCCAGGAATCCGAACACGCCGCCCGCCGCCGTCGGGGGAAGGGCGATGTGTCCAGCGTCGGTGAATACGGTGATCCGCCCCGCATAGGAGCGGAGGGCTTCGAGCAGTGCGAGGGCGGTGTGGTCGGTGAGGCCGGCGCCGTCGCCCGAGTCACGGTGCAGCGCGAAAGCCGCAGGCACGGCGAGAAGCGCGTGGAGGTCGAGCGTGTACGACGTGCCCACCGCGACGTCGAGTTGGAAGCCCGCAGGGGGCGCGAGTGCCTCGAGCAGGGTGACGCCATCGTCAGGACCGAGCATGGCCGGCCTCCTTGCCATCGAGGCAGTCGAGGATGTGGCCGCGTGCTACACCCCACCGGAAGTCGAGCAGGTCGATGCCGAGCAGCTCCCCGTTCCACGCGTGGAGGGGGGAGTCATTGGTGAGACGAGCGGACGACTTCTTGAGCCGCGCCTCGCGCTGCGTGATGAGGTCCGCGAGTGCTGTATTCGCAAGGGCAGCATGGGCGTCCTCGACGGCGGCCGTCGACCATGTCGCGACGAACTCCTGGGTGCTCGGCCGGACATTGACGCCGTACTCGCCAAGGCGCTCGAACATTGCAGGGATACGCGCTTGCCAGGCCTGCATCCGCGCCGCATCGCGGTGCATGTCGGCCAACCACTCCGCGATGTGTCTGTCCAGCTCCGCCCGGCCGGCGGGTGGCTCGTCGCCCATCGCTGCCTTGCGCTCGAAAAGGAGGTCGAGATAACGGAGCCGCGCGCCCTGGATCGCGGTGGCGAACCCGTGTGCGAGCTCGACGAGTGCCGTCAGCTCCTCGCCGAGGAGCATGCTCGGGATGTCCCAGAGGTGCTCGAGCTCGGCGGTGTGAGGACTTCGGGCTACCTCCGCAAGCAGCGTCGGCCGGCCCGGCGTGTTTTGGATTTTCTCCGCCGCCGTTCTGCTCCGCGTCGTGGCCATCTTGCTCAGGATGTAGTCGGCCTCTTCGGGGGTCGGCAAGATCGACAGCGGCTCATGGGGGAAACCGCTCGGCGGGTCGGGGATGTCATCCCAGATCGTGAGGGGGGTGCTCTCTCCGTCGTCGTTGCGACGCACAGAGCGCGGGGCGAGGGCGAGGTCGCGAACGTCGGCTCTGGTGAGGTCGGCGGCGACTCTGATTCCCCACATCGCCAGACCTGACCAGTAGATCGTCGATGCGAGGTTGCGGGTCTTCCGGCCTCGCTCAACGCCGATGATTCCGCGGGCGGACGGGTCGCCGAGCTTCAGGGCGTCGATCGTCGCAACCTCGACATCGCGCAAGCGCTTGTCGTAGTTCTCCCTGTTACGGGGACTGCTCGCTTCAACGCGGCGAACCGCCCACGGGACGAGGAGGAAGTAGCGGGCGCGGGTCTGAATGGTCGACGTTCCAGGCAACAGGATGTTCGCGAACCCGTCGCGGATTGTTCCGATACCCAGTGAGTCGAGGGTCCCCGGCTCGGAGAGTGCGCGGACCAATTCGCGTGCGCGGCGGGACTGCTCGTCGTCGAACTGTAGCCAGGTGAAGGTCGATGGACTCACGGGGTAAAGGTCTCCTGTCTGTCGAACAGGGCATCCCGGCGCCAGGCTGCCCCCACGGCAGGCGTAGGTTCCAACCCGCGTCGACCGAACAAAGACATTGTTCACCGTTCACATGGCGGAGTGCGATGCCTTGCGCCGCTAAGACATCGGTAGGTCAGGCTGAGCAAGTAGAGCCCTTCTACGCGTCCGGCTCGGCCTCGGGCGTGCCCCGACGGTGTAGGTCCACAGGGCGGCGTCGAGCAGCCGGAGGTCGGAATCGTCCAGCTGCAGCTGTCGGTCGCCGCTGACGGAGCGCGCAGCCGCTGGCAGTGCCTCGATGGCCTGGCGGACGTCGTCGTCCTGCATCAGGGCCCGGAAGACCTGCCACTCTTCGCGGACGTCGCGGAGACCCAAGTACCGACAGATGTTGCGGTCGCTCGCCGGGAACAGGTCCGGGCGCTTGCGGGCGCACAGCTTGTTGGCGGTGCCCCAGCGGCTCGGGTCGGCGTCCGTCGGGGAGGCCAGGGTCGACTCCACCGCGAGGTGGAAGTCCTCCATGGCAACGAGCGTGTCCGGGTCCGCGGTGAGCAGCTCCCGGCCTGGGAGGTCGCGCATCGCGGTGAGCGTCCAGCCGCGATGCGGACCGGAGAGGAGCCGCCGGGCGGCACGCGGGCCGATCGCGCCGTGGACGAGGATCACGGAGAGCACGTCGGCGCCGGTGATGTCGTGCCAGTCGTTCGGGGGCATCGTGGCAAAAGTGGCGCCGACGTGGTCGCCGTCCACGTCGTAGTAGGCGGCGAGCCGCTCACCCACCGGTATCGGGCCGTCGTCGCTCAGCGCGATCAGGGCCTGCCGTCTCGCGTGGCCGATGACCACGGTGCTCACTGCCGGCCATGTCGCGGGTGCCTTCACCCACGGTGCGTCAATCGTCATGTGCCGAGCATGGCGTCAGGCGGAGGTGAGGACGTCGGATCTGGCACGCTTCTCGGCCGCATGGCGCTGGGATGGCGCGTTCAACGCGCCGCTTGAAGTCGGACGGTTCTCGCCCTGAACACGGCTGGTGGGCCTAGTGTCGGCCCTGTGACCAGCACCGACGCGCCAGCGACCACGACACCGCCCACTCTGTACGCCTGGCTCGCCGGGAGCACGCGGGAGGACGCCATCACCGAGCACCAGGTCACGGTCAACCTCGATTGGTGGAACGAGCGAACCGAGGACCTGCCCGGTGGCGGTCAGCTGGTAGGCGCGGACGGGGCGAGCGACGGCAAGGCGGTGGTCACACGCGGGCAGATCTTCGGCCTTGCCGACGATGCCGTCGCCGACGCCACCGGGCACGAGGCGCTGCGCCTGCTCTGGTACGCCCTGGCGTGGGGTTCGGGCCCTCGCGCCGGGCGTCGGTCGACCGCCATCCGCTCCATCCGCCAGCATCCCGACCACGCACGCGTCCTGCACGAGGCTGCCGTCGTCGCCCGTACCGACCCCGCGGCCGCATTCAGACTCCTGCGGCCACGCCACCGCAACACCATTACCGGTCTGGGGCCGAACTTCTTCACCAAGTTCCTCTACTTCGCGGGCGGGGGCCGACCCGAGCACCCCTCCGTCATCGTCGACCAGTTCGTCCGCGCCTCCGCGCACGAGCACACCGGTCGGCAGGACGCAAGGCTTGCGCATCGGTCGCAGTACTCGGTTGATGCCTACGTCGCGACGCTGGACGTCCTGACCGGCTGGGCACGCGAGGCCAGTACGGAGAATCGGCCCGTCGCCACGGACGAGGTCGAACGATGGGCGTTCGAGGCCGGCAAACAGCTGCGGTGATCCGACGCCCGGGCCGGGACTTCTACCCGGCCGCTGAGCCCTGATCCACCGGAGTGTTGAGCGTGGCGTAGAGCGAGAGAGCCCTTCTGGGCAGGGAAGATCTGGATTGCGACGTCTAGATCCGACCACCCGGAAGGGCACCTCGTAAGTGAAACCTTCTCACACGATTCGACCGGTCTTCGATGAGTCCAATCTGGTGTCGGCGGCGGGTCTGGTCCCGGCCTTGCGGCTGGCGGAGTCCGCGGGTTTGTACGGCCTGCTCGAGGGGTTGACGGTGCCCTCGCCCAACGCCGCGGTCAAGACGGCGAGTGTGGTCGGTGGGATGCTCGCCGGTGCGGACTGCATCGATGACCTGGACCTGCTGCGCCATGGCGGGATGGGCCGGGTCTTCGACGGGGTCCGGGCACCGTCGACGCTGGGCACGTTCCTGCGTTCGTTCACCCACGGTCACGTCCAGCAGCTCGACAAGATCAGCGGCGCGCTGCTGGCAGGGCTCGCCCGGAAGGTTCCCGCCCTGGTAAGCAGCGGCGCGGGGGCGCAGGACATCGCGTTCGTCGATGTCGACGACACGATCCGGGAGGTCCACGGCTACGCCAAGCAGGCCGCGGCGTACGGCTACTCCGGGGTCCGGGGCCTGAACGTCCAGCTCGCCACCCTGGCCACGGAGGTCGCGGCGCCGGTGATCGTGCGGGCGCGGCTGCGGCGCGGGAACGTCGCCTCGCACACCGGGGCCGGCCAGCTCCTTGCCCAGGCCCTGGGGACCGCCCGCGCCGCGGGTGTGAGGGGACCGGTGCTGTGCCGGGCGGACTCGGCGTACTACGGCCACGCCTTCGTCGCCACCGCCCTGCGCCACGGGGTGTGGTTCTCGGTGACGGTGCGGATGAACCCCAAGGCCAAGGCGGCCATCGCGGGCATCGGCGAGGACGCCTGGACCCCGATCAGGTACCCGCACGCCCTCTGGGACGAGACCGAGCAGCGGTGGGTCTCCGACGCCGAGGTCGCCGAGGTCCCCTTCGTCGCGTTCACCCGTCGCCGCAAGGCCGAGCAGGTGACCTGCCGGCTGATCGTGCGCCGCGTCCGACGGCTCCAGCCCCTGGCCGGTGACGGCAGCGAGCAGGGCGAGCTGTTCGCGACCTACCGCCACCACGCGTTCATCACCAACTCCGACCTGGACACCATCGAGGCCGACCAACGCCACCGCGGGCACGCGATCGTCGAGCAGGTCATCGCCGAGCTCAAGGACGGGCCCCTGGCGCACCTGCCGTCCGGGAAGTACGCCGCGAACGCGGCCTGGGTCGCCATGACGGCGATCGCGTTCAACATCGCCCGCGCCGCCGCCGTCGCCGCGAACATGGCCACCGCCCGGTGGGCCACCCTGCGCCGCCGGATCATCAACGTCCCCGCCCGGATCGCCTCCACCGGCCGCCGCCTGATCCTGCACCTGCCCGCCCGCTGGGCCTGGGCCGAGCACTGGACCGCACTCCACACCGCCGCCACCGGGCCACCACCGGCCACCGCGTCCTGACCACCCAGCCCCAACGGGCACGACCCGAGGAACCCCACCGTGGAAGAGCCGGCACAGACCGGCAGCCCCACCACGCCCAACGACCCGCTATCCCGGACACGCCACCCGACCAGCGACCACCCCGCCACGTCGGTGGATCGGGGCTGAGTAACCGCACGAGTCACACTCGCCGGTTGATGGCAGCTGGATGAAGCAACGTGGACAGACCTTCGGTGGCTCGGCGACCTCCGTCCGTGTGAGTCGGCGGTTGATCGCAGCCTGGTGCCGCGGGGCGAGCGCCGGACTGCCGCCGTCTGCAGGGAGATCCACCGCGTAACGGCGGTAGCACTCCAGGCGTGCGCCGGCCGCGTGCCGCTCGCGTTCCAGCTCATCCCTCAGGGCAGGTTCTCCGGCGACCTCGAGAACCTCGGCGTACCCGGTCCCGACCATCCCGTCATCGACGTGGACGACGAGTGCTGTCAGCGGGGGCTCACCGCGACGGTGATTGTCGTGTACGACCCTGCTCAGCATGGGGCCCACCCAGTTGTGCAGGAGGGCGGAAGTGCGGATGCCGGTTCGCGTCTGTACCTGCTCAGCGAGTTCCTTGTAGGTGATGACCCCGTGGTAGCGCTGCGCGACGCCATGCAGGACGTGGTGCGACTCGTCAGCCCATGCGCGCAGGGCGTCGGCGTATGCGACCGGACTGCCGTCGGGTTCGCGCCAGTAGCCGCGTCGATCTGCCATGCCTCCATCGTGCCTGACGCGTGCGGCTGGCTCGGACCCAAACTGTTCGGCTCGCCACGCGTGCCTGGGCCTGGGTGTCACCGCATCCGCAGCGCCAGCGGGTTCTCCCGCAGTAGCCCCGCCACCTGGGCCCGGCTGCCCACCTCGAGCTTGCGCAGGACCGAGTGGACGTGGTTCTTGATCGTCGCGACGGAGAGGTGGAGCTCGGCGGCGATCTCCTTGTTGGCGGCGCCCCGCCCGAGGAGCCGGGCGATCTGGATCTCCCGCGGGGTGAGGTGTAGGTCCTCGGCGTGCTCCGTCGCCGTGTGCCGGCGGGCCAGCTCGTTGAACAGGGTCCGGGCGATGCGGGGGTCGCAGACCGTCTCGCCCAGCTGGGCGCGGCGCAGGATCTCGAGCATCTCGCCTGTTTGGGCGGTGCGGGGCACGTAGGCGTCGAACCCGTTGTCCGCGCACGCGAGCACCTCGTCGGCCACCTCCGTCACGGCCACCGCGACGGTCGCGGTGTCCGGGCACAGCGCCTTGACCAGGCCCGCGGCCGCCCAGGACTCGGGCGCGGTGACGTCGAAGAGGACCACGTCGGCGCCGAACTCCATCGCCTTGATGTCGAGGTCGTCGACCTCGTGCTCGGGCGCGACCGCGTCGATCTGCTCGGCCGAGGCGAGGAACGCCGCCAGGCACTCCCCGAACAGCCGGACCGGTGAGTAGATGAGCACGCGCATCTGGATCCCTGACCCTCATGCCGGCGGCTGCAGGGTCCACCGCCGACCATAGGCCCCCCTTGAAGCCACAACTGTCCCCCTCTCTGCTGCGCCCTGACAAGGCGGACCCGGTCCGAAATGGGCGGGTTCACCGCAGGCCCCAAGGAGGTGGACCCACCGGCCCGAGGATCCAGGGCCCCACCCGGATCCCCTTCGGCCCGAACGATCCATTGGCCCGGCCACCCGCGCGCGCCATGGTGGGGAGATCGTCGGGTTGGAGCAGCAGTGACGCGCAGGATGACGGTCTTCATCGGCCCGTTCTCGAGCGAGCCGTTCACCCAGGGACTGCGCGCCCTGCTCGGCGAGACCGGCGAGTTCACCGTCATCGCCGTCGAGGACGTCGACGCCGCCGTCCGGGCCGCCGCGACCGACGAGCCCGTGGTCCTCGTCCTCGAGGGCAGCGACCCAGCGGCGTGCCGCCGCTACCTCGACGAGCCGGCCGTCCGAATGGTCGTCCTCCTGGACCCGGCCGCGGCGCGCTCGTTCGTCGGGGTGGACAACGCCCGGTGGACCGAGCTCGCCGACGTCGTCCGGGCCCTCGCCGGCGAGGCCCGCACCGCCCCCGCCGACGACGAGCGGGACCGGATCCGCGTCGTCCACGCCACCGGGCTCGACCGGGGCGTCGACGCCGAGGGACTCGCCCCGCTGGCCGGCTGGGTCGAGACCAGCCTCGCGCTGGCCCTGACCCGCCGGTTCGGCGAGAGCGGCCAGGGGGTGCTCGGCTGGTCGGTCAGCCCGCGCGAGGCGCTGGAGATGCTCGGTGTGGACCCCGCCCGGCCGCAGGCCGACGACCTCGCCGGCCGGCTCGCCGACGTCGACGACAGCCTCTTCGTCTCCCGCCACGCCCTGCCGACGGCGGTCGCCGACGTCGCCGACGCCTACCACCTCACCGACCAGGACCTGCGCCTCCTCAGCCTCGTCCTCGCCCCGGAGATCGACGGGCGCTACGCGACGGCGGTCGGTGTCCTCCAGGACGACCTCACCCGCCGCCGGCCGAGCCTGACCCTCCTGGCCGAGCTCCTCACCGGCGAACATCTCAGCGCCTGGGACCTGCGCCGGGCCCGCTCGCTCGTCGCAGTCGGCCTCATCCGCCCCGTCGAGAGCGAGGCCCCCGCCGTCGACGTCGGCTACGCCCCGTCCGCCGCGGTCCTCGCCCACCTCCTCGCCCCCTCCGCGGAGGACGCCGCGGCCCGCCTCGGCGCGCAGCTGCGGGCCTCCCTGGCCGGCTCGGAGCCGCCGCTGTCGGCGGCGGAGAGCGACCTCGCCCGCCAGCTCGAGGACGCCGCCCACCGCGCCACCGTGGTCCGGCTCGTCGGCGGGGACGGCGCCAAGCGCTGGTTCTCCCGGCTCACCGCGTGGACGGGCGTGCCGCTCGTCGTCGGCGACCTCGCCGGCGTCGAGCCCGGCGCCCGCGCGGCCGCCGCGGGAGACTGGTCGGTGCTCGCCCACCTCCTCGGCGGCGCCCTGCTCCTGCTCGGCACCGACACCCTGGACGAGTCCGAGCGCCACCGGGTCGGCGACGCCGCGCTGCCCCGGGCGGGCGGCCTCGTCGCCGCCGACGGCGACCTGGGCCCGGCCCGGTCCCGGCTCGTCCTACGGGCCCCGTCCGTCCCCGCGACCGAGCGGGCCACCTGGTGGGCCCGGGCCGCGGAGCACGCCGGCCTGCCGCTGCGGCCCGGCGACGCCGAGCGGCTGGCCGCCACGGTCGTCCTCGAGCCCGCCACCTTCGACGACGCCGCCGCCCTGGCCGCCCAGCACCGCGGCGCCGGGACACCCGGCACCGCCGTCGAGCTCGTCCAGCGCGCCGCCCGGGACCTGCGCCCCGCCACGCTGCCCGCCGGGGTGCGCAGCGTCGCCCCGGTCTACGGCTGGGACGACATCGTCCTGGGGGAGGAGAACCGCACCCTGCTCAAGGCGATCCCGCAGCACGTCCTGCACGCCGGCCGGGTGCTCGAGGAGTGGGGGTTCGCCGCCCGCGTGCCCTACGGGCAAGGCGTCGCGGCCCTCTTCAGCGGCCCGAGCGGGACCGGCAAGACCATGGCCGCCCAGATCATCGCCCGCGACCTCGGGGTCGACCTGCTCCAGGTGGACCTGTCCAAGACCGTCTCGAAGTACATCGGGGAGACCGAGAAAAACCTCGACCGGGTCTTCGACGCCGCCGAGCGCACCGGCGCCGTCCTCCTTTTCGACGAGGCCGACGCCGTGTTCGGCAAACGCACCGAGATCAAGGACGCCCACGACCGCCACGCCAACGTCGAGGTCGCCTACCTCCTCCAGCGCCTGGAGTCCTTCCGCGGCCTGACGATCCTCACGACGAACCTCAAGGCGAACATCGACGGCGCGTTCCTGCGCCGCCTGCGCTTCGTGGTCGACTTCGCCGTCCCGACCGCCGCCGAGCGGGCCCGGATCTGGCACAAGGCCTTCCCGCCGGCGGCGCCGCTGGACGGCCTCGACGTCGCCGCCGTCGCCAGCCGCCTGCCGATCAGCGGCGGCAGCATCCAGTCCATCGCCCTGCACGCCGCGTTCCTCGCCGCGCCGGGCGGCGGCCCCATCGGCCTGGACCACGTGCGCACCGCCACCCGCCGTGAGCTGCGCAAGACCGGCCTGCTCGCCGCGGAGAAGACCCTCGACGACTGGCCGGTGCCCGAGGAGCGCACGCCCGCGCTGGTGCGGCCATGACCGCCGACGCCGTCGCCCTGGTCACCGCCGCGCTGCAGGCCCGGCTCGAGAGCGCCGTCGGCGTGGGCAAGGTCTACGTCGGCCCGCCGGTGGCCGAGGACGTCGCCGACCGCAAGCTCGCCCTCTTCCTCGTCCACGTGGTCCCGAGCCCGGCGCTGCGCAACGAGCAGGTGCTCGTCCCGCGGCCCGGCGACGCCGACGGTCCCCTCGTCGCGACCGACGCCCTCGCCCTGGACCTGCGCTACCTGCTCTCGGTGTTCCGCTCCACCGGCGCCGGGCCGGGCGGCGGCGCCGACCCCGACGAGCTCCTCACCCTCGGGGCGGCCGTGCAGGCCCTGCACGAGCGCCCCACCATCGACCAGGTGCCCGGGCAGACCGTGCGGGTCACCCCTGAGCCGTGCACCGTGGAGGACCTCAGCCGCATCTGGGGGCTGCTGCCCCAGTCGTCCTACCGCACGTCGATGGTGTACCTGGCCAGCCCCGTGCTCGTCACGTCCGCGCCGCCGACCCGTGACGACCGGGTCACCGAACGCCGCTATCGCGCCGGGGTCCTGCCCGACCCGCCCGGGCCGCTGGCCGAACGGGTGGGGGCGCTATGAGCATCGCCTTCGAGGAGGGCCGGACCGACGTCGTCACCGCCGTCGTGACCCTCATGGACGGCGCCACCCGCCGGCCGGTGCGCGGCGACGTCGACGTGGCCCTGTGGGACGTCGCCGCCGGGCAGGCGCGCCCCGTCGCCGTGGTGCGCAACCTCAGCGGCCAGGCGGTGGTGCTCAACGCCCCGCCGGGCGAGGACCTCACCTTCCGGTTCGGGACCGAACGCAGCATCTACCGCGGCCCGGTGCTCCTGACGGTCAACCCCGCCGCCGACGGGGTGCGCCATGTCGTCGCCCTCGAGCGGCGGCCGGACGCCCCCTTCGACGACGTCGCGACGCTGGTGCGCGGGGTGGTGGTGCGGAGCCCGGGGGGTGCGCCCGTGCCGGTGGAGGGGGCGGCGGTCTCCGCCGCGGCGCCTGGACCCGGGCGGCAGTTCCCGGCGACGACCGACGAGCGGGGTGCGTTCGCCCTCGTGGTGGAGCTGCGCCCGCCGGCCCCGGACGAGCCGGCGGAGATCGACGTCGTCCTGACCGTGACCAAGGACGGCCTGCCCACCCGGACGCTGGCGGTGCAGCTCCAGCACGGCCGCCACCACGTCTTCACGGCGCCCATCGACCTCGACGACGCCGTCGTCCCACCCATCCACGTACGAGCCGGCCCCTGAGCCGGGCGGACCACCAACGAGAAGGAAGGAGCGCGGCCGTGAGCGAACCATCAGCGGACGCCGGTGACGCCGAGGCGGTGCCTGCCCAGCAGAAGGACCTCGACCAGCAGCTGCAGCCGCAGGGCCAGGCGGTGGGGGAGGCCGGTGGCTCACCCCCGACCGAGGAGGCGGTGCCCACCGAGCAGACCGAGGAGGTGGTCGAGGCGCCCGCCGGGGACGCGGCGGCGGGCACGCCGAGCACCGGAACCGCCGACGGGTCCACCGGCGGTGGTTCCACCGACGACGACTCGACCGGCAGTGGCTCGAGCGATGACGACACGATTGCCGAGAAGCTCGCCCAGCTCGAGACCGACGCCACCGCCGCGCGTACGAAGAAGAACCAGGCCGACGTCGCGCTCGCGGACCTCGAGAACCGGCTGACGACCCTGCGCGCGGTCCAGAAGGACGCCGAGACCGCCGCCACCGCCTACACCGCCGCCTACGACGCACTCGCCCGCGAGGACACGGCCTACGGGGAGTACCTCGAGTCCCAGGAGGAGGGCCTGCGCCGGCAGCTGGGCGAGGACGGCGTCGCCGGGGTCGAGGCCCTCGTCAAGGAACGGTCGGAGCGGACCAAGAAGCTCGATCGCAGGACGAGGAAGGCTGCCCGGACGCTCGCGAGCGCCGAGAGCAGGCGGGACCGGCTCAAGGACCGGGTCAAGAAGCGCTCCGACGCCCTGGCCGGGTGGAAGAAGCTCACCGCGACCGTCACCGCGCAGCACACCGAGCTCAAGACCCGGCGCGAGGAGATCGCCAAGGCGCGCCAGGCCGGTGAGTACGCGCTGGCGTACTGGTTGCTCGGCTCGGCGGCGGCCCGCCGGAAGTCCTTCGGCGACGGGCCCCGCCTCATCCCACCCAAGGACCTGGAGCCCAAGCTGCTCGACGCCGTCACGGCGCTCGCTGACGCCCAGAAGGCGCTCACCGATGCCGAGACCGCCGCCGCCACGGCCAAGGCCGACCTCGCGGCGGCGACGAAGGCGCGCGACAAGCACAGGGCGGAGTCGGAGGCGCAGCTGCGCGAGAGCCTCCGGACCGCCGGAACCCACGCCACGACAGGAGAGTCGAATGCCTGAGTACCTCGCACCGGGCGTCTACGTCGAGGAGATCGAACGGGGCCCCAAGCCGATCGAGGGCGTGGCGACCAGCACCGCGGCGTTCCTCGGGGAGGCCCAGCGCGGCCCGCTGGTGCCGTGGCTGACCACCAGCTACGGGGAGTACCTGCGCTGGTTCGGCGACGTCTTCGGCGCCGGGAAGTTCCTGCCCTACGCCGTGAAGACCTTCTTCGACAACGGCGGACGCCGCTGCTACGTCACCCGCGTGGTCGGGGCCGGGGCGGCCGCCGCCACGGCGGACGTCGGCGGGTTCACCGTCACCGCCACCGGACCGGGCACCGCCTACAACAACACCTGGGTCCGCATCCTGCCCGGCAGCACCCGCGGCGCGGACGGCAACCCCGTGGGGTTCCGCCTGCGCGTGGACCACTGGGCCAACCCCGCCGACGTCCCCGACGACGCCGGCGGCATCGACGAGGGTCCGATCAGCACGATCGCCGAGGACTTCGACGACCTCAGCCTCGACCCCGCCTCGCCGGCGTACTTCGACAAGCGGGTCAACGGGTTCAACTCCTCCCTCGTGCAGATCTCGGCCGCCGACGACGCCGAGCTCCCCACCGGCGACGGCGTCTCGGCCCAGCTCGACGGCGGCGCCGACGGCGACCCCCTCACCCCCGCCGACTACGACGTCAACGACCCCGACCCCGGCCGGCGCCGCGGCCTCAAGGCCCTCGAGCTCGACCGGTTCCGGGAGGTTGCCATCGTCTACGCCCCCGGCGTAGACTACGACACGGCCAGCAAGGTGGTCACGCACTGCGAGCGGAACAGGTTCCGCTTCGCCGTCGTCGACTCCCTCCAGGGCCTGGGCAACGCGAGCGGGATCGAGCCGCGCTCGGACGTCACCGACACCAAGTACGGCGCCTTCTACTACCCGTGGATCTACGTGAGCGACCCCCGCAGCGGGGTGCGCACCCTGGTTCCGCCGGGCGGGTCCGTGTGCGGGATCTACGCCCTCACCGACAACACCCGCGGGGTGTTCAAGGCCCCGGCGAACGAGACCCTCGCGGGCGCCGTCGACCTGGAGTACGACATCAACCAGGGCACCCAGGAGGTCCTCAACCCTCGCGGGGTCAACGCCATCCGCCGGTTCCCCGGCCGCGGCATCCGGCTGTGGGGCGCCCGGACGATGTCCAGCGACCCGCTGTGGAAGTACGTCAACGTCCGCCGGCTGTTCATCTTCCTCGAGGCCTCGATCTACAACTCCACCCAGTGGGTGGTGTTCGAGCCCAACGACCCGCGGCTGTGGGCGCGGGTCAAGCAGACCGTGACGCTGTTCCTGCGGACCCAGTGGCGCGAGGGCGCGCTGCTGGGGCTGAAGGAGGAGGAGGCGTTCTCCGTCGCGGTGGGCCGGGAGACGATGACCGAGGACGACCTCCTCAACGGCCGCCTCATCGTCGAGGTCGGCGTGGCACCGGTCCGGCCGGCCGAGTTCGTCGTCTTCCGGGTCTTCCAGAAGACGCAGGAGGCGAAGTCATGACTGACACGGGCATGACCGCCACGAGCACGACCGCCACGAGCCAGGAGGGCTGAGCGATGGCACGCACGGACCCGCTCCGGAAGTTCCGGTTCCGGCTGGAGATCGACGGCCTCGAGCAGGCCGCGTTCTCCGAGGTCACCATCGGGGACCTCGCGAGCGACCCGATCGAGTACCGCGAGGGTGACGAGGCCCGCCTCACGGTCCGCAAGCTCTCCGGCCTGACCAAGTACGCCAACGTCACCCTCAAGTGGGGGATCACCGACTCCCTCGAGCTCGCCGACTGGCACCAGCTCGTCGTCGGCGGCGCCACGCTCCAGGACGACATCCGCAAGACGGTCGTCATCCGGGTGCAGAACGAGGCCGGCGAGGACAAGGCCGCCTTCGAGGTCACCCGGGCGTGGCCGTGCAAGTACGACCCGACCGACCTCAACGGCACCGGCAACGAGGTGGCCATCGACACCCTCGAGCTCGCCAACGAGGGCATCCGTCGGATCCAGTAGGGAGGCCCATCATGTTCGCCACCGAGGTCGACTTCACGCTCCCCAAGGGCTACCTCGACGCCGACGGCGTCCTGCACACCGACGGCGTCATGCGCCTGGCCACCGCGGCCGACGAGATCCTGCCGCTCAAGGACCCCCGGGTGCAGGCCAACCCCGCCTACCTCACGATCATCGTCCTGGCCCGGGTGGTGACCCGGCTGGGGTCGCTGCCCGACGTCAACACCAAGGTGGTCGAGGGGCTCTTCGCCAGCGACCTGGACTACCTCCAGGTGCTCTACGAACGGCTCAACGCCGCCGAGGAGCCGGACGGCCGGCTGGGCGACGACGACGGCCAGCTCGCCGGCTCGGCGGACGGCCGTCTCGCCGGGGGCGGGAGGGTCTACGCCCTGGGGGAAGCGTGAGGGCCTATCCCGTGGCCCAGCTCTACGAGGAGATGGCCTTCATCGCCTACCACTTCCACTGGCCGCAGACCGAGCTGATGTCCCTCGAGCACGCCCAGCGCCGGCGCTGGTGCGAGGAGATCTCCCAGATCAACCGCCGGCTCGACGGCGCACCCGCCAACCCGTTCGACACCCTCTGAGGAGGTGAGTCATGGCCCGCCCCGACCCCTTCCGCCTGTTCCGGTTCGTCGTGGAGATCGACGGCACCGAGGCCGGCGGGTTCCAGGCGGTCTCCGGCGTCGAGCGGCAGACCCAGGTGGAGCCCTACCGCGAGGGCGGCGTCAACGACTTCGAGCACCAGCTGGCGCTGAAGACCACCTACCCGCCGCTCGTCCTCAAGCGCGGGCTGGTGGACGGGTGGCTGTGGGACTGGCACCAGGAGGTCATCTCCGGGCGGGTGCAGCGCCGGACCGTCTCGGTGGTCCTGCTCGACGAGGCGGGGCAGGAGGCGTGGCGGTGGGTGTGCGCCGCGGCGTACCCGGCACGGTGGTCGGGCGCCGAGCTCGACGCGATGTCCGGGGCGGTCGCGACCGAGGCGGTCGAGCTGGTCCACCACGGGATCACGAGGCAGCGATGAGCGCCCGCCTGCCCACGCGCCCCGCGCCGACCTACCGCCCCGGGGCCGGGTGGCTGCGCGGGGGGAAGGCTACTGCGCTGGGTGACGGCGTGCCTGGGGACCGGGCGGGCGGCGGACGGTCGGGGCGCGGGCCGCTGTGGCGGCGGCCGCTGGCCCTGATCTTCCGCCGGCCCGCGCGGGCGGTGCCGGCGCCGGTGCTGCGCTCGCGGGACGGCGCCGCGGTGCGTCTCTCCCTGTCGCTCTCGATGCGGGTCTGGCTCGCCGAGCGGCTGACGACGCTCGTGCGCGAGGTCGCGCCGGCGGTGGAACCTGAGCGTCGCGCAGCGTGGGCGGCGCCCGGCACACGCGCGGAGTCCGCGGTGGTCCAGCGCGCGTGGCGCCTCGGGGTGGCGAGCGACTCGGCGCCGATCCGGCTGACCCGCCGGCCGTTGAGCACCCGTGAGCCCGACGCCGTGCGGGCACCGCGTGGGGCTCGGCTCGATCGCTTTACGCCGGCTGACCTCATCGACCGGTCCGGCAGCGAGACCACCGCGACACGGACCACCTGGCGCACACCGTCTCCTCCCTCCGACGGTGACGGCCAGCAGAGACTGATCAGCAGCCGGCCAGCTGCACGGCCGACGTCGCCGGGCGTCGTTGCGGAGCCGCTGGACGTCAAAGCTCCGGCGACGGTTCCGTCGCTCCGGCACCGCACCCGCGGTTCGCGGCTCGGCGCCGCCAGGGAACCGCTCATGGACCGGCCCGCCGACCCGGCCGCCCCTGCCCCCGGGCCGGCGCGCCGTCGCCTCCGCCGGCCGACCGGTCCACCCGCCCCGCACCCGGGCGGCTACCCCGCCACCGAGCTGCGCGTCGGGCCACGGCTCCGCAGTGCGCCGCGTCCCGCGCCCGCTCCGCCGGCCCCCGGGCCGCTCGCCGTGCCGGACCGCCCGCCCGCCCCGCTCGTCCACCGCAACCGGCCCGCCGTCGTCGAGGCCCCCGCCGCGCCCGCCCCGGCCCCGCCGCCCGCCGCCCCGGCCGCCCCCGCCGTCGACCTGGACCGGCTCGACCGCGAGCTGTGGCACCGGTTCGAGAAGCGCATGCGCATCGAGCGCGAGCGCCGGGGGAGGGGCTGACATGGCCCAGGAGCTGGCGAAGGCCATCGTCACCCCCCTCGACGGGCGCGCCGCTGGCAACCCCATCACGGTGCTGTTCAACCCCACCGAGTACAACGTCGAGTACTCGGCGAACTTCCAGGAGTCCGCCCCGCCGGGCCTGTCCAACCCCGTCGTGCAGTTCGTCAACGGCAACGCCCGGGTCCTGAGCATGGACCTGCTCTTCGACACCTGGACCGACGGGCAGAGCCGGGACGTCCTCGAGCTGACCTCCCCGCTGACCGACCTGCTCTCCATCGACGGCGACCTCCACGCCCCGCCCCGCGTCGAGTTCCGCTGGGGGGTGTTCCGGTTCGTCGCCGTCGTGGAGAAGATCTCCCAGCGGCTGACGATGTTCGCCTCGGACGGCACCCCGGTCCGGGCCACCCTCTCGGTGACCTTCAAGCAGTACCGCACCATCGCCGAGCAGCTCGAGGACCCGCGCCGCAACTCCGCCGACAAGACCAAGCGCCGGGTCCTCGAGGCCCACGACAGCATCTGGCTCCTCGCCGCCCGCGAGTACGGCCAGCCCCGGTACTGGCGGCTCATCGCCCGGCACAACGACGTCGACGACCCCCGGCGCATCCCGCCCGGGACCGTCCTCGTGCTGCCGCCCATCGACGAGGGGGTGCCCCGTGCGACTCGCCCAGCTTGAGCAGGACACCGCCCACGACCGCTTCTACGTCCCCACCTTCGCCGTCAAGGTCGGCGGCGAGGACGTCCTGCGCGACCTCTACCTCGCGGTGACCTCGGTCAGCGTCGACCTCAAGGAGAAGACCGCGGGACGCTTCTCCTTCAAAGTGGCGGCGGCGTTCGACTGGGAGGCCCGGGAGTTCCTCGCCACCCGCGCCGAGGAGCGGGTGGACCTGCTCGAGCTGTTCGCCTTCGGCGCCACCGTCGAGATCGCCCTCGGGTACGGCGACCCCGCCGCCCTCAGCCCGGTGCTGACCGGCGTCGTCACCGAGCTCAGCACGGACTTCTCCGCCGGCTCCACCCCCGAGCTGTCCATCAGCGGCAGCGACGGCCTCTACCCCCTCACCGTCGGCAAGAACACCCGGCACTGGGAGGCCGCCCCGGACAGCACGGCCGTGGCCGACGTCGCCCGCGCGGCCGGCCTGCGCGCCGACGTCGAGCCCACCACCCCCGCCAAGGACCGGATCGACCAGAACAACGAGACCGACATGGTCTTCGTCACCACCCTCGCCGAGCGCAACAAGGCCACGTTCTACGAGCGGGACCGCACCCTCTACTTCGGCCCCCGGCACAAGGACGCCGCCGCCGTCGCCGAACTCGTCTGGGGCGAGGGCCTGCTCAGCTTCAGCCCCGAGGCCAACCTCGCCCGGCAGATCTCCGAGGTCCGCGTGCACGGCCGCTCGGCCGCCACCGGCACCGAGATCGTGGGCCGGGCCCGGCGCGGTGACGAGACCGGCCGCGACACCGGCGAGGAGAGCGGCGGAGAACGGGTCGTCCGGGCCCTCGCCGCCGACCCCGTCCTCAACCTCCGGGCACCGGTGAGCACCCAGGAGGAGGCCGACGCGCGCGCCCAGGCGGTGCTGGACGAACGCGCCCAGGACTTCCTCACCGGCCGCGGGGAGTGCGTCGGCCTGCCCGAGCTCCTGCCCGACACCAACGTCACCCTCGGCGGGCTGGGCCGGGCCTTCTCCAAGACCTACTACATCGCCGAGACCACCCACACCCTCGACGGCAGCGGCTACCGCACCACCTTCACAGTGCAGGAGACGACGGTATGAGCGGCACCTGGATGCGCACCGAGGAGGCCGAGCGCGAGGCGGACGGCTTCCTCACCGGCGTCGCGGTGGGGGAGGTCACGGACAACACCGACCCCGACGGGCTGGCCCGCGTCCGGGTCCGGCTGCCCTGGCACCCCGACGGTGACACGAGCTTCTGGGCCCGGCTCGCCGTCCCCATGGCGGGGGCCGACCGCGGCACGTACTTCCTGCCCGAGGTCGGCGACGAGGTGCTCGTCGCCGCCGAGAAGGGCGACCCCTCCCACCTCTACGTCCTCGGCTCGCTGTGGAACGGCAAGGACAAGCCACCCGCGGACAACGACGACGGCGCCAACAACACGCGCGTCATCAAGAGCCGCGCGGGGCACACCATCCGGTTCAACGACGACGACGCCGCTCCCGAGATCGAGGTCCGCCTCGCCGACGGCAAGCGCATCGCCCTGGACAAGGACGGCATCACGGTCGACGACGCGAAGAACAACGTCATCACCATCGACTCCGGCGGCGCGAAGGTCACCGTCACCGCCGGCCGCGAGCTCGTCCTCAAGGGCGCCACGGTCTCGATCGACGCCTCGGCGTCGATGAGCCTGACGTCGTCGGGGACGCTCAAGCTGCAGGGCTCGGTCGTGCAGATCAACTAGGTCAGCTCAACGAGGTCGACGAGGTCGTCCGGATCAGCGAGGAGGAGGGACAACATGGGAAAGCCGGCCGCGCGGGTGGGTGACACCACCGCCCACGGCACGCCGCTGACCCTCGGGCCGGGCTGCCCGACCGTCCTCATCGGCGGACGACCGGCGTGGCGGGCGGGGCCCGACACGCACCTCTGCCCGGTCTTCGACGGGCCCAAGCCGCACGTCGGCGGCATGATCGCCGTCGGCAGCGCCACGGTCTTCATCGGCGGCCTGCCCGCGGCCCGGGTGGGCGACCAGATCATCGAGGCCGGACCGCCCAACGCAGTCGCCACCGGCGACCCGACCGTCCTGATCGGCTGACCATGGACACCGACGCACGCGGACGCGAGTTCCTCGGGACGGGGTGGGCCTTCCCCGTCGCGCTCGACCCGGCCACCGGGCTGGTCGAGCTCGTCTCCTACGAGGAGGACATCCGCCAGTCGATCCTCATCATCCTCGGCACCGCCAAGGGCGAGCGGGTCATGCGTCCGGACTTCGGGTGCGGCATCCACGACCTCGTCTTCGCCGCCCTGTCCACCCAGGTCGTCGCCCAGATCGAGACGACCGTGCGCGAGGCGCTGCGCACCTACGAGGCCCGCATCGACGTCCGCGCCGTGACCGTGAGCAGCGCGCACCTGGCCCTGGGCCGCCTCGACGTCGTCATCGACTACGAGGTCCGGGCGACCAACCAGCCGGGAAACCTCGTCTACCCCTTCTCCTTCCGGGAGTCGGCGAGCCGATGAGCACCTACCGTTCGCGCCTCGAGGTCGGCGTCCACCCGGGGACCGATCCCCGCCGGGCCCCGGAGCTCCGGGCCGAGCTGCGCCGCCTCGCCGCCGCGCTCACCCCGCGGTGGCGGCCCACGGGGGAGCGCGACGACGTCGGCTCGGCCCTGCTGCGGATCGGCGCCCGGCTCGCCGAGGAGACGACGCAGCGCCTCGACGCCACCGCCCGGCGCGACGCCCTGGCCTTCTTCGACCTCCTCGGTCTGCCGCCTTCGCCGCCCCGGCCCGCCACCGGGGTACTCGTGCTCACCCTCGGGGCCAAGCAGCTGCGGGCCGTGCACGCGCCGGCCCGCACCCAGGTGGCCGTCACACCCCCGGCCCCCGATGTCGGTGCTGCCGGTGCTGCCGGTGCCGCCGGTGCCCGGCCCGCCCCGGCCGGCGACGACGTCACCTTCGAGACCCAGGCCCGCCTCCGGGTGGTCCCGGGCCGGGTGGGCGAGCTGGTCGCCGTCGACGCCGGCGCCGACCGCATCGAGCTCGCCCCGGCGCGGGTGACCTCGCCAGCGGCGCCGGTCGCGGCCGCGGACAGCTATCGGCTGCTCACCTTCGCCGGCGCCGGCAGCCGGACCGTCCAGCTCAGCCCCGCCGGGGGCCTCGCCCCGGAGGACCTGCTGCGGATCGGGACCGGCGCCTACCGGGTGCTCGAGGCCGACGAGCACGGGCTCGTCACCCTGCTGGACCCGCTCGAGGAGCCCGCTAACGCCGGGACGACGGCGGTGCGGATCTCCGCGCTGGAGTCGTTCCGCCTGCGCGACGTCCAGGCGCACGTCCTGCACCTCGGCCACCCCGACCTGCTCAACCTCGACCAGCCCGCCACCATCGGGGTGACCCTCGCCCCGGCCGGTCTCGCCCGGGAGCTCGGCGCGCTCGACGTCGCCTGGTCGCTCTTCGGCACCCGCGACGGGGAGGAGGAGCCGGCCTGGCAGCGGCTCGACCTGCTCGGGGTCCGGGGGGCGGAGGTCCGCCTGGCCAAGTCGTGGGCCGGGTCGGTGGAGGAGACCGAGGTCCACGGACAGACCTCCCGGTGGCTGCGCGCCGAGCTGCGCACCCCGGTGGTCGGCAGGCCCCCGACGTCCCGGGCGTCGGGCGTGCACCTCAGCGTCGCCTCCGCGGGGACCGGCGAGGACGGGGCCACGGGTACGGGCACAGGCACCGGCGCGGGTGGCGGTGCGACCCCCGCGGAGGGCAGCCGGACCGTGACCGCCGCCGCGCACAACGGCACCCCGCTCGCCACCACCCGCCGGTTCCTGCCCTTCGGCCCCGAGCCGTTGCGCTTCGACGTCTTCGCCCTCGCCGCACCGGAGACCCTCAGCAAGAAGGGCGCCACGGCCCGGCTGGACATCACCCTGGTCGACTCCT
This sequence comes from Georgenia muralis, assembly GCF_003814705.1. Classification (NCBI taxonomy): domain Bacteria; kingdom Bacillati; phylum Actinomycetota; class Actinomycetes; order Allobogoriellales; family Allobogoriellaceae; genus Georgenia; species Georgenia muralis. The sequence continues at coordinate 3,899,148 of NZ_RKRA01000001.1, read as the reverse complement.
CGATCGTCGCGCTCGCCCTCGCGACCGGGTCCGGGACGGACTGGCGCGGCTACGGCGCGGGCCGCAACGGCAACCTCCAGGTGCTGCTGCCGGAGGACGGCGCCGTCCGCTGGCTCGAGGCGCCCCTCACGGGCGAGGACGGCCGCCGGGTCCTGCTCGGGGCCGCCGCGCCGGTGGCCGTGGGGCGGACCGATGCCGCCGGCGACGTCGTCGTCGTGACCGACCGCGACGGCGCGCTGTGGTCCGCGGTGGTGCGCACCTCGACGACGGTCACCGTCGACGGCAGCACGTGGCACCCGCTCGACCGCCCGGCCGGCCAGACGCCAGCGGGTGACGGCGAGGTCGCCGTCGTCGCGCCGGTGATCGTCCCGGCCCCGGCCGGCGACGGCGCGGCCGTGGTCCTCGACATGTCCGGCGGTGACCTGCACGCCCTCCGGCTGGACGAGGCCGGGCGCGCGGTGGGCTGGTCGGTCGTCGAGCCGGACTCGTTGGCCCCGGCGGGGCTCCGGCTCCTCACCGAGGTCCAGGGTGCGGACTGGCCGGGCCGCCCGGACCGGGTCGAGGTCCTGGCCGCGGACGACGACGGCGCCCTGTGGGTGGCCACCGTCGAGGACGGGGCCGCCGGACCGACGGCGTCGTGGACGCAGGTCGCGGGGGAGGAGCCGGTGCCGCCGGCCCGCCCGGACGTCGTCCCCGCAGCGACGCGCTACCGCACCGGCGGCGGGGAGCACCTGTGGGTCTGCCTCGCGGCCGGCGGCGGTCTCGTCGGGATCGACCGGGACGGCGACGACACCACCGTCCTGCCCATCACGGCCACGGTCGCGGACGGCTCCGCCCTGCACGCCCACCCGGGCGTCCTCGGCGTCGGTGGCCTGCCCACGACCGCCGGCCTGGGCCCGGACGAGGCGTTCGTGTGGCAGGGCGGCGAGGACGTCACGACCACGCCGCTGCCCGCCCCGGCGTCGGCCGCCCGCCCCCAGCTCGTCGCGACCGACGACGCGCTGGAGCTGCTCGTGCCCGGCGCCGGCGAGCGGGTGCTGCGCGCCGCCGTCGCCGAGCCGGAGGAGCTGGACGTCGAGCTCCACGACCTCATCGAGCTCGAGAGCCCCTGGGTGCCCAACCGCGCCGAGATCACCCCGTCCGACGGCACCGCCCCGTCCTTCCTCACCCTCGGGTCGGCCAACCGGCGCATCCGCGAGGGCGACGTCCGCGTGTACGAGGTCGACGGCGTCACCGCCGGGACCACCGTGCGGTTCCTGCGCGTGAGCACCACCGCGCACACCGGCACCTTCGACCCGGCGGACAGCCGCACGCAGCTGCGCCTGGCCGCCACGGACACCGCCACCGAGGTGGGGTCGCGGATCGTCGCCGGCGAGGCGAGCCACGTCGTCACCGACCTCACCGACGGCGTCGCCACCCTCGACCCCGAGGTCGCCGGCGACGACCCGGAGTACCAGGTGGTCGAGGAGACGGCCGTGGTGTCGGTGACGGACGAGGCGCTCGGCACCCTCGCGAAGGTCGTCACCACCGTCAAGCCCCACGAGCTCGTCTTCGGCGCCCCTGCCGACCCGAGGACCCAGCAGGTCCTGCGCGCGGAGCGGGTCCTGTCGGTGGTGTGGGCGCGGCTCGGCGCGGCCTGGGAGACCCTGCCCGCGGCGGGCGCGACGGCGGCGTCGTTCGCCGAGGAGCCCACCTGGACGGTGACCGTGCGCGAGCGCGGCTACACCAACCCCGAGCTGTCGTGGGAGTACGCCGACGGCGACGGCTGGCGGCGCCTGGAGGTGCTCGACGGCACCGACGACCTCTCGACGTCGGGGAGCATCCGCTTCGTCGTCCCCGCGGACCTGACCACCACCGAGATCGGCGGCCAGGAGGACTACTGGATCCGGGCGCGGCTCGTGGGCGGCGACTACGGCCGGCCCTCGTACGTGGTCCGGCAGGAGACCAGCGGTGGCGTCACGGAGCAGACGGTCGTCGTCGACACCTCCGAGCTGCGCCCGCCCGAGATCCTCGCCATCGAGGCGTCCTTCGCCTCCCCGCCGGGCCTGCCGCCGGAGGTGCTGCTCGTGGAGAACAACGCCGACGTCGTCGACCAGACGCAGGCGGCAGCCGTGGCGTCGGCGAGCTTCGAGCTGTTCGAGGGTGCCGGCGCCGTCGGCGCGGAGTCCCGGGCGGTGTTCGCGGGCCTGACCGCCGCGATCGGCCGCGGGCCGATCACGCTCCTCGTCGACGCCGTCGACCAGCCCGGGACCGGGGCGCTCGAGGTGGACGTGCGCACCCCGGAGGGGTGGCGCCGGGTGCCCGCCGACGACCGGACGGCGTCCCTGCGCCGCACCGGGACCATCACCCTGGCGCTCGACCACGATCCCGTGCCGGTACGGCTCTTCGGCCGGGACCGGGTGTGGCTGCGGCTGCGCCCCGGCACGGACCCGGTCGGGGCATCCGGTGCGACACCCGGCGGGGCATCCGGCTCCGGCGCGGGGTCGGGCGCAGAGGCGGCCGCGAGCTGGGCGCCGGTGGTGCGCCTCCTCCTGCCGAACGCGGTGCCGGTCAGCCAGGCGCGCACGGTCCAGCAGGAGATCCTCGGCTCGAGCCTCGGCGCCCCCGGCACCACGGTCTTCCTCGCCGACGTCCCGGTCCTGCCCGACACGGTCGAGCTCCGCGTCCGCGAGGACCTGAGCCAGGAGGAGGTCGCGGCACTCGCGGCGCTCGCGGCCGAGAACCGCGGTGCCGGCCCGACCCCCGTCGTCACCGGCGTCGAGCGGACACCCGGCACGTGGGTGCTCTGGCGCCGCGTCGACAGCCTCGTCGGGCAGCCCGGCGACGCGCGCGTGTACGTCCTCGAGCCCGCGACCGGCCGGGTGCGGTTCGGCGACGACCGTACCGGCCGGATCCCGCCCGCCGGCCGGGACAACATCCGCGCCTTCGGCTACCAGCAGGGCGGGGGAGCGGCCGGCAACACCCCACCCTGGCCGGCCACCCGTCTGACGACGGCGGTCCAGGGCGTCGAGGCCGCCGTCCTGCCGCTCGGCACCGCCGGCGGCATCGATGCCCCTGCCGCCGACACCCTCTTCGCCACGGCGCCCCAGCAGCTCCGCCACGCCGGCCGCGCCCTGACCCCCGCGGACGTCGAGGCGCTCGCCGTCGCCTCCTCCGGGGACGTCCTGCGCGCGCGGTGCCGGCGCCCGCGGGGGCCGGGGGAGCCGGTCCGGGTCGCCGTCGCCGTGCGCGGCACCGGCTGCCCGCACCCGACGTTCGCCCAGCTCGACGCGGTCGCCGCGCGCCTGCGCGAGGTCGGCTGGGGCGCGCTCGACGGCGACGGCGTCGAGGTCACCGGCCCCACCGACGTCCCCGTGACCGTGGCGGTCACCCTCGGCGCCCCGCCCGAGCGGTGGGCCGCCGTCGAGCAGGACGCCACCACGGCGCTCGCCGCACTGTTCGACCCCGTCACCGGCGGGCCGGACGGGACCGGGTGGCCGTTCGGCCGGCGCCCGACGACCGCGGACGTGCTGCGGGCGCTCGCCCCGGTCGGTGGCGTCGAGCGGGTGGTCGAGGTCAGCGTCGACGTGCCCGAGGCGTTCCCGGTGGACGGCCTCGTCTGCGCCCAGGACCTCTCCGTCGTCGTCACGGGAGGCGCGCCGTGATCCCGAGCGAGTTCGTCACCCCGCTGGACACGATCGAGTTCGACCAGCTCGTCGACCTCGCCCGTGGGGAGATCCCCCGGTACGCCCCCGACTGGACCGACCACAACGTCCACGACCCGGGGATGACGCTCGTCGACCTCCTCGCCTGGATCGTGGACCAGCAGGTCTACCGCGCCGGGCACGTCGGCGGCCGGCACCTGCGGGCGTTCGCCGCGCTGCTGGGCCGCCGCGCGGAGGGTCCGGCCCCGGCGCGCGGGATCGTCTGGCCGGCCCAGGGCGTGGCCGAGGGCCGGCTCCTCCAGCCGAGCACCGACGTCCGGTGCGAGGCGCACCCGGCGCTGCGCGTCGTCACCGAGCGGCAGGTGTACCTCACGCCCGCCGCGCTGGTCGGGGTGGACCTCACGGTTGGCGGCGTGCCCGTGCCCGCGCCGGCGCCCGACGGCGTGACGTGGACGGTCGACGGCGCCGGCCCGGGCACCATCCACACCGAGACAGCTACCGCCACCGCGTTGACGCTCCGGTTCGACGAGGCCCCCGGCATGGCCGGGACGACCGCCCCGATCGCGCTCGGACTCGAGGTCGCCGCGCCGCCCGGACCCCCGCCGTCGCCGGAGACCTCCTGGGGCCCAGCGGTCTGGGAGTACCGGGCAGCCGGCGACGGCTGGGAGCACCTGCCGGTGGACCACGACGGCACCGCGGGCCTGGCGAGGACCGGCGTCGTCGTCCTCACCGTCCCGCCCGCGCGGCCGGGCACCGCCGAGGTCCGCCTCCGGCTGGACCGCGGCTTCTTCCCCGTCGCCCCGCAGGTTCGCGCCGTCGCCGTCAACGCCCTGCCGGTGGTCCAGCTCGAGCACGTCGCGCGGGCGGCGCTGACGGTCGGCACCGGCCTGCCCGACCAGGTGGTCGAGCTCTCGACCGCCGACCTGGTCCCGGCGCCCGGCGGCCCCCGGCTGACGATCGAGGTGGGCGGTGAGCCCTGGACCGAGCACGACCTGGCCACCTCCGGCCCCGACGACCCGCACTACGCCGTCTCGCCGGACGCCGTCGTCTTCGGCAACGGCGTCAACGGCCGCCGCCCGCCGGCCGGCGCGGCGATCGCCCACGGCGACCTGCTGCGCACCGCGGGCTCCGGCGGGAACCTCCGGCCCGGGCTGACCTGGGGCGTCCCGGTCCTCGGCCCGGCGCCCTACGGCGCCAACCGCCATGCCCTTGCGGGCGGGCGGGACGCGACGACCGCCACCGAGCTCCTCGCGCAGGCCCGGGCCGCGGCCACCAGCCGCGCCGCACTCCTCACCGACGACGACCTCGCGGCCGCCGCCTACGCCCTGCCCGGCATGGCGGTCGGCCGGGCGGAGGTGCTGCCGCGGTTCGACCGCCGGCTCCCCGGCCGCTCCGTCGACGGCGTCCGGACCCTCGTCGTGGCCCCGGCCGGGTTCGGCGTCGGACCCGGTGGCTCGGCCGAGGTGCCGCGGGCGTACCTGCGTGAGGTCAGCGCGCGGCTCGGCGGCGGACGGGTGCTCGGCGAGCGGCTGGTGGTCCAGGGACCGGCGGTCGTCGTCGTCGACGTGGCGGTGCGCGTGACGTCCCAGGCGTGGGCCGTCCCGAGTGACGTCGCGGCCGCGGTCGAGGGGGCCCTGCGCGACCGGCTCACCGCCGTGCGGCGATCTGCAGAGCCGTGGCCGCTGGGGCGCGACCTCACCGTCACCGACGTCGTGGCGATCGTCGCGAGCGTCGAGGGTGTGGGGACCGTCCCCGACGTCCGGCTCGCGGGGGACGGGTCGGCAGGTTCCTCGGCGTCCGCCGACGACGCGTCGTCTGGGCTCACGGTGCCCCGTGACGGCGTCGTCGTCGCGGGTGACGTGGAGGTCGTCGTCGACGGCGGCGCCCCGGGCGCCGAGCCGAGCTGGCGGAGGTGGGACTGATGCCCTCGGTCGAGGAGCGCGTCTACGACTTCCGCACGGCAGCCCACTGGCGGGCCGGCGTCCGCCGCGGCCTGCAGGTGCGGGGTGACCGGCTGGTCGTCCCGGACGCTCTGACGGTGCGCCCTGTCGGCGGAACGGGGAGTGCCGACGGTGGCGCCCTGCCCGCGGCCGGCGGGTGTGCGGGGCTGACCTGGCTGCGGCCGCGGTCCCGCGAGCTTGCGCGCCTGCTGGCGGAGGAGCAGGCCGTCGCCGAGCTCGGGGTCCTGGAGGGTCCTGCGCCGGCGCGGCGCCTCGTCGTCGGTCGGTCGCTGCTGTGGGTGCTCGCCGGGGACGACCTCGAGCGTCACGACGCCCGGACGCTCCAGCGCCTCACCCCGGCCGCGGTCCCGACCGGCTGGCGGGTCAGCGACGTGACCGGTGACGGCGCGGACGGCGTGTGGGTCGTGGAGCTCGGCCGAGCGGGCCGGCGGCTGCGGCACGTCGACTGCTGGGGCCGCACCTGTCGCGACACCATCGCGCTGGACCGGACGGACGGCCCTGACTCGGGCCCGGCCGCGGACGCAGGCGCGGACACGTCGGATCCGGCTGTCGGTGACCGAGCCGAGCTGTCGGTGGCGGCAGGCGCGACCGGGGCCTGGATCGCCGTCGTCGACCCCGACGCCTCGACCGAGCTGCTCGTCGTCGACACCTCGACGGCGGCCGTGACCCGCATCCCGCTGGACCCCGTGCACCGACGTGGCCGCACGCTGCTCGCCGCCGACACGGTGGTGCACCTGCTCACCGTCGCCGACGACCGTTCGGCCGGTGTGGTGTACCAGTCGCTCGACCCCCGCACCGGCGACGTCGAGGACCACCAGGTCCTCACCCTCCCGCGGGGCCTCGGCCGCCCGACCTCGCTCGCCGTGGAGGGGACGACCCTCGTCCTCGGCGGCAGCGGCGGCCTCGCCCACATCGTCGCGGCGCCCGCGACGGAGCCCCGCCGGGCCACGTTCATCACCCCCGCCCTCGTCTCACCCCTGGGGCCGGTCGCGCCGTGGGACCGGGCCGAGGTCGACGTCGTCCTGCCCGCCGGGACGACCCTGGAGATCAGCTGGGCGACCGGCGACCCGTCACTCGCGGCGTCGCTGCTCGACGGACGGTCCCGAGCAGGCGTCGTCGATGAGCAGCGGCTCACCTGGCGGCGTGGAGCCACCTACCGCGGCAGCACCGACTCGCCGGAACGGCTCGTGGACCTCCTCGACGGCGCGGACGGGACCACGCTCTGGCTGCGCCTCGAGCTGGCCGTGCCCGCCGGCGGCCCGGCGTCCGAGCTGGCCCGGTTGCGCGTGCGCTACCCCGGCACGTCCTACCTCGACCACCTCCCGGCGATCTACCGGGAGGACCCGCGCGGCGCCGACGAGCTCCGTCGCCTGCTCGCGCCCTACGAGGTGCTCCTCGACGGCATCGACGAGACCCTCGACGCGCTCCCGGCCCGGCTCGACCCGGTGACCGCGGACGACGGCTGGAGCGACTACCTCCTCGGCTGGCTGGGCTTCCCCCCGCTCGGCGAGCTCCCCGCGCACGTGCGGCGGGACCTCCTCGTCCGCGCCGCCGAGATCCTCGACCTGCGGGGCACCCGCACGGGTCTGGAGCTGGTCCTCGACCTCGTCACCGGCGGCCGGGCGAGCGTCGAGGACTCGGCCGACGAGCCCGCCGGCTGGTTCCTCGGTGCGCACGCGGCGCCGTCGGTGGGGGCGGAGCCCGCCCGGCTGGGCGCGGACACCGTGGCGCTCGGACAGCTGCCACGCCCGCCGCGCGCCGGCGCGCTGGTGCTGGGCACCGCCCGGCTCGGTCCCACCTGCGCCGACCCGGTGGCGATGCTCGCTTATCGGGCCCGGACGGTGCGCATCACGCTCGCCGTCGGGCCGGACCGCACCGAGCTCGAGCCGCTCCTCGACCGGCTCCTGGACGTCTTCGTGCCCGCGCACTGCCGCGTCGAGGTCCGGTGGACCGGCGCGGCCGGCGGGAGGCGGCTCGGCGGGGGCCTGCGCCTGGCGGGCGGGCCCGGCGACGGCACCGACGGCGCCGTCATCGCCGATTCCGACGACTCCCGGCTCGCCGGCGCCGACCAGCTCGGGGCGACGACCCGGCTGGGCCGCTGGCCCCTCCCCGTCACGGCCGGCGCACCGATCGTGCTCGACCGCGCCGCCCGACCTGGCCCAGGACCGCGATTGCAGTGAGAAGGAGCGACCCATGAAGAACAGGAGCGGTCCCGAGCGGGGCGCCTGGTCCCGCCGGCCGAGCTTCACCCCCCGGCAGATGCTCACCGCGGAGCAGCTCAACGCAGGCCTCGCCGACGAGCTCATGCGCCAGCAAATGCTCAGCCGCGCCGTCCACGGCTACGGCGTGGTCCTGGGCTTCGCCCTGTCGGTGGACGACGACGGCGCCCTGGACCTGCGCCGCGGCTGCCTCGAGCTCAGCGGCGGTCTGGCGCTGGACCGGCACGGCCGGATGCTCCTGTGGGAGGGCGGGCGGCTCGGCATCGCCGACCTCGTCGGCCCGCCGCCGCGGGGGCCCGGCTGGTACACGCTGTGCGCGCACTACGCCCGCCGCGCCCCGCAGGACGAGGACTGCCGGGGCGACGACCCGCACTGGGCGCACGACGGCGTCGTCTTCTCCCTGCACCCCGGGTGTCGGGGCGTCGACCGGGACTGCCCGGACCACCCGCACGACCGGTGCCTCAGCCACGACGAGTACCTCGGGGTCCGCACCGGCGGCCTGCCCGGCGATCCCGAGAGTCCCGACGTCGAGTGGCTCCTCCGGGAGCCGGGGCCGATGCGCCCGACCGGCGACGACGAGTGGGAGTACGACCCCGACCCGGAGGTCTGCGTCCCGCTGGCGTGCGTCCGCGTCTGCGACCTCGCAGCCAAGGACGACCGCGACCAGCATCCCGGGACGGACGGGAAGGACCCGGACCAGTACCCCCAGGACGACGGCAAGGATGACGGCAAGGACGACGGGAAGGACCCGTACCCCGAGGGTAAGGACCCGGCCAAGGAGAACGAGAAGTACCCGCAGAAGCAGGAGCAGAAGGAGCCGCCGAAGAGCGACCAGAGCTACCCGGACAAGCCCGCCGAGACACCGGGGGAGAAGTACCCGGAGAAGGACCGGGATGACCCCAAGCATCCTGAGAAGCACCCCGACGAAGCCGAGCAGCGCCCTGAGAAGCCCGACCGGTGGGACCACGACGCGCACCCCGGGCCGCGACCCGACCCCTGCGACCCGCGGTACGGCTTCTGCCCCAGAACCGAGCCCGACACGGTCAGCGTCCGCCCGTTTGTCTACCGCAACCCGCTGCTGTACGAGCTGACCAGCTGCTGCGACGCCGACCTGCCGCGGGTGCGGTCGGTCTCCTGGCAGGACTGGCTCGACGGCGGCTGGTCGACGCCGGTGCCCTGGCGGGCGTTCGAGGAGCGGCTGACGTCGGGCGGGCTCGAGGTCTGGTTCACCAGACCGCTCGACCCGCGCACCCTCCACGAGGCGAGCGTCTTCGTCACCGCCTTCTACCAGCAGGACGACGCCAGCTGGCTGAGCTACCGCGTCCCGCTGGCCGAGGTGACGCCGCTCGGCCGGGCCGACAAGGACGGAGATGCCGAGCACGGTGACCACGGCGACGGCGCCTGGGGAGCCCGGCTCGTGCTGGACGACGAGTGGCTCGGCGCCGAGGTGACGGGCCGGCGCTCGAACCTCTTCGCCGGCGCCCGGATCGAGATCACCGTCCGCGGCCAGCTCCTGCGCGACCGCTGCGGCCGGATGCTCGACGCCCGCCCACCGGGCCTGAAGTGCGGCGTCCGGTGCCAGTCCCGGCCCGGCGACGACCTCGTCACCGCCTTCCAGGTGGAACGGCGGACCCGCCGGAAGGGCGGCTACAGCCCGGACGAGGCGGACACCGGGAGCGCGACATGACCGGCCACGTGGCACCCGGCACCACCAGACGTGGACCTGACCGCACGGCGGCGCGAGACCAAGGAGCGAGAAGATGAAGACCAAGGAGTGCAGCGTCCAGCTCCCCCGGAAGGCGCGGCCGAGCGGGATCGAGAGCGTGTCGTTCCACGACGGCATGCTCGTCAGCGCCGACGACCTCGACACCGCCGCTCGCTACCCCGTCTCGCTGCTGCAGAGTGTGCTGCGGGCGTACCTCGGGTGCGGCGTCGTCTGCGGGTTCGGGCTTCGGGTGCGGCGCACCGTCAAGGGTGAGCCCGCCTGGGTGCTCTGCGTGGACCGGGGCCTGGCGATCGACTGCGAGGGGTACCCGATCGAGCTGTGCGCACCCGTCGAGCTCGACCTGACGCCCGACCCCTGTGCCTGCGAGCCACCGCCGCCGACGGTGCTCATCGCCGTGCGCCGGACGACGTCGGACGAGACGTCACACCGGAGCGACGACGGGAACGGGTGCGGACGGTGCCGCGACGACGACGCGCACGAGTGCGGGCGGGTCCGCGAACACACGCTCGTCCGGGCGTTCACCCCGGAGGAGCTCGACGCCCTGTCGGTGTGCCGCCGCACGCCCGCGGACCGGCCGGACGACAACGGCCGGTGCGACGACCACGGCGACCAGTCCTACGAGACCGAGCGGCGCGGGTGGTGCGAGGTGCTCACCACGTGCCCGAGCTGCTGCTGCGAGGCGGAGTGGATCCTCCTGGGCGCCGTGACGCTGGACGAGAACCGCGGCATCGTCGGCGAGCCGGACCACGCGGGGCGGCGGTGGGTCAAGCCGGTCGAGGCCATGTGCGCGGCCGACCGGGCCACCGCCGAGCTGGCCGAGAAGGTCGCGGCGCTCGAGGACGCCGTCTCCCGGCTGGGCAAGAGCCCTGCCGCCCGGAACGCCGCGGGCTCGTAGCGCCGTCGGACCATGGCCCAGACCCGCCAGGCACCCGCCCGCCGGACCGGTGCGGAGCCGCGCCGATCCGGCGCACCGACCCGCCGGGCCGGCGCGGTGACGCCCGCCGACCTGCAGCAGCGCCTGGGCAACCGGGGGGTCGGCGCGGCGTTCGGGCTGGGCCAGGGCGGGCCGGTGGCCCGGGCGGCGGGCAGCGTGTCGGCGGCCGCGGCCGCGAGGGCTGCCGCTCCTGCGGCCGCGCGGGCCGCTGCTCCCGCGGCTGCGAGGGCGGCTGCTCCGGCCGGGGCGCGGGGTGCCGCTCCGGTCGTCGCGAGAGCCGCGGCGCCGGCTGTGGCGGTGCGGGGTGCGCCCGCGGTCGCGGCGACGAGCGCGGCCCGGGTGTCCGCGACGGCCGCGAGCGGTCCGACGGTGACCACCGGGACCCGTCCCACGACGGCGATGACCGGTGTCTCGGCACCGGGAGCCGGCGCTCCGGCAGGCGGAGCAGGGACGGTGGCGGAGCTTGCCGGCGGGCCGGGGGCGGCGGAGCCGGCGGCAGCGGCGACCGAGGCCGTGGCGGCCGGAGCCGGAGCAGCGCAGGCCATGGCCGGAGCCGCGCCGGTCGTCCCCGAAGCCGGTGCGGTCACGGCGGAGGGGGCCGCGGTGGAGGCAGCCGCGGCGGAGGCGGCGCCAGAGGTGACGGAACCGCCGTCGCCGCGGGAGGCGATCGCGCCGGCGGTCCAGCAGATCCGCCAGCGGGCGGGCCGGGCGTCCGGGCACACCCCGGCCGGGACGATCCAGGTCAATGCTCAGGCGGCGGCGGTCCGCCACCCGACCGAGCAGCTGCGCGGCGCCGCCGTCGCGACCGTGCAGAACCTCGACGAGGCGGGGACGGAGACGGACACCTTCCAGCGGGAGTCCTTCCGGGCTGCGTTGAGTGCGGCGATCGTGGCGGCGACGTCACCGACGCCGACCAGCGAGGACCAGGCCAACAGGGTCATCTCCGGCGGCGCGCAGGCCGCGAGCTCCAGCCTCCAGGGGCAGCTCGGCGCGCAGCGGGACGCGGCGGCCGGCCCGCTGGCGGCGCCCGCCGCGGCCGAGGTACCTCCGGCCGACGTCGAGACGCCCCAGCCGGAGGTCGACCTGCAGGTCGAGCAGGTCGGACCGCCCCCGGCGCCCGTCGCCGCCGCCCCCGTCGTGCCCGCGCCGCTGCCCCCGGAGAGGCTCGACTACTCCGAGGACCGGCAGGCGACCGACTCCGCGATGGCGGAGAGCGGGGTCACCCAGGACCAGCTCGAGCGGGGGAACGAGCCGGAGTTCGGCCAGACCCTTACGGCCCGGACCGAGGCCGAGGAGCACGAGGCCCAGGTGGCGGCCACGTACCGGGCCGGCGAGGCCGAGGTGCGCGGGGGTGCCGAGCAGCGGGCCCAGGGCGCCCTGGCGGGCGGCCTGGCCGGCATGCAGGAGGCCCGGACCGGGGTGATCGGAACCGTCGCGGGCCGCCAGACGGGCACCATGACGCGGGACGAGGCAGAGCGTCGGCGGGTCACCACCACGATCGAGGGGATCAAGAACCGCACCCGGACCGACGTCGAGACCCTCCTGACGGAGATGGAGACCGAGGCCGCCCGCATCTTCGGCGAGGGTCTCACCGCCGCCGAGAAGGCCTACCGCGACACCTTCGAGGAGGAGAAGGGCGGCGTCGGTACGTGGCTGACGACGTGGGGCGACGACTGGGAGGAGCTCATCGAGAGCTCCCTCGCCACCGCCCGGAGCGCCTACCTGTGGCACGTCAACGAAGCGATCGACCTGGTCGCCGACTGCGTGGACGCCAAGCTCGCCGCCGCGAAGCGGCGCGTCACCCAGGGGCTCGCCGAGGTCCAGGTCTTCGTCGCCAGCCTCGACGTCAGCCTGCAGGCCTTCGGCATGGAGACGCTTGCGGCGGTCTCCAACGAGTTCGACGAGATGACGCAGAGCATCGACGCCCGCAAGGACGCGCTCGTCGAGAGCCTCACGAACCAGTACAAGGCGTCGTACGAGCGCATGTCCGCCATGGAGGAGGAGCTGCGCGCCGCCAACAAGTCCCTGTGGCAGCGGGTCTACGACGCGACGATCGGCCTGGTCAAGAAGATCCTCGCCTTCAAGGACATGCTGCTGAGCATCCTGGCCAAGGCGGCCGACGTCGTCTCCGACATCATCTCCGACCCCATCGGCTTCCTGGGCAACCTCGTCGCCGGCGTCGCCCTCGGCCTGGAGAACTTCATCGCCAACATCGGCACCCACCTCAGGAAGGGCCTGATGGACTGGCTCTTCGGCGCGCTCGGCGGGGCCGGGATCACCATGCCGGACTCCTTCGACCTCAAGGGCATCGTCAGCATCGTCCTGCAGGTGCTCGGGCTCACCTACGCCAACTTCCGTGCGCGGGCGGTCAAGATCGTGGGCGAACCGGTCGTCTCGGCGCTGGAGCAGGCGGCGGAGGTCTTCAAGGTCATCGCGACCGAGGGCATTCCGGGCCTGTGGCGGTTCATCCAGGAGAAGGTCGCCGATCTCAAGGCGATGGTCCTCGACGCGATCTGGGAGTTCATCCAGGAGAAGGTCATCGTCGCCGGCATCACGTGGATCGTCGGCCTGCTCAACCCGGCGTCCGCGTTCTTCAAGGCGTGCAAGGCGATCTACGACATCGTCATGTTCTTCATCAACCGCGGGTCGCAGATCATCGACCTCGTCAACGCGGTGATCGACTCGATCGGGGCGATCGCCAAGGGCTCGATCAGCGTGGCGGCGACGTTCGTCGAGAACGCCCTCGCCAAGGCGATACCGGTGGCCATCGGGTTCCTCGCCAGCCTGCTCGGCCTGGGCGACATCAGCACCACCATCCGCAACACGATCGACAAGGCCCGCGCACCCGTCAACGACGCCATCGACTGGCTGATCAACCAGGCGGTCAAGGGCGGCAAGGCGGTCCTCGCGATCCTGGGCGGCGGTCCGAAGCCCGCCGCGGCCGCCGACCAGGCCCCGCCGCCGGCGGACCTCGACGTCACCGATCACCGAGCGGTCGCATCCCAAGCGGCGAGTGACCTTCGGGCCGGGGGTGAGGCAGAGGACTACGCCTCCCTGCGGTCCGCGAAGGAGGAACAGGCTCGCACCATCGAGCGTCGTTACACCTCGCTGCTCGAGCCCGGGATCGGCCTGACGATCGCCTTCGCGCCCGCCGCCGAGGACCGCACCGATGCTGATCTCGACTTCACCGTGACGATCGCGCCCAACAACTCGGTGGTCGAGGGAGCCGTCCCTGCGCCGGCGGCCGACGAGGCAGTGGCCTTCAAGGCCGGGGACCCCGCGTCCGTGCGGTTGGCGAGCGGCGAGGAGTGGAAGGACGCGGAGTTCGTCGAGACCACTGAGATGTCCGGCACAACCCTGTACACGTTCCGGCTGACCCGGTTCCGTGCCGGGACGCTGCTGCGCCTGCGACCGTCCGACACCGACCGGTACTCCAAGAAGGAGGTCGTCAGGCGCGGCCCCCACACCATGCAGCTGAGCATCATCGTCGGTGGACAAGAGGTGGTGGCCACCACGTTGGTGAGCGGCGACATGACCCAGGAGGAGTACGAGCTCGGCTACCCCCTCAACATGCTCGCCACACACACCGAGGCGCGGGCGCTGTCGACCTACGACGACTACGTCCGCCCCGGTGCTCACTGGGTCATGACCGGGCACTACCTGTCCTGCAGCTCGTGCAAGGGCAAGATGAACGCTGCCGGACGACGGGGCGCCAAGATCTCGTACGAACCGGGCGGATTCAGCGCCGGCGGGAGCTAGGAGGCAAAATGGAGGACATCGAGGTCCGGGCGGTCGCTGCCGTCCGGACGGACGGTTCCGCCGTGGTCGGACTGGGTGAGGACGAGTCCGGGGCCGGGACGCATCTCATCGTCTCCCGACTGCTCAGCCCGGACGGCTCTGCGGCCACCTCCGAGCCGTACACACTTTCCACCGAAACGGGAGCGACGTGCGAAGGGGGAGTGCGCGAGATCGTCGCGGACGGGGTCACCCTGACGATCCGGGTCAGCGACGGCGCCGCCGAGACGCTGGGTATCCCGGTCGAGCGTCGGTACAGGTTCTCTGACGCCACCGTCGCGGCGAGGATCCACAAAGCCCTCGCCTGGCTCGTCGACCCCGCCCGATCCACCGTGCCCGACGATCTCTTCGACCGTCCGTAGAGGGCAGGAGGACCCGACGTGAGTCCGAACCTCGCGGTGGTAGCGATCTTCGGCACGAACGATGCCACGGTGGACGAGCTCGCCGCTGCGGAGCTGCTTGGTGCAGCGGTGCACCGGGCGGAGGCCGTCCTGCTCACCGGAGGAGACCTCAAGCCCAGCAGGCCGCGACATGTCAAGGACACGGCCATCTTCGCTGCGAACGGAGCCGCATCACCGGGCCGGCCGGCGAGGTGGATCGGTGTCGCCAACAAGGAGCGCGCGGCTCCACCCCACTGGCGCGGAGCGGAGGCGGTCGTCCTGACACCCGGGTGGGGGCATCGACGCAACCTCGTCGAGGCCTGTCTGTGCGATGCCGCGATCGCCATCGGCGGAGCCAGCCCAGGGACGTCCTCGGAGGCGCTGTTCAGCCTCTACCTCAGGCGACCGCTCATCGTCCTCGGAGGAGAGGACATCAGTCCGCGAACGGTCCGACAGCTCGTCCCCCTGGCCGAGCAGAAGATTCGCCGTCCGTCGCGGCGAGCCCTGGCCGTGGATCGTGGCGTTGCCGGAGCCTATGCCTGGGCCGACGAGGTGGACATCGCACTGGACGTGCGGGCGCTGCCAACACGGGCGGCTTCCGCCTCAGAGCTGGTTGCCGACGTGCTCGGCCGCGCCACCCATCGCGCACCTCGGCCAGAGCTCGACCGTTTGGTTGACGAGGCGACCTGGGACGGCGTCGTCGCGATGGCGCTTCGCGACGTCGGTCTGGAAATTGGCTGATGATCGCCTGCGATGACCGCTCCGCGCCGAGAACCCCACGTCGCTCAACGACTCCTGGGTGTGCCCACGGCCGCCTCACCGCTCCAGAGCATCACGCCGTCGTCCTCGCGGCCGACCACGGGCACGAAGCCTTCGGCGGCGTACAGCCGTGCAGCACGGTTGCCCTCCTCGACGGACAGACTGAGTTTCGGGATCCGCTTGAGTACCGCCTCGTGCTGGAGTCGCCGGAGCAGCATCCTGCCCACCCCTGAGCCGCGGGCGTCCGCACGCACCCACAGACTGATCTCAGGGATGGCCCCGTCGACGAATCCGTACCCGGGGTCGTCGGCGGGCAGGAACAGGGCCCAACCGACGCCGACCGGGACGCCGGCCCGGAGTGCGACGAACCCGAAGTCCCCCCTGCTGCCCACCAGCCGCGTGTAGTGGCGGAACTCCGGTCGGGTGCGCACGTCCGCCTCGGTGAAGTGCTGCCCCGACCAGCTGAGGTTGCCGGCCGTTGCGACGACGAGCAGTGTGGCGTCGTCGTCGGTGATCGGCCGGAGGTCCACCACGTCGGTCACGGCGCCCGAACCTAGCCGGTGCGGACCGTCGTCGTGAAGGTGTCGGGGCCGTTGCCCGGAGCGGTACCGTCAAGTGCGGCTCTCGCCGCGCCCTGCTGGACCACCGGAGGATCAGCGATGGCCACCGTGACGATCACCGAGTCACCGCTGACGCTCGAGGAGATGCTCGACGTCGTCGACGGCGCCCGCGTCGAGCTCGACGAGAGAGTCCGCGCCAGGATCGCGGCGAGCCGCGCCGTCGTGGACCGGGCACTCGAGGCCCGTGAGGCCGTGTACGGCCTCACCACCCAGGTCGGGCACGGCAGGGACACCCGGCTCACCGAGGAGCAGATCCGCGACGAGCAGCTCTTCCTCGTCATGTCGCACAGCGGCGGGATCGGCGCGTCCCTGCCGACCGACGTCGTGCGCGCTGCCCTGGCCGTGCGCCTGAACGGCATCGCGCGCGGCGGGTCCGGCGCCGGCCTCCGGGTGGCCGAGGTGCTCGCCGAGATGCTCAACGCCCGGGTCCACCCGGTGGTCCCCGAGATCTCCTCGGTAGGCGCCGGGGATCTCGGGCAGCTGGCGGGCGTGGCGCAGGTCGCCATCGGCGTCGGTCGCGCCGAGCACGGTGGCGAGATCCTGCCCGGCGGCGAGGCGCTACGGCGGGCCGGCATCACTCCGCTCGTCCTCGGCGGCAAGGACGGCCTCGCGCTGATCTCGGCCAACGCGGTGTCGGTCGGTCACGCCGCGCTCGTGGTCGCCCGGGCCGCCCGGATCGCCGAGGCGGTCGACCTCGCCGCCGCCCTGTCGATGGAGGCGACCGGGGCCAACGTCTCGGTGCTCCACCCGGCGGTGGGCCGGGCCCACGGGATCCCCGGGCAGGTCGACGCCGCGGACCACCTCCGCGAGGTGCTCGCCGGGAGCGCGCTGGCCGAACCGGGAGGGGCCCGGTCCGTCCAGGACCCGCTCTCGTTCCGGGTCGTCCCGCAGGTTCATGGCGCGCTGCGCGAGTACGTGGCGGCGGCTCGTCACGCGGTCACCACCGAGCTCAACGCGGCCGCGGACAACCCGCTCGCCTCGGCGGCCGAGGGCGTCCTCCTGAGCAACGGGAACTTCCACCCCATGGTTCTCGCGATCAGCTTCGACGCCCTGCGCATCGCGCTGGCTCACGTGGGCCAGCTCAGCGAACGCCGGGTGGCGCAGCTCTGGGGAGCCTTCTTCCGCCAGATGGCCGACGGACCGCCGCCGCAGCAGCCGGTGTACGGCCTCCAGCTGCGCTACACCGCGGCAGCCCTGCTGCCCGAGCTCGTGCAGCTCGCGGCTCCCGCGACCCTCGGCACCCCGCCCCTCGACCTCGACGTCGAGGACCACGCCACCGGCGCACCGCTGGCCGTGCGCCGCACCGACCAGGCCCTGGGCGTGCTCGAGGACCTGCTCGCGATCGAGCTTCTCATGGCGCACGACGTGCTGGCGCGGGCGGCCGCTCCGGTCACCGGGAAGGGCACTGCGACTGTCCTGGCGACCGTGACCGAGGCGATCGCGGCCGCGGAGCCCTACGCCGAGGCCGTCCACGCCACGCTGCGGACCAGGTTCCCGGGCACCCCGGCACGGCAAGCACAGATCGACGGTCGCGGGTAGCGGGCTGACGGCCGGGTCCCGACGGCGCCCCCGGCCGGCTTGCGGGCGGGGGCCTGGCGGGGGAGCGTGGATTCACCCGAGCGAAGGAGTGGACATGGCGCAGCGTCCCGCCGCGGAGATCACCTCCGACTGGCCAGAGGAGTCCCGCGAGGCAGCACAGCTCGTCGTCGACAAGTACGGCGAGCCGCAGGAGGCCACCGACTCGTACCTCATCTGGCACGCGCCCGGTCCCTGGAAGCGCATGGTGGCGTCCAAGGACTTCGACGAGCACCTCTTCCCCGCGCCGCACAACGACTCGGTCCAGTCCGTGCTGGACTACCGCGTGCCCCCGGAGAAGGTCTCCGACCTCGCGCGCTTCGACGGCAGCGTGGTGGTCGACCGCACGCAGGGCGAGGTGTCGGCCCGCTGCCACGACGAGGAGGCGAACAACCTCGCGCTGAACCTCATGCACGACGTCGTCACCGCCGCGAAGTCCGTGGAGGAGGCGCGTGCCTACTACGCCAAGGAGTTCGCCGACTACCGGCGTGGCGAGCCGACGCCCTACATGGAGAAGCTCCGGTTCACCGCCGTGAGCGACGCCGCCGACCCCGACGAGCGGATCCTGTCCGACGAGGACCTGGCGGAGGCACAGCGCGAGGGCGAGCGCAAGAAGGGCTGACGCACCCGGCGCGGCCGGCAGCGCGGCTCCCCGCTCAGCCGCGGCGGCCGGCCGCCGGGCGACCCGAGACGAACGCCTGGATCGCGACGACGGCGGCCCCACGGGCCCACTGGTGGAAGTCGCCCGGCCGCACGATCACCTCGACCTCGCTCGCGTCGGGGTCGCGGCCGCTCGCCAGGCCCTGCGCGAACGCCGCCGCGGCGACGTCGGCGAGCCGGACGCCCTCGCCGCCGATGACGACCGCCGGCGCCGTCGTGAAGTTCGCGGCGGCGGCGACCATGATGCCGAGCGCACGCCCCGAGTCGTCGACGACGGCGCGGGCCACGGCGTCACCGGCAGCGGCCAGGTCGAGCGCCTCGTCGTAGCCGACCCAACGGCCCACCGCCGCGGAGACCGCGCCGCTGATCCCGCCGACCGTGAGCATCGCCGACGCGCACCCGCGGTGCCCGACGAGGCAGCGCGGCCCGCCGGGGTCCAGCGGGTGGTGGCCGACGAGCCCCAGGCCCGCCTCGGGGCTGGTGACCAGGCGCCGGTCGACCACGAGGCCGAACCCCACCCCGGCCCCGATCGTCAGCAGCCCGAAGGTCGCGTGCTCGCGCCCGGCGCCGAACCAGTGCTCCGCCTCGGTCAGGGCGGTGACGTCGTTCTCGATCACCGTGGGCAGCCCGGTCGCCGACGCGACGAGCTCGGCCAACGGCACGTCGCGCCAGCCGAGGAAGGGGGCGCGGGTGACCACGGTCGCCTCCCGGGTGTTGCCGCCGAGGCTCACGCCGACGCCCTGCAGCCCGCCGCGGTCGGCCGCCTCGGCGCCGAGCGCGGCCACCAGCTCCGCCACGGCCGCGACGACGCCCGCCGGGTCGTGCCCCGGCAGCGGCATCGTGCGCTCGGCCACCACACCCGCACGCAGCGTGGTGACGACGCCGTAGGCGGTCTCCTCGGTGAGCTTGACGCCCGCGAAGTGGCTCGCCTCGGGGATGACGTCGAGCGGCTGGGTCGGGCGGCCGAGCCGGGCCTCGCTCGCCGACGGCTCGGCCTCGACGAGGAGACCCGACTCGAGCAGGGGCTTGGTGAGCCGGGTGAGGGAGGCCTGGGAGAGCCCGAGCCGGGACGCGAGCGCGGTGCGGGAGAGCGGGCCGTTGACGAGCACCTCCAGCGCCACCGCCTGGGCCGAGCCCTCGAGCGGCGTCCACGCGGTCCTCGTCATGCTCCGCAGTCTAGGAGTACCGGCGCCTTCCTGTCGCAGCAAAACAAAAGGCGAGTCCCGGCCGTGCTGCCCGTCACACCGAACGGTCCGCGATGGACTGGTCGGGTTTATCGAAATTGTGAATGTTCCGCTCACGGCGCCGTGACGTTCCGCGGGGGAGCGACGACGGCGAGCGAAGGGGGTTGACGAGGCACTTACTTCTGCAGTAGAAATAACCCACTGAACGCGACGCCCCAACGAAGGAGCCCTCAGTGACCATCACCGCAGCGGCCACGCCGGTCACCACCACCCACGTGCACCTGCGCACCGGCGGCACCAGCCTGCTGCTCGACGTCGCCGGCGAGCAGCTCCCGCGCGTCCTGCACTGGGGCCCCGACCTCGGCGAGCTCACCGAGGGCGACGTCGCCGAGCTGCGGCGCGCCAGCGAACCCCCGCTCGTCTCCGGGCAGGCCGACGTCGTCGTCCCCCTGGGTCTGGTCGCCGAGCACTCCCGCGGCTGGCTCGGCACCCCGGGCCTGACCGGGCACCGGTCGGGAGCCGACTTCTCCACCGCCTTCACCCTCACCGGCGTCACCACCGAGCGCCCCGACGGCGACCCCGTCGTCGCCGAGCGCGTGGTCGTCACCGCCGCCGACGACGTCGCCGGGCTGGTCCTGCGGGTCGAGATCGAGCTGCTCACCTCCGGCCTGCTGCGCGAGCGCGCCGACGTGACCAACACCGGTGCGGGGGTCTTCGACCTGACCTCCCTCGACCTCGCCCTGCCCGTGCCCACGGAGGCGCAGGAGATCCTCGACCTCACCGGCCGCCACCTGCGCGAACGCGCCCAGCAGCGCCACACCTTCACGCTCGGCACCCACCTGCGTGAGTCCCGCCGCGGCCGCGGGCACGACGCGAGCCTCGTCATGGCCGCCGGCGAGCAGGGCTTCGGCTGGCGCCGCGGCGAGCTCCGGGCCGTGCACGTGGCCTGGTCGGGCAACACCCGCACGTACGCCGAGCGCACGAACCTCGGCGACTCCCTCCTCGCGGGCGGCGAGCTCCTGCTCGCCGGCGAGGTGCGGCTGGGGGAGGGGGAGGCCTACACCGGCCCCTGGGTCTACGCCTCGCACGGCACCGGCCTGGACGAGATGTCCGCACGGTTCCACCGCTACCTCCGCTCGCGTCCGGGCCACCCGCGCTCGGCCCGGCCGGTGCTCATCAACGTGTGGGAGGCCGTCTACTTCGACCACGACCTCGACCGCCTCAAGGAGCTCGCGGACCTCGCCGCCTCGGTCGGTGTCGAGCGGTTCGTCCTCGACGACGGCTGGTTCGGCTCCCGCCGGGACGACACCTCCGGCCTGGGGGACTGGGTCGTCTCCGCCGACGTCTGGCCCGAGGGTCTGGGCCCGATCGTCGACCACGTCCACGGCCTCGGCATGGAGTTCGGGCTGTGGTTCGAGCCGGAGATGGTCAACCCCGACTCCGACCTCTACCGGGCGCACCCGGAGTGGATCCTCGCCACCGGCGGGCGCACCCCGGTCCCGGCCCGTCAGCAGCAGGTCCTCGACCTCGCCCACGACGGTGCCTACGCCCACGTCCGCGACCAGGTCCTGGCCGTCCTGGCCGCCTACGACATCGACTACGTCAAGTGGGACTACAACCGCGACCTCGTCGACGCCGGGCACTGGCCCACCGGCCAGGCCGGGGTGCACCGCCAGGTCGAGGCGGTCTACCGCCTCATCGACGAGATCCGCGCCGCCCACCCGGACCTGGAGATCGAGTCCTGCGCCGGCGGCGGCGGCCGCGCCGACCTCGGCATCCTCGAGCGCACCGACCGGATCTGGACCTCGGACTGCATCGACCCCCTCGAACGCCAGCAGATCGAGGCCGGCACCGCCCTGCTCCTGCCGCCCGAGCTGGCCGGCTCGCACATCGCCTCCCCGGTCTCGCACACCACCGGCCGGGCCCACAGCCTGGACTTCCGCGCCGGCACGGCCTTCTTCTCCCACCTCGGCATCGAGTGGGACATCACCCGCGCCACACCCGAGGAGCTGGCCCGGCTCACCGCGTGGGTCGCCGCCCACAAGGCGCACCGCGACCTGCTGCACACCGGCGACGTCGTCCACGCCGACCACCCCGACGACGCGCTGTGGGTCCACGGCGTCGTCGCCGCCGACCGTGGCGAGGCGATCTTCACGATCGTCGAGCTGCGCACCCCGGTGGCCAACCCGCCCGGCCGGGTCCGCCTGCCCGGCCTGGACCCGGCCGCCCGCTACCGGCTCACCCCGCTGGCCCCCGGCGACGCCGTCACCGGTCGCACCGGCCAGCGGCCCGCCCCCTGGATGGCGGCCGGCACCGTCCTCACGGGCCAGACGCTCGCCCGCGTGGGCGTCCAGGCACCCGCCCTCAACCCCGAGCAGATGGTCCTGCTCCACCTCACCCGGCTCTGACGCGCTCCCGGCTCTGACGAGCCGGCGCACCCGGCGCCGTCGTCCGCGAACGCCCTCCCCAACCACCCGGCCCCAGGCCGGGGGGTCGACCCACCACACCCTCGTACCCGTCCCAGCGAAGCGACAGGAGCTCCCATGGCCATCACGGCCCCCCACGCGCCGGTCCGGCGCCGCCGCGCACGCCGGTGGGGAGGGACAGAGATGCGCACCGCGCTGCTCTTCCTCCTCCCCGCGTCGATCGGCCTCGTCGCCTTCTACCTCCTGCCCGCCGTCCGGGGGGTCTACTACAGCTTCACCAACTACCAGGTGCTCACCCCGCCCGAGTGGGTCGGCACCGCGAACTTCGAGCGCATGCTCGCCGACCCGCTGTTCTGGAACGCGCTCGGCGTCACGGCGCTGTACGTGCTCATGAACATCGGCGTCCAGACCGTGGTGGCCCTGGCCCTGGCGGTCCTGCTGCACCGGATCACCCGGTCGACCCTCATCCGCGGGATGGCGCTGCTGCCCTACTTCGTGGCCAACGTCATCGTCGCCCTCGTCTGGTACTTCATGCTCGACTTCCAGATCGGCATCGTCAACGTCGCCCTGGGCTGGGTCGGGCTCGACGCGGTCGCCTTCTTCGGCGAGAGCGCCCTCGCCCTGCCCACGATCGCGATGATCAACGTCTGGCGGCACATGGGCTACACCGCCCTGCTGATCTTCGCCGGGCTGCAGGTCATCTCGCCCCAGGTGTACGAGGCCGCCCAGCTCGACGGCGCGAGCGAGTGGCGCACGTTCCGCTCGATCACCCTGCCCCTGCTGCGCCCGGTGCTGGCGATGGTCCTCGTCGTCACGGTCACCGGCTCCTTCCAGGTGTTCGACACCGTCTCGGTCACCACCAACGGCGGCCCGGTCAACGCCACCCGGGTCCTCAACCTCTACATCTACGACCTCGCCTTCGGCCAGCTGAACTTCGGCTACGCCTCGGCGCTGGCGATCGCCCTGTTCCTGCTGCTGGCCGTCATCACCTTCGTGCAGATCAAGCTCATGCGCGCGGGCGAGTCGGACGAGAACTAGGAGAGACCGATGACGATGCCCACCACCACCACGCCCGTCCCGGTCGCCGAGCCCGACGTCGTCGCCGAAACCCGTCCGCCGCGCGAGCGCGTGCGGCCCACCGCCGGCCGGGTCCTGGCCTGGATCGGCCTCATCACCGTCCTGCTCGTGACGGTGTTCCCCTTCTACTGGATGCTGCGCACCTCGCTGTCCACCAACAGCGCGCTGGCCACCGACCCCGGCAACCTCCTGCCCGCCGGGCTGACCCTGGACGCCTACCGCCGCGTGTTCGGGCTGACGTCCCTGGAGGAGAACCTCGCCCAGGGCGGCGCGGGCTCGGCGCTGAACTTCTGGGTGTACCTGCGCAACTCCGTGATCGTCTCCACCGCGATCACCCTCGGTCAGGTCTTCTTCTCCGCGATGGCCGCGTACGCGTTCGCCCGGCTGCGCTGGCCCGGCCGCAACGTCGTCTTCGCCGTCTTCCTCGCCGCGCTCATGGTGCCGGGCATCTTCACCGCCATCCCGAACTTCGTGCTCATGAAGGACCTCGGGCTGCTCAACACCTACGCCGGCCTGGTCCTGCCGACCTTCTTCATGACCCCGTTCGCCATCTTCTTCCTGCGCCAGTTCTTCCTCGGCATCCCGCGCGAGATCGAGGAGGCGGCCCTCATCGACGGCGCCGGCCGGCTGCGGGTGTTCCTCCGCGTCATCCTGCCCATGGCGTCCGCGCCGATCACCACCCTGGCCGTCCTGACGTACATCACGGCCTGGAACGAGTACTTCTGGCCCCTGCTGGTCGGCCAGGAGGAAAGCGTGCGGGTCCTCACCGTCGCGCTGGGCATCTTCCGGTCCCAGACGCCGTTCGGCACGCCCGACTGGTCCGGCCTCATGGCAGCGACGCTGGTCGCCGCGCTGCCCATCGTCGTCCTCTTCGTCGTCCTCGGCCGGCGGATCGTCAACTCCATCGGCTTCTCGGGGATCAAGTGAGCGCCCCGACCGGCCGACCCGTCGCCGAGCCCCAGCCGAGCCCCAAGGAGCACCCCATGCGTCCCACCCGCCGCGCGGCCCTGCCGGCCGCCCTCGCCGCCCTCGCCCTGACCGTGACCGGCTGCGCCACCGACGCGCGCACCACCGGCGACGGCCGCACCGTCATCCAGTACTGGATGTGGGACTCCACGCAGATGCCCGGGTACAACCAGTGCGCCGAGGACTTCGAGGCCGACAACCCCGACATCGACGTCCAGATCGAGCAGTACGGCTGGGACGACTACTGGACCAAGCTCACCGCCGGCATGGTGGCCGAGAACGCCCCCGACGTCTTCGTCGACCACTCCGCCCAGTTCGGCAAGTTCGTCAGCCTCGGCCAGATCCTCGACCTCGAGCCCTACATCGACGAGGCCGGGGTCGACCTGGACCAGTACCAGGAGGGCCTGGCGGACTTGTGGATCGGCCCCGACGGCACCGGCCGCTACGGGCTGCCGAAGGACTGGGACACGGTCGGCATCTACTACAACACCGAGCTGGCCGAGGCCGCCGGGTACAGCGCCGAGGACCTGTGGGAACTGGAGTGGAACCCCGACGACGGCGGCACGTTCGAGGAGTTCCTCGCCGCCATGACCATCGACGAGAACGGGGTCCGCGGCAACGAGCCCGGCTTCGACAAGGACAACGTCGACGTCTACGGCATGGGGTACAACGAGGCCGGCGGCGGGTACGGGCAGGTCCAGTGGTCCGCCTACGCGCTGAGCAACGACTGGACCTACGCCGACCAGAACCCCTGGGGAACGAGGTTCAACTACGACGACCCGAGGTTCGTCGAGACCATCGCCTGGTGGCGGTCCCTGGTGGAGAAGGGGTACATGCCCTCCCTCGCCGCGGCCACCTCCGGCGTCGGCACCACCGACGCTCTCGCCGCCGGCGGCTACGCCTCGCTCATCGAGGGCAGCTGGAACGCCCGCACCATCCGCGAGCTGGGCGGGGTCGAGACCCAGGTCGCGCCCACCCCGGTCGGGCCGTCGGGGCAGCGGGCCTCGGTGTTCAACGGGCTCTCCGACGCCATCTGGTCCGGCAGCCCCAACCCCGACGAGGCGTGGCGCTGGGTGGAGCACCTCGGCTCCGCCGACTGCCAGGACGTCATGGCCGAGAGCGGGGTCATCTTCCCCGCCATCACGACCGCCACCGACCGGGCCGTGGAGGTCTACGAGGAGGCCGGGACCGACGCGGCGGCCTTCGCCGTGCACGTGCGGGAGGGCACCACCGTCACCAGCCCGGTCAGCGCCCGGTGGGCCGAGCTCACCTCGGTCATGGCCCCGGCCATGGACGCCGTGCTGTCCTTCCAGACGGAGCCGGAGTCCCTCGCCCGGGCGAACGAGCGGGTCAACGCCCTGTTCGGGAGCGAGGAGTAGCGGCGCCGTCCCGCGCCGTCGCCGACGAGTGGCCCGTCTCCTCCCCGGAGGCGGGCCGCTCGGTGGTTGAGTAGGAGCGTGAGCACCAGGTACGCGGCGCTGCTGCGGGGGATCGCGCCGAGCAACCCCAACATGACCAACGACAAGCTGCGGGGTGTCTTCGAGGGGCTCGGGTTCGACTCGGTCGCTTCGGTCCTGGCCAGCGGGAACATCGTCTTCTCCGCCCGGAAGGCCGGCGTCCCGGCGCTGCAGCGGCGGATCCAGCGCGCACTCAACGGTGCGCTCGGCATCCCCGGCGGCACGATCGTCCGTGAGCACGCCGAGCTCCGCGCCCTGCTCGACCGCGACCCGTTCCCGGGGCTCACCCACGGCCGGGGCACCTACCTGACGGCGACGTTCCTCAAGGACGGCGCCCAGGCCCCGGACCGCCTGCCCGAGCAGTCGGACCCGCGCGCCCGGGTCGTGGGCTTCGACGAGTCGGCCCGGGTCTTCCTCGCGGTCATCGACAACAGCGACCCGGGCAGCATCCCGGACTTCATGTCGTGGCTGGAGAAGACCTACGGCGCGGACATCACCACCCGGGCCTGGCTCACCGTCCAGCGGATCGTGAAGAAGCTGGAGAGCTGACGGACCCAGGCCTCGGAGCCGGACGTATACTCATCGTATGACCGACCTGACTACCATCAAGGTCACCAAAGCCGTTCGCGATCGTCTCAAGCGGCAGGCCGACGAAGCACATCTGTCGCTCGGCGCACACCTCGCCCGGTTGGCTGACTCTGCCGACAGGCAGGCCCGCTTCAGCGCCCTCCGTGAAGCGGCCGACCGCTCGCCGCTGGACCAAGCAGAGCTTGAGGCGTGGGACGTCGTGGAGTGGGACGACCCGCGTGAACGGTGAGGGGGACCCGGCGCCGCTCGTGCCCGGCAGCGTCGCCTGGGTCGCGTTGGAGCCTGTGCGCGGACGCGAACAGGGTGGCCACCGACCCGTGGTCGTTGTCGCAAGTGCCGGCTATCTGGAAGCTGTGACGACCCTCGCGGTCGTCGTGCCGGTGACGTCCGTAGACCGCGGATGGCCGAACCACGTCCGCCTGAGCGGCGAGCACGGTCTGCAGGACGGGAGCTGGGCCATGAGTGAACAGATCCGCACGGTCTCGCGCTCGAGGGTCTCGCGGGTCGACGGCGTGGTGTCAGCCGGATGTCTCCGTGAGATCCGGTCCTGGTTGTCGGACTTCCTCGACCTGCCCGTCGGCTAACTCGCGGGGTTCCCTGTGACCCGGCCGGTCTGCCGGAACTGTTCGCTCATGGTCCGTCAGGGGACGGGTGAGAGCGCTCGAGCCACCTGACGCACATAGTCCCTGTACCCGGTGAGAGCCGCGGGCACGGCGCGTGCGACGACGGCGAGATTGACGAGCTGGGTGAGGATCCGCTCGACATGGAGACGGACGGCCATGTCGTCGAGCACCTCCGGGGACCGGATGTCGAGGTGGTCCAGGAGCTGACGCATCGAGACCAGGCGACGCGTCACCACCTCGCGGTCGACGCTCATCGGGTCAGACTCTCGAGCACGGCACGGCGTAGGGGCGCCGTCTCGATGTCGTGGTTGATGGCAAAGATCTGCCGCTCGGCAAACCGGTGCGGGTCTGCTTGGTAGAGAAGCTCCCCCGTGACCGCCGACGGCACACCTCGGCGAGCGCTCCCGAGGCCTGCGCCACCCGCAAGCGACGCAGCGCCTGTGCGGCTGAGCCCATGACGTCACTGTACGGCCGCGCCACGACATCGCCGGGGACGGCGCGGACCGTCGTCCGGCGCGGTCACCCGGACGTCCACGTCGAGACCCCGGCGACCGATCTCGACGCGACCTGTCGTCGTCGCCCGGATGTTGCGAAACCACTGCGGCTCGTGCGACGAGCCGCCGTTGCTGCCGGTCACCAGGAAGCCGCCGTCGTGGAGGAAGTAAGCGACCGGCACGGTATCGGAGTCCGCGTCCGGCGTCCGGCGTCCCGGGACGGTCAGCAGGAGCACTGGGACCCCCTTGGCCGATCCGCCGATCCGTCCGCCCGGGCGGCGGTAGAGGGCGACGGCGAGGGTGTTGGCGGTGCGCAGGAGGGAGCTCAGCGCCGCGTTCATGCCATCCCTCCGCGAGCCGACCAGCCGCCGGCATCCGTCGTGGGGGTGGGCCCGTCAGGCGGTGCGCCGCTGCGGGATCGAGGAGGCGATGGCGAGGGTGACACCGGATGTCAGGCCGAGCAGCGCGACCCAGACACCGCGCGGGGTGCTGAGCGCCAGGTCGGGTCCGCCGATGCCGGCGGGGGTGGCCGCGATGCCCGCGACCAGGATGAGCACGACGACGCCGACCAGGGCGCGCCAGCGGGCCCTGCCTCGCCCCGACAGGGCGAAGCCCCCACCGATGCCGATGGCGGCGAAGGCGATAGCGCCGCCGCCGAGCCCCTGTGTCACAAGGGCGAGGACCGCGCCGGGCATGAGGAGCGGTGCGACCGCCAGGACGAGCGGGGAGAGCGTGAGCAGCCGCCAGTGCGGGCGGCCGCCCGTCCGGCGCAGGTACTCAGCCCAGCCGAGCAGCGCCCCGGTGACCCCGGCGGGGAGGAGGACGGCGAGCACGGTTCCGCCCCAGGTCACGACGGACTCGGCCCCGACCATCTCGGCCATGTAGCTGCGCAGCCCCGCTCCCCAGGCGAGGCCGGTCACCCCGCCCACGGCGACGTGGGCGGTGAGCGACGGGCTCGGCGCGGTGGCGAGCGGCGTGAGAGCGACCTGGGCGAGCTGGTCCGACATGGCGGTCTCCGAAGCTCACGGGTGGGGAGCATCCGTGTAGTAAGGTCAACCTGAATGTAAGGTGAACCTTAGGACGGAGAGCGGTGCCGGCGCAAGAGCCCAACACCATCGCGATGCTCGGGCAGGCCTACAGCCTTCTCGGCTTCCGCATCGTCGAGGGCGTCGTGGGAGCGGGGTACCCGCAGAAGCCGCGACACTCGGCCGTGTTCGCCCAGATCGGGCACGAGGGCGTGCGTCTGAGCGATCTCGCCCGCGGCGCGAACATGACGCCGCAGTCGATGCTCGAGCTCGTGGACGAGCTGGAGGAGCTCGGGTACCTGCGCCGCGAGCCCGACCCGACGGACCGGCGGGCGAAGCTCATCCGCCTCACCCCTCTCGGGGAGCGGACGGTCGACGCCGGCCGGGCGACCGTGAGCGGGATCGAGCAGACGATCACCCAGGTGCTTGGCGCCGAGGGGCACGCCGAGCTCCGCCGTCTGCTCGGGCTCCTGCTCACCGAGGTGGGGGACCCGGCCTAGTCACCACAGCGCCGTCGCCAGCGGGTTGCTCGGGGCCGGCGCTCCGGCGGCGTGTCCGACGACCTCGCCCACCCTGCTGGGACATCGGTCGCGAGACGTGCCCCGCGGCTCGTCAGGGCGCGGGTGAAAGAGCTCGAGCCACCTGACGCACGTAGTCCCTGTACCCGGTGAGAGCCGCAGGCACGGCGCGCGCGACGACGTCGAGGTCGACCCGGACGTACTCGTGCGTCAGGACGTTCCGCAGACCGACAGAGGGTTTCAGCTCCCGAGCGGTGTCAGGGTCGAGGAAGTGAGCCTCCACCATGCGGTCGAAGCCGTCGCGATAGTCCTCGGGTGGCCGCTGGAGGGCGGCCACCGCGACGTGCGCGTTGATCTCGACGGCGAGATTGACGAGCTGGGTGAGGATCCGCTCGACCTGGAGACGGACGGCCATGTCGTCGAGCGCCTCCGGGGATCGGATGTCGAGGGTGTCGAGGTGGTCCAGGAGCTGGCGCATCGAGACCAGCCGACGCGTCACCACCTCACGGTCGACGCTCATCGCGTCAGGCTCTCGAGGACGGAGCGTCGCAGGGGTGCGGTCTCGATGTAGTGGTTGATGGCGAAGATCTGCCGCTCGGCGAACAGGTGCGGGTGGGCCTGGTAGAGGAGCTCGCCGGTGGTGAAGACCCGGTGCAAGGCGACAGGACCCGCCGACGCGAGGTCCATGACGTCGAGGTCGTCGCCGCCGACGAGCTCGGCAAGATCCTCGATGGCCGTGAGGAGGTCGCCGGCGCCGCTACGACGGAAGCTGAGAGCAAGGTCGACGTCGCGTGGCTCGCGGACCGGGGCCCGCGCGACGGAGCTGCCGAACAGCACGGCGAGCTCGATCGACCGGCGACGGCACAGCTCGGTGAGCGCACCCGAGTCCTTCGCCGCCCTCAGGCGACGCAGCGTTCGTGCGGCCGAGCCCATGACGTCACTGTACGACCGCACCACGACATGGAAGGGACCGGCGCGGACCGTCGACGGGCGGGTCACCGGTCGGCCGCGCCGACTCTCGCCACCGCAGCCTCATGGAGGTCCGTCCACCGTGCCATCGCCGCGGCTGCCGCCGTCGCGGCGGTCTGTGCCTGCGCCGTCGCCGCAGGGTCCACCTCGGCCTGGGCGGCGGCCAGGGTGAGGGCACGTTCGGCCACCACGACGTCGCGGTAGGCCTCGTGCAACCGCCGCACCTCCGCGTCGCCACCGAGGGGGAGGCCGGCTCCGACGTCGTCCGCGGCGCCGATGGCGTCGTCGTACAACCCCGCGACGCGCCCGCGGAGGTCGGCTGCGACGTCACCCCCACGTGGGAAGTACAGGGCCTCCTCGTACGCCACCGCGGCGGTGTCCCGCAGCATGACGAGCAAGGGCAGCTCCTCACCCAGGTACGTCTCCAGGTCGCCGACGTCCGGCGGGACGTGGCTGTCGGCGGGGACCAGTGCCGCCGCCGTCAGGGCCGAGGCGAGGGCGACGACGGTGGTGAGGATGACCAGTCGTCCGGCGTCCCGTCGGGCGCCGGTGCCCGGACGCCGGAGGAGGGCGACCCCGGCGAGCAGCGGCAGGCCGGCGAGGGTCACGGTCGCGACGGCCGGCTCGAGGAGTGTCCAGATCCCGCCGAGCGGGCCACCGGCCCGGACGGCGGCGACCACGGCGACAGCCGGAGCGGCGAGGACGACCGTGACGGCGCCGGCGAGGGCGCCGTCGGCGAGCCCCCGCACCCCGACGAGGACCAGGACCGCCAGCGCCGCCGCGACAGGAGGCCAGAGCAGACCATCGAACCCGAGCTCGCCGCCGACGGCCCCGGCCACCACCGCAGCCGCCGCGCCGACGAGACCGGCCACCGCCGACGTCGCGAGCCGGTCGCGGCCGGTTCGGCGGTCCCGGACCAGAGCGCCCGCCGCGACGACGACCACCACGACCCCGAGCAGCCACGCCGCCGGACTCTGCGCCGCCACGAACGGCAGGAACGCCAGGACGACGACCGACAGCCCCGCGGCGAGGAGCTCGGCGACGCCGGTCACCGCGTCGGCAGCGAGCGCGCACGCCGCCGCGCCGCCCAGCGCCACCGCGCCCGGAGGTCCGGCGGCGACCTCCCGGCCCACGACGAGGACGGCGCCGAGCATCAGGCCCGTCAGGCCCGCCGAGACGGCGTCGACGACGGAGCCCTGGACGAGCCCGGTCCCCCCGAGCGAGAGGAGGGCGCCCACCGCCACCCCGCCGGCGAGCGCCGCAGCCGCGGCGGAGGTCCGGCCCGGACCGTTGACGGGCCGGCCGACGCCGCGGGTGCGCCAGACCTCCGCGCCGAGGACGGCGCCGAGGCTCCCGAAGGACACCGCTCGCGCAGCCCGGGCGGCGGTGAGCGCGTCCCAGGCGAACGCCTCGGCGGCCAGCGCCTGGAGCGGGGGAAGGGCAGCGCCGGCGGCGAACCCGGCGACGAGCAGCGTCATCGGGCTCAGTCGCCCTCGCCGGCCCGGGTCCAGGACGTAGGCGACCCGCTCGGGCCCGGTGGGGTGCAGCGCGAGGAGGCGGCGCAGAGGGGGTGGCAGAAGCCGGTGCCCGGGGAGCGCGGCCGCCCGCCCGAAGACCGCCGCCACCGCGTGCGGGTCGCCGGACCACAGCGCCGCGCTGAGGTCGGCCTCGTGCTCACGCCGGCGCAGGAGGAACGCCCGGGCGAGGTACACCGCGCTCGCCAGGGCCAGCGCGCGGACGAGGTAGCTCGGCAGGAGGGACCGGTCCCCGCCCGCGAGCCGGAGGACGACGGGGACAGCCAGGACGGGGACCGTGGCGTACCAGCAGTACAGCGCGAAGTACGCCAGGGCGACGTCGTGGTGGCGGACGTGGGCGAGCTCGTGCCGCACGACGGCGTCGTAGGTGGCCGGGCGGCGTCGGGCCGCGCCGAGAAGGGCCGGGGTGACCCGGACGACGTAACGGCCCGGCCGCCCGAGCGCGAGGGCACCGGTCCGCGGGTCCTGCGGGTTCCACACGAGCTCCGGCGCCGGGCTGATCCCGGCGCGGACGGCAGCGTCGGCGTACCGGCGAGCCGCCGGGGTCTGTGGCGGCACCGGGACGAGGTGGTCCGAGCGCAGGGTCCGTCCGGGCTGGGCCGCGACCAGACCCGCGGTGGCCACGAGGACGACGAGAGGCACGGCCACCATCCAGCGCAGGGACGTCCCGGCCGGCTCGCCCATGGTCAGCCACTGCCCGACGAACACCCCGGCCAGGAGGATCGTGGCGGTGAGGAGGGCGAACGCGGTCAGCGTCGCGGTGGCGGGGCGGTGCGGGGTGACGTCGGGTGCCCGCCGTCCGGGCGGGGCCACGGACGTTGCGGACATCTCAGGTGCCCGTCAGGGAGAGCCGGCCCACGAGGGCATCGGCGATGAGGAGCGCGTCGTCGTCCTCCAGGCCCATCTGCCGGCAGACGGTCGACGCGGTGTCGTGGACGCGGCGCAGCGTCGCGGCCGGGACAGGAGCCCCCGTGTCGTCGGCGGGCTCCCGGTGCAGGAGACGCCGGACCCAGGTGCGCAGCATCGGCTGCACCTCCTCCTCGGTGGCACCGGCGACGAGCTTGCCGAGGAACCGCACCGCGGCCGTCGCGGCCGCGACGACGTACGGCGCGAGCAGGACGACGACCTCCGCGCCGGAGCCGAGGGCGGTGTCCCTCTCCGGCCGGGGCACGGTGCCCGGGCACGCGACGAGCTCGGCCCGTCGGGCGCGGAACACCTCGAGCTCCTCGGGGGCGCTCTGCGCGAGGACGGCGTCGGTGAGGGCGCTGACGACCTCCGCCTCCAGCTCCGGCGGGAGGACCGGGGCCCCGAGGTCGACGGCCTCTCCCGGTGCCGGCCGGACCCCGTCGGGCCAGGACTCAGCCCTCGGCGCTCCCGTCATCTCCGCCTCCTCAGATCTCGTCGGACATCAGCGCGCACGTCCAGGCTCCGACGTACTGCGCCGAGACGGCCAGGTCGTCCCCGGCCGCCATGGCCCAGTCACCCGCGGCCACGACGTCGTCGTAGGTCCCGGAGTCCATCGCCCAGGCGACCTCGCCGAGGGCGTCGGCGCAGTCCGTGAGGGCGTCCACGAGGTCGGCGGCGGCCGGGTCGTCCGGCTGCAGCGAGGAGGCCTGGTCGGCGACGGCGCCCGCGAGCTGAGCGGCGACGAGGGAGAGGGTGACGGGCTCGGACTCGCCGATCGCGTCCTTGGCTCCCGCGTACTCCTCGATGGCCGAGCCGCACAGGGTGTCCACCATGGCGAGCCAGGTCCCGGCTGCATCGACATCGGTCGTGGGGTCCGGTGCCGGTTCGGTCGTGGGTTCCGGGGCATCCGTCGTGGCCTCGGGCGCCTCGGTCGTGGGCTCGGGTGCCTCGGTCGTGGGGTAGGGAGCCTCGGTTGTGGGCTCGGGCGCCGCCCCGGTTGTGGGCCCCGGGGCCGGCCCGGGGGTGGGCGCCGGTCCGGGAGCACCGCACCCGGCGAGCAGGATGAGGGCGGCGACGGCTCCACCGAGCCGACGGGCGGCGTGCTTCTCGGACATGACAGCCTCCGCGGTGGAGCGCGGAGGCGCTCCACATCCAGTGCACCGCGAGGGCGGGCCACCCGCCAGGGACGATTGTCCCCGGAACGGGGGATAGCCCGAGACGCCCGCCCTGTTGACGTGCCTTCCGCCGGCGGGAAGCATGCGGACGTGACGTACGCGTTCGAGGCCGAGCTCTGGCAGTGGGACGCCCGGCAGACGGACACCTGGACGTTCGTGGCGCTGCCCGCCGAGATCGCCGACGAGATCCTCGAGCTCTCCGCCCCGTTCGCGCGCGGGTTCGGCTCGGTGCGGGTCGAGGTCACGGTGGGGGAGACGGTGTGGCGGACGTCGATCTTCCCCGACGGCAAGAAGGGCACCTACGTCCTGCCGGTCAAGAAGGCCGTCCGCGCCGCCGAGCGGCTCGCCGCGGGGGACGTCGTGCGGGTGCGGCTCGCGCTGGTCGAGGTCTGACCTCGACCCGCCCGCGGGTCCTGACCGCGAGCACCTGACCGCAGAGACGTCTCACGCCCGGCGCAGCAGCCGCATCGCGTTGACGATGACGACGAGCACGGACGCCTCGTGGACGAGCATGCCCACCGACATCGTCACCCCCCCGAGGAGCACCCCGGCCAGGAGCACCGCCACGGTCACCAGGGCGACGGCGATGTTCTGCCGGATCGTGCGCACGGTCCGGCGGGCGAGGGCGAGCGCCTCGGGCAGGCGGGAGAGCCGGTCGCCCATGAGGGCGATGTCGGCGGTCTCGACCGCGACGGCGGTCCCGGCCGCCCCCATCGCCACGCCCACGTCCGCCGTCGCCAGGGCCGGGGCGTCGTTGACGCCGTCGCCCACCATCGCCACGACGTATCCGGCACGCTGGAGCTCGCGCACCGCCGTGAGCTTGTCCTCCGGCAGCAGCCCGGCCCGCACCTCGTCCACACCCGTGACCCGCGCGACCTCGGCCGCGACGGCGGCGGTGTCCCCGGTGAGCATGACGACCCGCCGCACCCCCGCGGCGTGCAGGGCGGCGACCATGGGCGCGGCCTCCGCGCGCACCGTGTCCGCCACGCCCAGCGCGCCCACCACCTGACCGTCGACGGCGAGGACGAGCGGGGTCCGGCCCCGGCGGGCGAGGTCGTCCGCGGCCGCCGCGGCCCCGCCGTCGGCGATGCCGTGGGCGGCCAGCAGGCCCGGGGAGCCGATCACCACGCGGGTGCCCTCGACCACCGCGACGACGCCGCGGCCGGGCACCGGTTCGGTCCGCCCGGGCACGCCGACGGCGACGCCGGCCCGGCGGGCGGCGTCGAGGACCGGCCGGGCCAGCGGGTGCTCGGAGCCGGCCTCCGCCCGCGCGGCCCAGGCCAGGACGTCGGTCCGGGTGAGCCGGTCGTCGAGGACGACGACGTCGGTGAGGACGGGCCGACCCGTGGTGAGGGTGCCCGTCTTGTCCAGGGCGACGGCGTCGACGCGCGCGGCGGTCTCGAGGTGGTCCCCGCCCTTGACGAGGATGCCGTCGCGGGCGCCGCGGCCGATACCGGCGACGAGCGCGACCGGGACGGCGATGACGAGCGCGCCGGGGCAGCCGATGACGAGCAGGGTCAGAGCCAGCTCGACGTCGCGCGAGAGCAGCCCGGCCACCACGGCCAGGACGATGATCGCGGGGGTGTACCAGCGGGCGAAGCGGTCCAGGAACGCCTGTGTGCGGGCCCGGGCGTCCTGCGCCTCCTCCACGCGGTGGATGATGCGGGCCAGCGTGGTGTCCGCCCCCGTCCCGGTGGCCCGCACGTGCAGCAGCCCGCCGAGGGAGACGGTGCCGGCGTAGACGACGTCGCCGGCGGTCTTGTCCACCGGCACGGACTCACCCGTGACGGCCGACTCGTCCACGGCGCCCGAGCCGGCCGTCACCTCGCCGTCGACCGGGACCTTGGCGCCGTTCTTCACCAGGACGACCTCGCCCGGGAGGACCTCGGCGGCCGGGACCTCCACCTGCTCGCCGTCGCGCAGGACGACGGCGACGTCGGGCGCCACGGCCACGAGCTCGGCCAGCGCGGCGCGGGTCCGCCCGAGCGTCGCGGACTCGAGCGCGTGCCCGACGGCGAAGAGGAAGGTCACCGCGGCGGCCTCCCAGTACTCCCCGATGACGATCGCGCCCACCGCAGCGACGGAGACGAGCAGGTCGATCCCGACCACCCGGGCCGACAGCGCCCGGACGGCCGAGCGGAGCACCGGGGCGCCGGCGACCGCGGCGGCCGCGACCATGAGGGGGTCACGGGCCGCGGGGGCGACGAGGCCGGCGAGCAGGGCGGCCAGGATGAGTGCGCCGGAGCCGGCGGGCACGGCCCACCGGCGGGTGAGGATGGTCACGGGGGTCTCCTGTCAGAACGTCGCCGGGCGGGCGGTGTACCCGGCGCGGCCGACGGCGTCGACCAGCGCCGGGACGCCGGCGAGGGTGGGGTCGTGGTCGATCTCGATCCGCCCGGAGGCGAAGTGGACGGTCACGGCGGAGACGCCGTCGAGCCGGCGGACCTGCTTGTCGATCTTCGTCACGCACGACGGGCAGGTGAAGCCCTCGGCGCGCAGGACGGTGTGGGTGGTCGAGGTGGTCATGGTCGGTCCCCTTCTCGTTGTCGGTGGACCCGACGTTACGAACGCGCCCGACGCCGGACCATGACCGCCGTCAATCAACGGCAGCTGCCGGGCTAGCCTGAGGAGGTGGCCCGCCGGCACGTCCCCCTGCGCAGCACCTGCGCCCAGCCGCACCGCTGCGCCCCGGACGTGCGCCTGGCCGTGCTGCGGCAGGTGCCGTACTTCCGCGGGCTGACCGAGGACGAGCTCGCCGGCGTCGACGCGCGCATGGTCTCGCTGTCCTGGGCCGAGGGGGACCGGCTCTACACCGCCGGGGAGCCGGCCGAGCACCTCTTCGTCGTGGCGGCCGGGCGGGTGAAGCTGACCCGGACCGGGGCGGGCGGGACCGAGGTCATCACCGACGTCCTGGCGCCGGGGGACCTCCTCGGTGCGCTGAGTACGCTGGGGGAGCCGACCTACGCCGAGTCCGCCGTCGCGCTGACCACCACGTGCGCGCTGCGGATCGGACCGGCGGCGTTCCGCGAGGTCCTCACCGAGCGCCCCGCTGTCGCGTTGCGGGTGCTCGACGACCTCGCCGGCCGGCTCGCCCGGGCCCGCTCCGACGTCGGTCGGTCGGGCGAGAGCGTCGCCGCGCGGGTGGCCACGGTTCTGCTCCGCCTCGCCGACCGGATGGGTCAGGAGCGCCCGGGCGGAGGAGTGCTCATCCAGGTCCCGCTCTCCCGCGCCGACCTCGCCGCGATGGCCGGCTCGACGCCGGAGTCGGTCTCGCGGGTGATGAGCCGGTGGCGGTCCGACGGGCTGGTCGACTCCGGCCGACGGTGGACCGCGCTGCTCGACCGGGACGGCCTCGCGCGGATCGCGGCCGTCTGACGGGGGAGATCAGCGCCGCCGGTAGACCTCCCTCCGGTGACCCGCGCGCAGCACGAGCACGACCAGTCGATCGTCCTCGATCTCGTAGATGACGCGGTAGTCCCCGGTTAGTACCCGCCACTCACCCGCCCCGCCCACGAGCCGGGTGGCGGCGGGTGGTCGGGGATTCTCGGCGAGCAGCTCCAGGACCGCCTGGACACGTCGTCGTGCGGTCGGGTCGAACTTGCGGAGGTCACGGACTGCGGCTGGGGAGAGGACGATGTCGTACGTCACGACAGGCCCAGGTCCGCCTTGACCTCGTCCCAGGGGATGGGCTCCTCCGCCGTCGCGCGCATCTCCTCCCGGGCGGCCTCGGCCGCGAGGATGTCCTCCATGTCCTCGGCGAGGTCGGTGATCCTGGTCAGCTCCGTGGCGTCCACGATCGCCGCGACGCGCTTCCCGCGGCGCGTGATGTAGACGGGTCGATGGCTGCTCGTGGCGTGCTCCAGGGCACCGGCGAAGCGCTCACGGGCCTGGGACACGCTCAGCTCGTCCGGGTTGTTCATCGTACGAACGGTACGTCAGCGTTGATGTCTGTACAAGAGATGCTCCTCGTCAAGAGGTGCCGGCACTCTCTCGACAGAGGCATCGCGTCGGGCGTACGCCCGGCCGCGCCAGGTCAGGAGCAGTCCGCTGACGATCGCTGCGCCGGCCGAGGCGAGGAGGATCGCGGCCTTGACGTGCTCACCACGGGGCGAGCCGCCCGGGAACGAGAGCTCGCCGATGAGGAGGGAGACGGTGAAGCCGATCCCGGCGACGACGCTGACGGCGGCGAGGTCCGGCCACCGCACGGATGCGTCGAGCCGAGCCCTGGTCAAGTGCATGAGCGCCCACGCCACCACCGCCACGAGCGGGAGCAGCCAGACGGGGGAGCGCCGCCGGCGCACCAGGAGGCCGAAGGTGGCGATCGCGGCGAGGGCCCCGACGAGCTCGAGGAGGTGGATCCCGTCGGAGTAGAACAGTGCGATGACGACGATCCCGAGGAGGTCGTCCACGACCGCGAGGGTGAGGAGGAAGGCGCGCAGCGCGGTGGGCAGGCGCCGGCCGAACAGGGTGAGCACGGCGACGGCGAAGGCGATGTCCGTGGCGACCGGGACCGCCCAGCCGCCGGGGTCGCCGTCCTCGGCAAGGACGTTGACGAGGAGGTAGAGCAGCGCCGGGACGGCCATG
This sequence comes from Georgenia muralis, assembly GCF_003814705.1. NCBI lineage: Bacteria > Bacillati > Actinomycetota > Actinomycetes > Allobogoriellales > Allobogoriellaceae > Georgenia > Georgenia muralis. The sequence goes on along the minus strand of NZ_RKRA01000001.1, from coordinate 3,861,348 downwards.
CCGCCGACGGCCGCGAGGATGGGCACGATGGCGGTGGCGGGCCGGCGGAGCTGGCCCTCGACCATCTCGCGCTTGAGTTCGAGGCCGACGACGAAGAAGAAGATCGCGAGCAGCCCGTCGGTGGCCCACTGCGCGAGCGTGAGGTCGAGGTGCAGCGCGGCCGGGCCGACGACCGCGCCGCTGATCGCGCCGTAGAGGCTGCGGGCGGGGGAGTTCGCGAGGACGAGGGCCGCTACCGTGCCGAGGACGAGCAGGACGGCGCCGGTGTTCTCGGCGCGCAGGGTGTCGGCGAAGTTGCGCCGCCCGCCGGGCGTCAGCCGGCTGAGGACCGTGCGGGGGGAGGCCGGGACCTTGCGAGGGGCCTCGACCTCGCTGCGCAGGGCCTCGGCCGTCCGGCCCTCGGCGGCGCTCACCGCTCCCGCCCGAGGGACTCGACCCGGTGAAGACCTGGCGCGTGACGTCGAGCTGCGGCGTCGCCGTCCCGGTCGCGGACGCCTCCGCGGCGGCGAAACCCAGGTCCTTGACCATGAACTGCGCCGGGCCGGAGGGGCTGTGGTCGTGCTCGGCCAGCCGCGCCTTCTTGACCTCCATCAGCCGGCTCCCGGCGTACCCGCCGCCGAGGAGGTCGAACAGGGCGCGGACGTCGAGCCCGGCGCGCTCGGCCACCACGGCGGCCTCGCCGAGGGCCAGGACGGTGGCGGCGACGATCATCTGGTTGCAGGCCTTGGCGACCTCGCCGGCGCCGGCCGGGCCGAGGTGCACCGGGGTGCCGGTCGCGGCCAGGACGGGCGTCGCGACGGCGACGTCCGCCTCGCTCCCACCCACCATCACCGACAGGGTGCCGGAAACGGCGCCCTCCTGACCGCCGCTGACGGGGGCGTCCACCAGCGTGGCGAGCCCGCTGGTCGCCTCGGCCACCCGTCGGCCCAGCGCCCGCACGCCATCGGGGGAGACGGTGGAGCAGACCACGACGACGGTCGGGGCGTCCACGCCGGCGAGCAGGCCGTCCGCACCGCCCAGGACCGCCTCGACGTCGGGCAGGTCGGGCACCATGACGACGACGACCTCCGCGACCTGGGCGAGCTCGCGGGCCGTGTCGTGCCAGGTGGCGCCGCCAGTGACGAGCGACGTGGCCACCTCCGGGCGCCGGGCGGTGACGTGCAGCTCGTACCCGGCCCGGGCGATGTTGCGGGCCATCGGGGCGCCCATGACCCCGAGACCGACGAAGCCGACCCGGGGGTGCTCGGCGTCACGGCTGCTCACCGCGCGTCCCTGCGGGCGTCGTCGACGAGGGTCAGCGCGGCGCCGGCGACGGCGAGCCGGGTGGGCACGTCGGCGTCCGTCGGCCGGACCGAGATCTTGACCGCGACGAGGGCGTCCGGTCCGGCGGCGTCGAGCGTCTCGCGCACCTCCTCGGGTCCGAGCAGGGACGCCGACGAGGGCGCGAGGGCCGGGTCGTCACCGCGCGGCGGGATGTGCGCGTCGCCCCAGGCCTCGCCCCAGGCGGTGGCCTCGCCGGTGGCGCCGGAGAGGACCACGGCGCCCAGGAGGCCGGCGTCGGCGGCGGCGCGGACGTGCTCGACCGGGGTCGCGGCGCCGCGGCCCTCGATGGCCGAGCGGCCCCAGTTGATGCTCAGCCCGGGCCCGACATCGGCGGCGTCCCGGTTGCCGTCGCCGCCGACACCGACGTCACCGGCGCCGACGGCGCGCAGGGCCGCGAGCTCCTCCTCGAGCGTGAGGAACCCCTTGACGGCGACGTGGTCGCCGGACGCGGCGTCGCAGTGCTCGAGCAGCAGCCGCGCGCCGGCGAGGTCCCACCCGGCGAGCACCTCGAGCGACCTCGCGAGGGCGTCCCGGCTGCCGCCGTCCGGACCGGGCGCGCTGTGCACCTGGACGGCGACGACGCGCCGCCGGCCGTGGGTGTCCGCCAGGCGCAGGGCGAGGTCGCGGGCCCGGGCGACGTCCTCGAGCGCGCGGGCGCGGGCGTCGTCGTCGGTGGCGGCCAGGCCGTACCCGGGGTCGGTGGCGAGGCGGCCCATGACCGTGGGGACGCAGGTCACGAGCAGGTCCCACCCCGGCCGGACGTTCCGGTCGAACCAGGCCGGCTCCAGGCTCGGCGCGCCGGGCAGGGGGAGGGGCAGCTCGAGGCCGCCGACGTCGAGACCGGCGACCCCGTCGTAGAAGGCCGCCTCCTCCGCGGGGGCGGTCGGGGCCATGGCGTAGGCGCCGAGGAGGGGGCGCACGTCTTCGTGAGTCATGGGGCTCCTGAGGTCGGTTCCGTGACGTGGAACATCGTTCCACGAAAGTCTCGATCCGGTCACGGTAGTGGATCTGGGACCAAGGTCGCGTTGCTTCTGGGTGGTTGGTCTGGTTATCTAGGTCCGCACTACGGAACTAGGTTCCATGAGATGGCACTTCTGGCAGCGAGATCAGCCTGCCAGGCAGCAACCAGGGTGCGGGGACGCAGATGCCACCCGTACGAGATGCGCTCACAGGCGTGAGCCGACAGAGGAGTCCTTGAACATGACGCGAAACAAGGCTGTTTCGATCACGGCCCTGCTGGGGGCCTCGGTGCTCGCGCTCACGGCGTGCAGCGCCGGCAGCGGCGCCACCCCCGGCGCGCAGAGCTCGTCCGAGGCGGGGAGCGAGGCGCCTGCGGCGTCCGGCGACACCCTGGTCATGAAGGCGGCGTTCAACCAGCCGGAGACCCACCCGCAGTACATCGTCCTCGACGAGCTCGGTGACAAGCTCTTCGAGGCCACCGACGGCGCGTACGACATCGAGGTCTTCCCCAACGAGACCCTCGGCGCGCAGCGCGAGACCATCGAGCTGCTGCAGGCCGGCACCCTGGAGATGGCCTACGTCGCCGGGCCGCTGCTGGAGAACTTCAACCCCGACTTCGTCGTGTTCAACCTTCCCTTCACCTTCGAGTCGCAGGACCACCAGCGCCAGGTCACCAACGACCCCGAGATCGTCGGCGACCTCTACTCCTCGCTCGAGGACCAGAGCATCAAGGTGCTCGGCGCCTTCCACGGCGGCGTCCGGTCGGTCTACAACACCGAGAAGCCGATCAACACCCCCGAGGACCTCGCGGGCATGAAGATCCGCGTCATCGAGTCCGACACCAACATCGAGATGCTCAGCCTCATGGGCGGCACCGGCACCCCGATGGGCCAGGGCGAGGTCTACACCGCCATGCAGTCCGGCCTGCTCGAGGGCGGCGAGAACAACGAGCTCATCTACTACAACCTCAAGCAGCACGAGGTCGCGCCCTACTACAGCTACACCCGCCACCTGATGTTCCCCGACTACCTCATCATCAACCCCACCATCTGGGAGTCGATGTCGGCCGAGCACCAGGAGATCTTCAACGAGCTCCTCGCCGAGGCCATCGAGCGCGAGGCCGAGCTCTGGAAGGAGCAGGTCGGCGAGGCGAAGGCGGCCGCCGAGGCCGAGGGCGCCCAGTTCAACGAGGTCGACGCCGAGGCGTTCGCCGAGGCCATCGCGCCGCTGACCGAGTCCAAGATCACCAACGACGTCACCCGCACGATCCTCGAGCAGGTCCGCGAAGCGGCCGAGTGACCCACCCGTACCCGAAGAGGCCCATCCCATGAATGCAGCAAAGAACGCGTTGGACCGCGTCCTGACGTGGGCGTGCGTGGTGCTGTTCGCACTGCTCGTGCTCGACGTCACCTGGCAGGTCTTCGCCCGACAGGTCCTCGACCAGCCCTCCGGCTGGTCCGAGGAGCTCGCCAAGTACCTGTTCATCTGGCTGGGCCTCTTCGGGGCGGCGCTCGTCTTCGGCGAGCGCGGTCACATCGCCGTCGAGGTCGCCGTCCGCAAGCTGCCCGTCACCGTGCAGAAGATCCTCGCGGTGGTCGTGCAGCTCGGCGTCCTCACCTTCACGTCCCTGGTCCTGATCTGGGGCGGCTTCAGCGTGGTCGACCTGGCCTGGGAGCAGAACCTCACCGGCCTGCCGGTCAACGTCGGCCCGCTCTACCTCGCGCTGCCGATCTCGGGCGTGCTCATCGCCCTCTACACCATCTACCACCTGGTACGGATCCTCACCGGCGCGGAGCGCCCGGTCGAGGACACCGAGCCGGACGTCGTGTGACGGAGGGCTGACCCATGGAAACCGCACCGCTCGCAGCACTGATCCTCCTCGCCGGCATCTCGATCTTCCTCGTGATCGGCGCCCCCATCTCCATCGCCGTCGGCCTGTCGTCGATGACCGCGCTCTTCGTGGTCCTCGGCGTCGAGAACGGCGTGCTCACCTCGGCCCAGCAGGTCTTCCGGGGCATCAACTCCTTCCCGCTGCTGGCCATCCCGTTCTTCGTCCTGGCCGGCGTCATCATGAACAACGGCGGCATAGCCAGCCGGCTGGTCAACGCCGCCAAGGTCATGGTCGGGCGGACCCCGGGCTCCCTGGCCCAGACGAACGTGGCCGCCAACGCGATGTTCGGCGCCGTCAGCGGCTCCGGCGTCGCCGCCGCGGCGGCGATCGGCTCGACCATGGGCCCCATGCAGGCCAAGGAGGGCTACGACCGCGGCTTCTCCGCGGCGACGAACATCGCCTCCGCGCCGGCCGGCATGCTCATCCCGCCGAGCAACCTCATGATCGTGTACTCGCTGGTCTCCAGCGCCTCGGTCGCCGCGCTGTTCGTCGCCGGGTACATCCCGGGCCTGCTCTGGGCCCTGGCCTGCATGGTCATCGTCTACCTGTATTCGCGCAGCCGCCCCGAGCTGCGGATCACCCGGCGGGTCGGGTTCGCCGAGGGCGCGCGCACCATCGTCGCCGCCCTGCCGGCCATGGTCCTCATCGTCATCGTGATCGGCGGGATCCTGCTCGGGTACTTCACCCCGACGGAGGCGTCCAACATCGCCGTGGTGTACTCGCTGGTCCTCTCGGCGATCTACAAGGCCATCAAGCTCAGCGACCTGCCGAACATCCTCATGGAGGCCGCCCGCACCACCTCGGTGGTCATGTTCCTCATCGGCGTCTCGTCGATCATGGGGTTCGTCATGTCCTTCGCCAAGGTCCCGGCGATGGTCTCGGAGGCGATGTTCAGCATCAGCTCCAACCCGGTGATCCTGCTGCTGCTCATCGCGGTCGTGCTGCTGGTCGTGGGCCTGTTCATGGACCCGACGCCGGCCGTGCTGATCTTCGCCCCCATCTTCCTGCCGATCGTCACCGCCTTCGGGATCGACCCCGTGCACTTCGGCATCATGATGGTGTTCGCCCTCTCGGTCGGCACGATCACCCCGCCGGTGGGACCGATCCTCTTCGTCGGCGCCAAGGTCGCGGGCCTGGGCATCGAGGACGTCATGCGGCGCCTCATGCCGTTCTTCGCGGCGCTCATCGCGCTGCTCATCGTCGTGATCTTCACCCCGTCCCTGTCCCTGTGGCTGCCCGGGGTGCTGGGCCTGTAATCGGCCCGCACGACACGCGCCCCACCCAACCCCACGAGAGGCCCACCATGGAACAGCGTTACGCCACCAGCCCCGAGCAGATCCCCGGCATGGGCACCGCCGAGCTGCGCGAGCGGTACCTCGCGCCCGCTCTGTTCGCCGACGACGAGGCCCGCGCGGTCTACACCCACCACGACCGCGTGGTCCTGGCCGGCGTCCGCCCGGTCACCACGACCGTCGAGCTGCCCACCTTCCCGGAGATCCGCTCGGAGTACTTCCTCGAGCACCGCGAGGCCGGCATCGTCAACGTCGGCGGCCCGGGCACGATCGCCGTCGACGGCACCACCTACGAGCTGGCGCACGGCTCGTGCCTGTACGTCGGGCGCGGCGCCCGCGAGGTGCTCCTGACCTCCACCGACGCCGGCGGCGAGCAGGGCCCCGCCCGCTTCTACGTCGTCTCCGCGCCGGCGCACACCGCCTACCCGACCACCCTGGTCCGGGCCGGCGAGGGCACGGTGCGCGAGCTCGGCGACCCCCTGACGTCCAACCGCCGCACCCTCAACCAGTACATCCACGAGAACGGCGTGCGCAGCTGCCAGGTGGTGATGGGTGTGACCACCCTGCACCCGGGCAGCATGTGGAACACCATGCCGGCGCACACCCACGACCGGCGCATGGAGGCCTACCTCTACTTCGACCTGCCCGCCGACGCCCGCGTCGTCCACCTCATGGGGCGCCCGGACGAGACCCGGCACCTCCTCGTCGGCAACGAGGAGGCCGTCATCTCCCCGAGCTGGTCGGTCCACTCCGGCGTCGGCACGGCGGCGTACAGCTTCGTGTGGGCGATGGCGGGGGAGAACCAGTCCTTCGACGACATGGACGGCTTCCCCATCGCCGACATGAGATAGGTCACGCTGGTACCCCCAGCACCCGACCAAGGACAGGCAGAGAGATGATCAGCGAGACCGCACCCCGGACCGGCGCAGCGAGCCCCTCGGACCACCCCGAGGCTCTCGCCGCGGTGGTCGCCACCGCGAACGCGAGCGAGAAGACCCTCCTCGTGCTCGAGGCGGCGCTCACCCACGACCGGTTCTCCGAGGTGGTCGCGGCCACCGGGCTGGCCAAGGCGACCACGCACCGGATCATCTCCACCCTGGTCGACCGGGGGTTCGTCGCGATCGCCGGCGACGGCAGCTACCTGCCCGGGCCGCAGATCCTCTCCCTGGCCGGGCGCGCGCTCCAGCGGATCGACATCTCCGAGATCGCCCGACCGTTCGTCGAGGAGCTCGTCGCCCAGGTGCACTGCACGGTGCACGTGGGCGCGGCCAACGGCGACGAGATCATCTACCTCGTCCGCACCGACTCCGACAAGCCGTACCAGATGCCCTCCCGGGTGGGGAACGCCATCCCCATGCACTCCTCGGGCATCGGCAAGGCCGTGCTGAGCGGCTACTCCGACGACGCGCTCGAGCGGTTCGTGGCGCGGGCCGGGCTGCCCGCCCGTACCCCGCACACGCTCACGACGCTGGAGGCGCTGCGCGCCGACGTGGCCGAGGTGCGCCGGTGCGGGTACGCCATGGACCGCGAGGAGAACGTCCCCGGCGTCGCCTGCGTGGCGGCTCCCATCCGGGACCACACCGGAACCATCAAGTACGGCCTGAGCATCTCCACGATCACGGTCGAGCACACGCTCGCCCAGGTCGAGGCGATGTCCGAGGCGGCGCTGCGCACCGCCGACCAGATCTCGCGCGCCCTGGGCTACACGCCCGAGGCCGCCACCACCGCCCCACCTGCCCACCAACGCTGAGCGCCACCGCGCGCGCCGCACCACCCACCCGCCAGGAGAACACCGACATGACGCACCCGAGCACGCCCGCAGCCTTCGCCGAGCACCTCCTCAGCCTCGAGGGGCAGACGGCCGTCGTCACCGGCGCGAGCCAGGGCATCGGCCTCGCGATCGCCGAGACGCTCGCCGCCGCCGGGGCGGACATCGTCGGCGTCAGCTACGACATGCCCCAGGGCGACAGCGACGTCCGCACCGCCGTCGAGGCCCACGGGCGCACCTTCACCCCCATCACCGCCGACTTCGCCGACCGCGATGCCGTCACCGCCCTCGCGGCCGACCTGGCCGAGCGCGGCGTCGACATCCTCGTCAACAACGGCGGCACCATCCGGCGCATCCCCGCCGCGCAGCACCCCGACGCCGACTTCGACCACGTCATGGACGTCAACCTGCGCACCGCGTTCGTCCTCGCCCGCGAGATCGGCGCCACGATGATCGAGCGCGGCCACGGCCGGATCATCAACACCGCCTCCATGCTCAGCTTCCAGGGCGGCATCAACGTGCCCGGGTACACCTCGTCCAAGTCCGCGATCGCCGGGCTGACCCGGGCCCTGGCCAACGAGTGGGCGCAGCACGGCGTCAACGTCAACGCCGTCGCCCCGGGCTACGTCGCCACCGCCAACACCCACGACCTGCGCCAGGACCCCGAGCGCTCCAAGGCCATCCTCGACCGCATCCCCGCCGGGCGCTGGGCCGAGGCCTCCGACATCGCCGGCGCCGTGCTGTTCCTGTGCAGCCGGGCCGCCGACTACGTCCACGGCGTCGTCCTGCCCGTCGACGGCGGATGGCTGGCCCGCTGATGCGCCTCGTCATCACCGAGTGCGACCACGACTCCTTCGCCGCCGAGCACGAGGTCGCCGACCCCGCCGGCGCCGAGCTGGTCCTCACCCAGTCGCGCAGCGCGGAGGAGCTGGTGGCCAACGCCGCAGGCGCCGACGCGATCCTCGTCCAGTACGCCACCATCACCGCCGAGATCATGGACGCCCTGCCCTCGCTGCGCGCGATCGGGCGCTACGGCGTGGGCGTCGACTCCGTGGACGTCGAGGCCGCCACCGCGCGCGGCATCGCGGTGTGCAACGTCCCCGACTACGGCACCGAGTCCGTCTCGGACCACGCGGTCGCCATGACGCTCGCCGCCGCCAGGGGCATCCCCCGCCTGGACCGGGGCGTGCGCGCCGGGTCCTTCGACCTCGCCGTCGTCCGGCCCGTCTACCAGACCCGCGACCGCGTCTTCGGGATCATCGGGATGGGCCTCATCGGCACCGCCACCGCCCGCAAGGCCGCCGGCCTCGGGTACGAGGTGATCGGCTACGACATCGCCGCCGAGCCCGGCGCGGCGACCTTCCACGGCTTCCCCTCGGTGACCCTCGACGAGCTGCTCGAGCGCTCCCAGGTGGTCTCGCTGCACACCCCGCTCACCGACGAGACCCGCGGCATGATCGGCGCCGCGGAGCTCGCCCGGATGCGCACCGACGCCATCGTCGTCAACACCAGCCGCGGCGGCGTCATCGACACCGACGCCCTCGTCGAGGCCCTGGCCACCGGCTCCATCCGCGCCGCTGCTATCGACGTGCACGAGTCCGAGCCCATTGCCGCGGACCACCCGCTGACCACGTTCGACTCCGTCGTCCTGACGCCGCACCTGGCCTGGTACACGGAGGAGTCCTACGACGAGCTCAAGCGGCGCACGGTCGAAAACGTCGTCGAGGTGTGCGCCGGCCGCGCGCCGCGCGACATCGTCAACCCCGAGGTGCTCGGCACCCCGGGCCGCAACGCCGGCTGCGCACCCGTCGCCGCCCTGACGGGAGCCTGAGATGAGCGCCACGACCGAGACCACCACGATGGCAGCAGCGGTCTGGACCGCCACCGACCAGGTGGTGCACCGCCGGGTCGCGCGGCCCGAGGTCCCCGAGGGCTGGGCGCTCGTCCGCGTGGCCTACAACGGGATCTGCGGCACCGACCTGTCGATCCTCCACGGCAGGCACCCGCGGGCCCAGGCGCCCCTGGTCATGGGGCACGAGATGTCCGGGTGGGTCGAGCAGGCCGGCACCACCGGCCCGGCGGCCGGCACCCTGGTCACCGTCGAGCCGCTCATCACGTGCGGCGAGTGCCGCGCCTGCCGCACCGGCAGCTCCCACGTGTGCCGGCGCCTCGGGCTCTTCGGCATCGACGCCCCCGGCGGCATGGCCGAGTACGTCGCGCTGCCGCCCGAGGTGCTGCACGCGGTGCCCGACGGCGTCGCCCCGCGCACCGCCGCCCTCGCCGAGCCGCTCGCCGTCGCCGTCCACGCGGTCGACCTGTCCGGCATGGAGCGCGGGGACGCCGTCGCCGTCTACGGCGCCGGGCCCATCGGCATCCTCACGGCGCTGGTGGCGCGGCACGAGGGCGCGGGCCACGTGGTCGTCACCGAGCCCAGCCCGTGGCGCCGCTCGGTGGCCGAGGGCCTCGGCTTCACCGTCGTGCCCGAGGGCTCGACGATGGCCGAGACGCTCGCGCCGCTGACCGACGGCGAGGGTGCGGACACCACCTTCGACTCCGCCGCCCACCCGTCGGTGGCGGCCGAGCTCACCGCGGCCACCCGGGTGCTGGGCCGGATCGTCGTCGTCGGCGTGTACAAGCAGCCGACCGCGCTGGACCTCCAGGCCGTGTGCTTCAAGGAGCAGAGCCTCGTGGGCGTGCGGGTCTACACCTCCGCGGACATGACCCGGGCGATCGAGCTCATCGCCGCCGGCGAGCTGGGTCTCGAGGGCTTCCCGACGAAGGCCTTCGGCCTGGCCGACATCGGCGCCGCGTTCGACGCCGCCACCTCCGGACAGGACTGCCTCAAGGTCCTGGTCACCCCGCTGAAGGGGAAGGCAGACGCATGAGCGCCACCACCAACAACAGGTTCGACCTCACCGGCCGCACGGCCGTCGTCACCGGGGGAGGGCGCGGGCTCGGCTCGGGCATCTCCCGCTCGCTCCTCGAGGCCGGCGCCGACGTCGTCGTCCTCGCCCGCAACGAGGTCCCCGGCGAGCTCCGCGACCACGCCGCCTCGCTGGGCCGGACCGTGTCCTTCCAGCAGGTGGACCTCGCCGACGGCGACGGCGTCGCCGCGGCCGCCGCGGCGGTCCTCGCCGAGCACCGGGTCGACATCCTCGTCAACAACGCCGGCACCCAGGACCGGTACCCCGCCGTTGACTTCCCGCTCGAGGCCTGGGACACGGTGCTCGACATCAACCTGCGCGCGCCGTTCCAGCTCTGCCAGCTCTTCGGCCGGCCGATGCTCGAGCGCGGCGAGGGCAAGGTGGTGAACTTCGCGTCGCTCCTGTCCTTCCAGGGCGGCATCACCGTGCCCGCCTACGCGGCGAGCAAGGGCGCGATCGCCCAGCTCACCAAGGCGCTGTGCAACGAGTGGGCCGGCAAGGGCGTCAACGTCAACGCCGTCGCGCCCGGCTACATGGCCACCGACATGAACAGTGCGCTCCTGGCCGACCCGGTGCGGCTCGAGCAGCTCTCGGTCCGGATCCCGGCCGGCCGCTGGGGCACCCCCGAGGACATCGGCGACGTTGTGGTGTTTCTCGCCTCCGACGCCGCCGCGTACGTCCACGGACAGGTCCTCGCTGTCGACGGCGGGTGGCTGGCGCGGTAGCAGTTCGCGCGCGGGCCACCTCGCCCGCAGATCTCGAGCTCACGCTCGGGAAGGGGTACGCCGAGGGCCTCGGCACGTGCACGACATCGCGCCGGAGGCCTTGGCGTCGTCCTGCCCCCGGCAGCCGCCGCTCCTCGTAGCCGAAAGCTCTGTCAGGACAGTCCGTACGTTGTTTGCGGCTTCGTACGTACTTGACGGCCAGGCAGCGAGTGGGGCGGCGCCGCTCATGGTCTGCCAGTTCAGGCACTCGTCGGCGTGACGTCATCGCAAACTGGCCGGGGGAGCGCTCCCCCCACGGGCGCGTCTCCGTGGACAAGAGTTCATCTCGGGTTTAGCGTGAAGCCACAACGCATTCATGGCACAAGGCCACCCTGGGCTGTGGGGGAGAGCGCTCCCCCTCGATGACGACATGGACGTCGCGGTCGGTCCAGGTCCGGCTCGCCGCCGCACTGAGATCACCGCCGATCCCGAGAGAAAGAGTCCCCCGTGCACAAGCTCTCCAGCATCGCGGCCACCGCCGCGGCAGCCACGCTTCTCCTCTCCGCCTGCAGCGCCACCGGTGCGGACACCGACGACGCCGAGACCCCCGCCGCGGGCGGTGAGGGGGGCGGCGGCGAGACGCTCATCGTCTACACGAACTCCAACGCCGACGGTCGCGCCGAGTGGCTGACCGAGCAGGCCGCCGAGGCCGGGTTCGACATCGAGGTCGTCGGACAGGGCGGCGGCGACACCACCAACAAGATCCTCGCCGAGGCGGGCAACCCGGTCGCGGACGTCGTCTTCGGCCTCAACCACATGTACTTCTCCCAGCTGGTCGCGGCCGACACGATCGAGCCCTACGAGCCGGCGTGGTCCGGCGAGGTCGACCCCGACCTGGCCGACCCCTCCGGCGAGGGCTACTTCTGGCCGCTCGTCCAGCAGGGGATCGTCCTGGCCTACAACGCCGAGGTGTACACCCCGGAGGAGGCGCCGCAGGAGTGGATCGACCTGTGGAACGACGAGCGCTTCCACGAGCGGTACGAGACCGTGGACGGCCTTGGCGGCGCGACGACCCAGCTGATCTTCGCCGGCATCCTCGACCGCTACAAGGACCCCGAGGGCGACCTCGGCGTCTCGGACGAGGGCTGGGAGCAGATCCAGGGCTACTTCGAGCACGGCAACCCCTCCGTGCCGGACACCGACCTGTACCTGCGCATGGCCGAGGGCGAGGTCGACATGGGCCAGATGTTCACCTCCGGCATCCCCTCGCGGGAGGAGGAGTACGGCGTCGACTCCGAGATCATGCGTCCGGAGTTCGGCATCCCGTTCGCCGTCGAGCAGATCGCCGTGGTCAAGGGCACGGACCAGGCCGACCAGGCGCACGAGTTCATCGACTGGTTCGGCGGCGCCGAGGCGCAGGCGGCGTGGTCCGCGGAGTTCGACTCCATGCCGGTCAACGAGGGCGCGATCGCCGAGGCCGACCCGGAGATCGTGGAGTTCCACGAGAACCTCGTGCAGCAGGAGATCGACTGGGAGTTCGTCGCCGAGAACATCGCCTCCTGGATCGAGAAGGTCGAGCTCGAGTACGTCCCGTGACCGACCGGCGGGCCGGGGCGCGGTGCCCCGGCCCGCCGCGCACCGCTCCGCCGTGCCCCGACCCGGCACGTCCCGGTCCACGCCCGAGCGCCGCCCAGCACCCGTACCGAGGAGAGTCACCGTGATCCGCTACGAGAACGTCGAGGTCGCCTTCGATGACTTCGTCGCCATCCCGCACCTGGACCTGGACGTCGCCGAGGGGGAGTTCTTCACCCTGCTCGGCCCCTCCGGATGCGGCAAGACGACGGCGCTGCGCACCCTCGCGGGGTTCGTCGAGCCGAGCGCGGGCGAGATCTACGTCGACGGCAAGGCCGTCACGCGGCTGCGCAGCGACCAGCGACGCGTGGGCATGGTGTTCCAGAACTACGCGCTGTTCCCCTCGATGGACGTCTGGGAGAACATCGCCTTCGGGCTCAAGGTCCGCAAGGAGAACAAGGCCGAGCGCGAGCGGCTCGTGCGCGACATCGCCCGGCGGGTGGACCTCAGCGACAACCAGCTCGGGAAGAACCTCGCCGAGCTCTCCGGCGGCCAGCAGCAGCGGGTGGCGATCGCCCGGGCACTCGTCCTCCAGCCCAAGATCCTCCTGCTCGACGAGCCGCTGTCGAACCTCGACGCCAAGCTGCGCCACCAGCTGCGCGGCCAGCTCAAGGAGCTCCAGCACGAGTTCGGCATCACCACGCTCTACGTCACGCACGACCAGGACGAGGCGCTGACGATGTCGGACCGCATCGCCGTCTTCAACAAGGGCCGGGTGGAGCAGGTGGGCACGCCGCAGGAGATCTACGACGCCTCCGCCACCGAGTTCGTCTGCACCTTCATCGGCGAGGCCTCCCGCCTCACCCCCGAGCTCCTCGCCGCGCTGGGTCCGGAAGCCGGCCTCGACCCGGTGCGCTCGTCCTACCTGCGCCTGGAGAAGGTCTCTCTGCTCGCCGACGGCGCGACGCCGCCACCGGGGTGCTGCGCCGTCGACGGCGTCGTCGCGGCCGCGAGCTACCACGGCCTGCACACCGTCTTCACCGTGGAGTCCCACGGGTCCCAGGTGCAGGTGCTCTTCAAGGAGGACGGTCAGGTCCGGCCGGCCGTGGGGGAGCGGGTCACCCTCACCCTCGACCCCGCCCACGTCCTGCAGTACGGCGACGACGGAGTGCGCGTCCCGCCGGCGCCGCGCGCCACGGTGGCCCACCGATGAGCCGCACCCCCGTGCGCAGCATGCTGCGCTCACCGTTCGTGCTGGTCGTCTCCGTCGTCCTGACGTGGTTCATCGCCGCGTTCCTCGTGTGGCCCAACGCGAACCTGCTCATCGAGACCTTCATCCCCGACGGCGCGTTCTCCGGCCGCGCGGTGGAGAAGCTCGCCTCCTCCGAGCGGGCCATGAGGTCGCTGACCAACAGCTTCCTCCTCGCCGTCACGCTCTCGGTCACCACGAACGTCGTCGGCGTCTTCATCGTCCTGGTGACGAAGTACTTCGACATCAGGGGTGCCCGGATCCTCTGGTTCGGGTACGCCACGACGTTCATCTACGGCGGCATCGTCCTGGCCGCCGGGTACAAGTTCGTCTACGGCGAGGACGGCATCGTCACCGGGTTCCTCCTGCGGATCTTCCCCGGGCTTGACCCCGCCTGGTTCACCGGCTACTTCGCCGTCCTCTTCGTCATGACGTTCGCGACGACGACGAACCACATGCTCTTCCTGTCCTCGTCGCTGGCCAAGGTCGACCACCAGACCATCGAGGCCGCGAAGAACATGGGAGCCGGCACGTTCACCATCCTCTTCCGGGTGGTCCTGCCCATGCTGCGCCCGATGCTCTTCGCGATCACGATCCTGTCTTTCCTCACCGGCCTGGGCGCGCTCTCGGCCCCGCAGGTCCTCGGTGGGCGGGACTTCCAGACGATCGCGCCGATGATCCTCACCTTCGCCGGCTCGCCCACGTCGCGCGACCTCGCGGCCCTCCTCGCCGTCGTCCTCGGTGCGGCGACCATCCTCATGCTCGCGGTGATGACGCGGGTGGAGAAGGGCGGCACGTACTTCTCCCTCTCGCGGGTCTCGACCTCCCTGGAGAAGCAGCAGATCACCAACCCCGCTGCCAACGCGGTGGTGCACGTCGTGGCCTACCTGCTCTTCGCCGTCTACGTGCTGCCGGTGGTCCTCATCGTCCTGTACTCCTTCGTCGACTCCACGACGATCCAGTCGGGCAGCTTCGCCATCGAGAAGATGTCGATCGACAACTACGTGCGCGTGCTCGGGCAGGAGTCGTCGCTGCGCCCGTTCCTCGTCTCGATCGTCTACTCGGCGGCGGCGGCGGTCATCGTCGTCGGCGGTCTGCTCTTCGTCACGCGGATCCTCTCGAAGTACCGCAACGGGCTGACGACGACCTTCGAGTACCTGCTGCACATCCCGTGGATCCTGCCCGCGGCGATGATCGCGCTCGGGCTCATCATGAGCTACGACCACCCCAACCCGGTGGTCGGCAACGTGGTGCTGACCGGCACGGCGGTCATCCTGCTCATCGCGTTCGTCGTGGTGAAGATCCCCTTCACGCTGCGCCTGCTCAAGGCGGCCTTCGCGGGCGTGAACTCCTCCCTCGAGGAGGCCGCGACCCTCATGGGCGCTCGCACGCTCTACATCTTCCGGCGCATCCTCTTCCCGGCCGTCCTGCCCGCCGCGGCCGCGGTGCTCGCGCTGAACTTCAACTCCCTGCTCGACGACTACGACACCGCGGTCTTCCTCGCCCACCCGCTCTTCCAGCCGCTGGGCCTGGTGATCAAGGCCAACACCGACGGCACGGCGAGCCTCGACGCGCGGGCGAACACGTTCGTCTACACCGTGCTCCTCATGGTCATCACCGGCCTGACGATGTACCTCGTCTACGGCCGTGCGGCGCGCACGAGGAAGCGGCGCACGCGGCTGCGGGCCGCCCTGCCCACCTCGCTGCCGGGCGAGACGGAGGCTCGCTGATGTTCGGCCAGGAGCGCTTCGCCACCACCAACGCGCTCCTGGGGGCGCGAGCCGCCGAGGTGGGCACGCTCATCGTCGTCCACCGCGGGACCGCCGTCGGCTCGCTCGTGGAGAACACGCCCGAGTCGGTCGTCGCAGCAGTCGCGTCGGGTGGGGACGTCGTCGAGATCGACGTCGTGGCTTCCACCGACGGGGAGTTCTTCGCCTTCCACGACGGCAACGAGCAGCGGCTTCTGGGCACGGACACCGACCTGCGCGCCTGCACCGCCCGGGAGATCCGCGCGCACCGGTATGTCCACAGCGCGCGGCCCGGGCGACCGGCCCCGGTGGCCGGGCTCCTCGAGCTGCTCGCCGGCGTCCCGGCCGGGACGCCGGTCAACGTCGACCGGTCGTGGGCCTGGTGGGAGAGCCTCCTGCCCGCCCTCGACACCCTCGGGATGAGCGACCGGCTCCTGCTCAAGTGCGCGGCCGCCGCCACCGACCGGATCGCGGTGCTGCGGGCGCACCCGGTGAAGTACCCGTTCGTACCGATCTGCACGACGCCGGAGGAGGCGCACCGGTACCTCGAGGACCCCGAGCTCAACACCGTCGGCGTGGAGCTGCTCGCCCGCGACGCCGCCAGCCCCTTCCTCGACCACGAGGTGCTCGCCGGGCTGCGCGCCCGGGGCGCGATGGTCCTGGTCAACGCCGAGGTGCTCACCACCGGCCGCGACCTCTTCGCCGGTCACGACGACGAGCGCGCCGTCCTCTGCTCGCCCGAGGAGGGGTGGGGTCCCCTGTTCGACCTCGGCGTCGACGCGATCCAGACAGACTGGCCCTGGCTGCTGCGCGACTACCGCGCGGCACGGGAGCGCGTGGCGGTGGGAGCATGAGCGTCGAGGACGACCCGGCGGGCGACGGGGATGCGGCCGCGCCGGACGCGCCCTCGAGCTTGACGATGGAGGACGTCGCCGCGGCGGCCGGGGTCTCGCGCACCTCGGTCTCTCGGGTGATGCTCGGGCAGAAGAAGGTCTCCGAGGATACCCGGCGCCGCGTCTTCGCCGCCGCCGACCGGCTCGGGTACGTGCCCAACGTGCTCGCCTCCGAGCTCGCCTCCCGCGGCACGTCGACGATCGGGCTGCTGCTGCGCGACGCCGCCAACCCCGCCTACGGCCTGCTGTTCACCCAGCTCCAGGAGGCCGCGCACGCCGCCGACCTCACCCTCGTGTCGATGACCGTCACCGCCGACAACCGCGGCCAGCGCCAGGTGGCCGGCCTGCACCGGCTCATGGGCATGCGGGTGGGCGGCCTCATCGTCGCCACCGGCGGCGTGACGAGCGAGCAGCTGGAGCCGTTCTGCTCCCGGATCCCCATCATCCGGGCCGGCCGCCCCGAGACGACCGAGCACATCCACGCCGTCTCCTACGACGAGGTCCACGCCGGCCGGACCCTCGCCGAGCACGTCGCCGACGCCGGGCACCGCGACGTCGCGATCGTCGTGACCGCCGAGGGCGACTCCTACCCCGAGTTCGTGCGCGGCACCACCATGGCCGCGACGCTCGCCGGGCGGGGGGTGCGGATCATCCCCGTCCCCGTGGGGGCCGGTCCGCGCGGGGGTGTCGACGAGGCGGTGGCCCTGGCGACAGAGGGCCGGGTGAGCGCGATCATGTGCCCCTCCGACCTGCGCCAGCTCGAGGTCCTCAGGAGCCTGGCCGCCGCGGGCGTGAGCGTGCCGGGCGACGTCTCCGTCACGGGCTGCGACGGCGTCCTGCACGGGGCGGACCTCCTCGGCCTGACGACCTACCGCATCCCCGTCGAGCAGCTCGCCGTGCGCACGGTCGCCCGGATGGCCGAGCTGCTCGCCGCCCGCCCGGGCGCCGGCGTCGTCGCCGAGCGGCTGCCCGGCGTCCTCGTCCCCGGGCGGACCGTCGGTCCGCCGTCCTCCCGGAAGGAACCATGACCGAGCTCCGTCCCGCCGAGCACCCGCGCGCGCGGCACTTCCTCGTGCACATCTCGGACACCCACCTCGTGCCGCCGGGCCGGCTGCTCGGCGACGTCGCCGACGCAGGCGGACACCTCGCCGAGCTCCTCGACGGCCTCGAGGCCACCGGTGTGCACCCGGAGGCCATCGTCTTCACCGGGGACCTGGCCGACCGTGGGGAGGTCGGCGCCTACCGCAGCCTGCGAGCCATCGTCGAGCCGGTCGCCGCGCGCATGGCGGCCCGGGTCGTGTGGGTCATGGGCAACCACGACGACCGGGCGGGCCTGCGGACCGAGCTCCTCGACGCGCCGGGCTCCGCCGAGCCCTACGACCATGTCGTCATGCTCGGCGGGCTGCGCCTCGTCGTCCTCGACACCACCGTCCCGGGCCGGCACCACGGGGAGCTCGAGCCCACCCAGCTCGAGTGGCTTCGCGAGGTCCTCGCGGTGCCAGCGCCGGAGGGCAGTCTGCTGGCGCTGCACCACCCGCCGCTCCCGTGCGTGCAGGACCTCGCGGTCACCGTCGAGCTCCGTGACCAGGCGGCCCTCGCCGAGGTGCTGCGCGGCTCGGACGTCCGGGCCATCCTCGGCGGGCACCTCCACTACTCGACCGCCGGCACCTTCGTGGGCATCCCGGTGTCGGTCGCCTCGGCCACCTGTTACACCCAGGACCTCCAGACCCCCGGTCGCGGCACCCGCGGGCGCGACGGCGCCCAGGCCTTCAACCTCGTGCACGTCCACGACGACACCGTCACGCACTCCGTGGTGCCGATCGGGCAGTACCGGACGGTGGGGCGCCACGTCGACGCCGTGGAGACCGACCGGATGCTGGCCGCGGCCGGGCTGTACATCCCCGGTCCGGACGAGATCGTGGTGCGGCGCTGACGTGTTCCGCCTGACCAACCCCGTCAAGCGCTACGCGTGGGGATCGACGACCGCGCTCCCGGCCCTGCTCGGTGCAGAGCCCGACGGCCGGCCCGTGGCCGAGATCTGGATGGGCGCCCACCCTGTTGACCCCTCCGTGAACGAGGACGGGACCGGGCTCGACCGCCTGGTCGCCGACGACCCGGCGGCCACGCTCGGGCCAGGGGTGCGCGGTCAGCGGCTGCCGTTCATGGCCAAGCTCCTCGCCGCCGCCGCGCCGCTGTCCCTCCAGGTCCACCCGACCGCCGAGCAGGCCGAGGCCGGGTTCCGACGCGAGGAGGCCGCCGGCGTGGGTCCGGACGATCCCGGCCGGAGCTACCGCGACCGGTCGGCCAAGCCCGAGCTGCTGCTCGCGCTGGAGGAGACCGAGCTCCTCGCCGGGTTCCGCCCACCCGCCGAGGCGGACCGGATGCTCTCCGGGCTGGGACTCGACGTGCTCGCACCTGTGGTCGCCAGGCTCAGGGCCGCCGACGCCCAGGACGTCTCCCGCGCAGCGCTGGAGGCGATTCTTCTCGACCCTGCGCCACGCGAGCTCGCCGACGCGGTGACCCGACGGGTGCGCGAGCTCGAACGGGGCGGACGCCGCACCGAGTACGCCACGGTGGCGAGGTTGGCCGAGCACCACCCGGGCGACGTCGGGATCGTCGCCGCGCTGCTCCTCAACCAGCTGCGTCTGGCGCCGGGTGAGGTCGTCTACGTCCCGCCCGGCATGGTCCACTCCTACCTGCGCGGGGCCGGCCTGGAGATCATGGCGACGTCGGACAACGTGCTCAGGGCGGGCCTGACCGCCAAGCACGTGGACGTCGCCGAGCTTCTCCGGCTCGTGGACCCGGCGCCGGGGGTGCCGGATCGCCTCGAGGGCGTGGTGGCCGGCGCCGGGACGGTGTACCGGCCGCCGGTGCGTGACTTCGCCCTGTGGACGCTGAGGGCGAGCGCAGGTCCAGCCGTACCGGGGGCCGGGCCACGCATCGTCGTCTCGTGCGGGGGACGGGCGACGGTCTCAGGCGAGCACGGCTCGCTCGACGTCGACCCGGGGGAGTGCGTCTTCCTCACCCATGCCGACGGGCCCGTGGAGCTCACCACGGACGGGCTGCTCGCCGTCGTCCACTGCCCGGAGACGGCTCCCTCTCTCGTGTGAACCGGTGACCGTCCCGTGACCGGCGTCCCAGGGGTCACGCAGTCCCGGGTCCGCCACCCCACGTTGCCGGCTCGGGCGCCACGTCGACCGTCCTCGACGGGGCGAGGACCGCCGTGGCACCCGTGCGCCGGTCCAGCGTCACCGTGCGGTGGACGACGGCGACCACGACCGCGACCGCGACGAACAGCCACATGTCTCACGGCTGGGCGTCGGGCCAGAGGGGGTTGTTCATCTGGGCGTGGAAGACGAACGCGACCAGCAGGCTGCCCCGTGCGGCGTTGAACATCGGGGTGAGGATGACGCTGATCGCGATGACGCCGAAGAAGAACGGCCAGAAGTCCCAGGCGGACTGCTTGGTGCCGCTCAGCAGGAACGACGGCGTGTGCCAGATGGCGATGACCAGGCCGAGGAAGACATCCGGACCAGGGCGAAGCGCCGGAAGAAGCGGCCCAGTCCCGGGAGGCCGTCGTGCTTCCACACCAGGAGCACACCGACGATGCCGGGGGAGTAGACCATGAGGATGAAGACCGAGTTGGTGTAACCCATCTCGCCGAACACCGCGTCGAGCGGCTCGGAGAAGAGCACGTAGAGGATCCCGGCGCCCCAGGACAGGCCGCCCCGTGCGTCCTCGGGACGGCCGCCACGCCGGGCGCTCCGAGACGCCGAGCCCTGCCTCCTTGCGATATACGTATACATATGCGTATGCTCACGTCGGAGGCTAGGATGAGCACATGCCCAACAAGACGATCTACGTGGCCGAGCGCGACGTCGAGCTCTTCCAGCGGGCGCAGGAGCTCGCCGGCGGGAACCTCTCGGCGGCGATCTCCAAGGCGCTGCAGCGCTACGTCGAGGTCGAGGAGGGCAAGGACGAGGGCCTCCAGGAGATCACCGTCCGCGTCGGCCCGGGCAAGGGACGGCGCCAGCGGTTCCTCGGCGTGCAGCTGGTCGACTGGACCCGGTCGACGAAGACCCGTTCCGAGCACTACCGGGTCTACCGCAGCCGCGCGGGCAAGTACGTCATCCATCTCGAGCGTTCGGCGGAGTACGTCGCGGCCGCGGGCCCCGACGGCAACCTCACCGGCTGGCGCCGCCACCTCAGCGCCGACCAGTCGTGGGGCACCACCGCGGCGACCGCCACCCTCGAGGTCGTCGACGACCTCACCACGCTCCGGGAGAAGGTCCCGGCCCCTCTCTACGACCTGGTCGTGGCCGCCGTCGACCAGCCGGTCGTCGAGGACCTCGACATCTGACCGCCGCGCCATCCGGCACCACTGACAGTCGCCTCCTCTGACCGCCGCTGACCTGCGGCCGTCCCCGCCTGCCCGCCCGGGCCGGCGTCAGCCTGCCCACACTGAGACGGATCAGCCATGCCCACTCCCACCAGCCCGGCCATCGAGGCCCTGGGGCTGCGCAAGTCGTTCGGCGAGCAGCTCGTGCTCGATGGCATCGACCTCGTCGTCCCCGCGGGGACCGTCCTCGCGCTGCTCGGCCCCAACGGGGCCGGCAAGACGACCACCGTGCACATCCTCTCGACGCTGCTCTCGCGCGACGCCGGGACGGTGCGCGTGGCCGGGCACGACCTCGACGACGACCCCGACGGGATCCGCGCCGCCATCGGCCTCACGGGCCAGTTCTCCGCCGTCGACGCTCTGCTGACCGGTGGGGAGAACCTCCACCTCATGGCCGACCTCCACCACCTCCCCCGTGCGGAGGGGCGCCGCCGCAGCGCCGACCTCCTCGCCCGGTTCGACCTCACGGAGTCCGCGCGCAAGCCCGCCTCCACGTACTCGGGCGGCATGCTGCGCAAGCTCGACCTCGCCATGACGCTTGTCGGCGAGCCCCGTGTGGTGTTCCTCGACGAGCCCACCACCGGACTGGACCCGCGAAGCCGTCACGCCATGTGGGACGTCGTCCGCAGCCTCGTCGCGGACGGCGTGACCATCCTGCTCACCACCCAGCACCTCGAGGAGGCCGACCAGCTCGCCGACCGCGTCGCCGTCCTCGACGCCGGCCGGATCGTCGCGCACGGCACCCCGGCCGAGCTCAAGCGGCTCGTCCCCGGCGGCAGCGTCCGCCTGCACCTCGCGGACCGACCCACCCTGGCGACGGCGGCCGCGGCCTTCCCCGACGGCGTCGCCGACGTCGAGGCGCTGACCGTCAGCCTGGCCCGCACGCCGGACCTGGAGTCGCTGCGCGTCGTCCTCGACGAGGCCGAGCGCGCCGGCGTCGTCGCCGATCGGATCGAGGTCGCCAGCCCCGGCCTCGACGACGTCTTCCTCGCCCTGACCGGGCACACCACCCCCACGCCCACCCGAGAGGTCGCACCATGACCGCCGTCCCGCTCGCCCTGCACGACTCCGCCACCATGCTCCGCCGGAGCCTGCGCCGCATGCGCCGGTACCCGAGCATGACCGTCATCCTCGTCGGGATGCCGATCGTGTTCCTGCTGCTCTTCGTCTACGTCTTCGGCGGGGCGCTCGGCGCCGGGATCGGTGGCGCCGAAGCAGGCGGTGCCGGCCGCGCCGTGTACGTCGACTACGTCACGCCGGCGATCATCGTCATGACGGCCGCGGCCGCCGCCCAGGGGACCGCGATCTCGGTGGCCATGGACATGACCGAGGGCATCATCGCTCGGTTCCGGACCATGGCCATCTCGCCGGGCTCGGTCCTGGCCGGTCACGTGCTCGGCAGCGTCATCCAGTCCCTGCTCGCGATGTTCGTCCTCCTCGTCGTCGGCCTCCTCATCGGGTTCCGGCCCGCGGCCGGCCCGCTGGACTGGCTCGCCCTGCTGGGTCTGCTCACGCTCGTCGCGTTCGCCCTCACGTGGCTGTCCGTGGCGCTCGGGCTGCTCTCGAAGAGCGCGGAGACGGCGAGCAACACGCCCATGTTCCTCATCCTCCTGCCGTTCCTCGGCAGCGGGTTCGTCCCCGTCGAGACCATGCCGACGGCGGTGCGCTGGTTCGCCGAGTACCAGCCGTTCACCCCGATCATCGAGACCGTCCGAGGGCTGCTCCAGGGCGCTCCCGACGGCGCCGCGGCGGCCTGGGCCGTGGGGTGGTCGCTCGCCGTCGCGGTGGCGGGCTACCTGTGGGCGCGGGCGCTGTACCGGCGCGAGCGGGTGCGCTGAATGCGGTCGACGACTCCCGGCGGTCGGGGGCGAGCGGTGCGTGCCATGTACCGCTCCGTCGTGGAGTCGTTGGCTCCATGGTGCTCGCAGGGAGACACCTCGGACAAGATGCGCTTCCGTCACGGAAGGCCGGCCCGGTCGAGCTCCTGCTGGAACCGCGGCCGGCGCCGGTGCTCCACCCGGAGCGAGGCGATGAACGCGTCGACGGCGGCGGCGTCGTCGGTCCCTCGGGCGAGCGTGCGCATCCTCTTCAGGCGCCGAGCCGCGAGCCGGTACTGCTGTGCGTCCGCCTGCACGAGCGCGGCCTCGACGAGCTCGATCTGGACGGGCAGCACGGCACGCGGGTCGACGCGCTCGTACGCCTCGACGAGTCGGTCCCAGGCGTCGACGTCGCGCAGCTCGAGCTTGTGCGCGAGGTTCCAGGCGAGCCGGGCGTCCTCGAGACCGAGGAGGGCGAAGAGGACCGCCTCGCGCGGGTCCGCCGCGAGCCGGTCGAGAACCTCGTCGCGGTAGTCGGGCCATGCGGCCTCGGCATCGGCGAGCAGGTGGCCGGCCGAGGTCGCCGACGGCCAGGTGCGGAACACCTGCAACCGCGCTTCCAGCAGCTCGTCCGGGCGGTGGGCGGCCAGGAGTCCGCACCAGTAGCGCGCGGCCGTGAGCGACTGGTGGCCGCGGTCGTGCTCGGTCGCCCGACGTGCCCAGTCGACGGCGAGGTCGATCTCGCCGATCTCCTCCAGCGCCTCGGCGGTGTCCTGCAGCCAGACCGCGACCCTCTGGTCCCGGGCGTGGGTACGGACGATCTCCTCGACGTCGCGGTCGAGCACCGCGAGGCGCCGGGCGTTGTGGTCGAGGGTGAACCACTCGTGCGAGCGCTCCGACCGCCACCACTCGCCGTCGGCCGGTTCGGGCCCGAGGCCCGCGCGGATCTCCGCGAGCCGGTCGCGGTACGCCGCGACACCCTGCTCGCCGAGCGCCGGTGCGTAGGCGACCGGGTCGATCTCGAAGTAGTCGACGTCGCCGGCGAACTGGAACCGGATCATCCAGTCCACGATCCTGCCCGGCGCGACGCCGGCCGCCGCCGCGTGCACGGGGTGCAGGGCGAGGAGACGGCGGCACGCGTCGCCGATGATGCCGCTGGAGTCGTCTGCGCGGGCGATGACCTTCACCGCCGAGGTGAGCGCCTTGTGCGTGACGGCGTACAGGCCGGCCGGGTCCTCGGTTCCGGCGGCCTGCTCAAGGAGGTCGACGGCGTCGTGCATCTGCCGGCCATGGGCGTTGGAGGCCGCCCGGCGGTGCAGATCGGCGCGGGTGCGGATGAGCGGCAGGACGGCGTCGGCGAGCTCGGTCATGCAGCCCATTGTCCCGGCAGAGGTCGAGAGGTCTCGCGAGGTGCGGTCTCGCGGGACCAACGGCTCTGCCGAACCACTGCTGACCGGCGGACGATGGAGCTGATGGGAGCGGTTCGGCGTGCGCCGTCGACGGTGGGCCCGACGCGCTTCCCGGGAAGGTCGCACCGATGACCGTGGTCGCGACCGCATTCGCGGTCGTCCTGGCTCTGTGGGTCGCACTGCTCTACGTCCCGTTCCGGTGGAGACCGGTCGGGATCTACCTCTTCGTGCCGAAGGTCCTGGCGGTCGGCCACGTGCCGTTGCTCGCCGTCGCGGGGACGGCCCTCGCGGTCGTCGGGTTCGTCGCGGGATCGTGGCCGATCGCCCTGCCTGCGGGCGTCGCGGCGGCCGCCGCGATCACCGCCGCGGTCCGAACCGGTGCGGCGAGCACCGACCTCTCGGGAGCGCTCGGTCCACACCGGGGCGAACGGGCGGACGGCACGGTGGGGAGGCGCGGACGCCGCGCCCCGGAGCCGCGCGTGGATCGCGACGTGCCCTTCGCCACCGTGCCCGGTACCGATCGCACCCTGCTCTGTGACCTCTGGCAGCCGGCTGCCGGGGTGCCGCCGTCCGGCGTCGCGGTCGTCTACCTGCACGGCAGCGCCTACTACTTCCTCGACAAGGACCTCGGCACGCGCCCGATGTTCCGGTACCTGACCGCCCGTGGACACGTCGTGGTCGATGTCGCGTACCGGCTCTTCCCCGAGACGGACGTCCCGGGGATGGTCTCCGACGCCAAGCGGGCCATCGCCTGGGTGAGGTCCCGCTCCGCGGAGCTCGGCGTCGACCCCGAACGGATCGTCGTCGCCGGAGGGTCCTCCGGCGGTCACCTCGCGCTGCTCGCCGCGTACACCGATGACGACCCCGCGTTCACCCCGGCCGAGCTGACGGGCCACGACCTGCGGGTCCGCGCCGTCGTGTCGCTGTACGGGCAGGTGAGCCTCGAGGCGCTGTACGCCCACGCCGGCCAGGACAAGCAGTGCCACCCCGACGACCCGCAGCCGGACTGGACCGCTCCGCCGCCACCGGCCCTCCGGAGGCTGTTCGGTGCGGACGCCACCCGCCTCCGGCTCGGCCTCATGACGTGCGCCGGCCGGTGCGACTGGCTGGTCGGCGGCACCCCGGAGCAGGTCCCCGAGCGCTACGAGCAGGTCTCGGCACTGAGCCACGTCGCTCGCGGCTGCCCGCCGACCCTGCTCCTCCACGGCACCCACGACGAGATGGCGCCGGTCGGCGCCGTCCGCGAGCTCGAGCAGGCGCTCGAACGGGCGGGGGTGCCGGTGGGCGCCGTCTACCTGCCGCACACCGACCACATGTTCGACCTGGTCGGCACGCGCTGGTCACCGGCCGCCCGAGCGTCGTTCCGCACGCTGGAGCGCTTCCTCGACGGCGTCGCCGTCGAGGGGCCGCGTCCCGGCCACCGCCACCACCGACAGGAGCAATCGTGAAGGTCTTCCTCACGTACGGCACGACCGAGGGCCAGACGGCCAAGATCGCCGACGTCGTCGCCGACGTCCTCCGTGACCGCGGCCACGAGATCACCAAGGTCGACGTCAAGGACGCCCGGGGCGCGATACCCGACGGCTACGACGGCGTGATCCTCGGGGCGTCCATCCACATGGGCAAGCACGACAAGCACGTGGTCGAGCTCGCGCAGAGAAACCACGACGTGCTCGCCCGCGTACCCGCGGCGTTCTTCTCGGTCAGCCTCGCTGCCTACGGCGACCCGCCGGAGGCCGAGGGCTACGTCGAGCAGTTCGAGCAGGAGACGGGCTGGCGGCCGGGCACGGTCGGCATCTTCGGCGGGGCGCTGCTCTACACGCAGTACGGCTTCGTCAAGCGGCACATGATGAAGAAGATCGCGAGCGACAAGCCCGGCAGCCTCGACACCGACATCTCCCGCGACCACGTCTACACCGAGTGGGACGGCGTGCGGCGCTTCGCCGAGGGTTACGCCGCCCGGCTCGAGCTGCAGTCCGCGTCCTCGGTGTAGCGCCGCGTCCCGGTGGTGTGTCCGCGCCGATGCGGTCCTCTCCGAGGGGTCCGCGCCGGCGTGTCGTGCTCCTACCGCCCGCCGCGCCAGCGCCTGCGCAGGGCGTGGGCAGCGGCCTTGGGCTGCCGGTCCCGGGTGAAGACGCCCTTCTTGTTCCCGCCCACCCGCATGATCCCGGACGTGGTGGCGAAGTCGGCGAAGTTCCACACGTGCTCACCGACGACGGCGTCGACGCTGTCGAACACCCGGTGGCTCATGTCGAGGTAGGCGACCTGGTACTCCTCGGACCACGGCTCGGGGACCAGGCTGTGCAGCCCGGGGTAGGTGTCGGCGCCGTACTCGGTGATGATGATGGGCTTGCCGTCGCCCGCCCAGGCGTCCAGCTCGGCCTTGAAGTCGTGCTCGGCCGCGGCGAGGTCGCCGGTGTTGACGTACCAGCCGTAGTACCGGTTGAGCATGAGCACGTCGCCGAACTGGGAGACGCGGCACGTGCCGTGGGGGGCGAGCATGACGTTGACGAACCCCACCGGCCGTGTCGGGTCGGCCCTCCGCGCGACGTCGAAGAGGGGACGGAAGTACTCCTCCGCGGCCTCCGTCTCGGACTCGGGCTCGTTGGCGATGCTCCACAGGACGACGCACGGGTGGTTCTTGTCCCGGGCGACCAGCTCGCGGATGGCCTGCGCGTGGACCTCCCGGGTGGCGTCGTTGGCGGTGTCGGGGGAGAAGGTGGTGTAGCCCTGACCACCGAAGATGCCGCCACCGAGGCCCATGTTCAGCCCGACGGCGGCGGTCTCGTCGATGACGACGACGCCGAGGCGGTCGGCGTGCTCGAGCACGTCCTCGGAGTAGGGGTAGTGGGAGGTGCGGAAGGAGTTCGCGCCGATCCAGCGGAGCAGCTCGAAGTCGTGGACGAGGTGGGCGTCGTTGTGCGCCTTGCCGATGACGGCGTGGTCCTCGTGCATCCCGAACCCCTTGAAGGCGAACGGCTCGCCGTTGATGAGGAACTCGCTGCCGCGGACCTCCACGGTCCGCACACCCACCTTGAGGTGGTAGCTGTCCACCGTCGCGGCGCCGTCGAGCAGCCGGACCTCGAGGTCGTAGAGGTAGCCGTCACCGGGTGCCCACCGGTGGACGTCCGGCACGGTGAGCGTGCCGGTGGTGCCGGTGCCGTGCGCGACCTCCGCGCCGTCGGCGTCGCGCAGGACGACGGCGACCTCCGCGCCGGACCCGCGGCCCGTGCCGTCCGGGTCGGCCCCGCCCGCGGTCTCCACGGTGTACTGCACCGTGCCCGTGGTGCCGTCGAGTCCTGTGACGACGGTGATGTCGGAGACGTGGCTGCGGGGGGTGCTGTAGAGCCAGACCGAGCGGTGCAGGCCGGCGTAGTTGAAGAAGTCGTGCCAGTAGCGCTGCTTCCGCCCGCTGGAGGTCTCCTCGATCGCGCCCGGTGGGATCGACTGGAAGCTCAGCGTGTTGTTGACGACAACCGTGATCCGTACCTCCTCGCCCGGGGTGACCAGGTCGCTGATGTCGGCCTCGAACGGGGTGTAGCCGCCCTCGTGCTCGGCGACCTGGGTGTCGTTGACCCACACCACCGCCCGGTGCGTGGCGGACTCGAGGTTCAGCACCACCCGCTGGTCCGCCCAGCCCCGGGGCACGCGGACGCTGCGCTGGTACCAGATGTCGCCGAAGTAGTCCCGCACGGCGGGGTCGGTGACGAGGTCGTTGAAGCTGGCCGGCACCGCCATCACGGACGCGCTTGGCAGCGGACCGGTGTGCCAGCGGGCGCCGCGTCCCGCACCGTCGGGGTCGAGGGCGAAGCTCCACAGGCCGTCGAGCCGCTTCCTCTCCCGGGTGGCGGTGTCCTGAGGGCGCAGCATGGGACTCCCCTTCGTCGTCGTCGTCGTCGTTGTCTTCGGTCGGTCGGTGGTCGCGGTAGGTCAGCGGGTGCGCCGTGCTCGGTGGCGGGCGGGGCTACCGGGCCGAGGTGGCGCGGCGGGCGGCGATGTCGGCCGTGATCTCGCGGAACTTCGCCTCGGTGAGCGGGTAGAAGACCATGACGAGCAGCGACAGCAGGGCGAAGGTCGCGACGATGCCGCCGGCCCACAGCTGGATCGCCTCGGCGACCCCCTCCTCCTGGGTCTCGCCGCCGGCGGCCCGGGCGGCGCTGAACCCCGCCCAGGTGAGGGCGAAGCCGCCGACGAACCCGCCGAGCGCCTGGCCCATCTTCCGGGTGAAGGAGAACGCTGCGTAGGTGGTGCCCTCGGTCCGGTTGCCGGTGCGCCACTCGCCGTACTCGACCGTGTCGGCCTCGAGGGCCCACATGAGGGTGTTGACGCCGTTGATGCCCAGCCCCATGAGGAGGAACGCCACCGGACCCAGGAGTGGGACGTCGCCGAGCGGGGAGAACGCCAGCACGGCGGCGCCGACGATCGTGACGGCGCTGAAGGAGACGTAGCCGGCGCGCTTGCCGATGGTGCGGACGATGACCGGGATCAGCGGCCCGACCACGAGGATGGCCAGGGTCTGGGCGAGGATGTTCCAGGCGATGAACTGCGCGTCCTGCTGGACGTAGATGGCGATGTAGGAGCCCAGCGTGCTCAGCGCCGTCACCGCGGTGAGGAACAGGACCGCCCCGAGGGAGAGCCACAGGAGCGGCTTGTTGGTGGTGAGGGTGCGCAGGCTGTCCTTCATCGAGACCGGCGACGTTGGCCGGGCGACCTGCTCGCGGGTGTTGAACACGAGGAACAGGTACAGCGCCATGCCGATCACGACGAACGCGGCGGTGGTGAGGAAGAGCGAGCGCTGCAGCGCCTCGGGGTTGCCGACGTTCGCGCGGATCTGCGGGGCGATGGCGAACGCCAGCCCGAGGATGGCGATCGAGGCGCCGTAGCCGCGGAACGCCGCGAGCTTCCCCCGCTCGAGCGGGTTCTGGGTGATGGCGGGGGCCATCGAGCCGTACGCGATGTTGACCAGCGTGTAGAAGACCGACCCCATGAGCAGGTAGGTGATGTACATGTAGGCGACCGCGGCGGCGCCGGAGATGTCGGGGAAGAACGTCTTCGCCGAGTAGATGGCCATGCTCGTGAGCAGCAGGGGCAGGGAGAACCACAGGACGAAGGGACGGAACTTGCCGAGCTTGCCCGGCTTCTTGGCGTCGACGGCGCGGCCGGCGAAGAGGTCGGTGAACGCGTCGACGAAGCGCACGACGAGGAACATCGTGCCGACGACGCCGCCCTCGATCCCCACGACGTTGGTGTAGTAGAGGATGAGGAAGAACCCCGCCATCGTGAAGGAGAGGTTGTTCGCCGCGTCGCCCGCCGCGTAGGCCAGGTAGTTGCGCGTGGTGAGCTTGCGGGGTGTGAGCACCCCGGTCGCGGGGACGGCGGAATCCATGGTCGTCAGCTCCTCGTCGTGGACGTGCGGTGATGAGCCCTCAGCGCGTCGTGACGCGCGCGGCGTGGACGATCGCGTCCGCGGCGGCGTCCAGCGGGATCCGGCTGGTGTTGATGACCAGGTCGTACCGGTCGGGCAGGCGCGGGTCCCAGCCGTACAGGGTCTTGGACATCTCGGCACGCACCTGGTCCTCCCGCTCCTGACGCCGGGCGGCCTGGTCGGTCGTGATGCCGGCCTCGCTCGCCGCGCGGGCGATGCGGTCCTCGCGGTCGCCGGTGAGCAGCACGTGCACGGTGTTGGGCCGGTCGGCCAGGATGACGGCGCCGTTGCGTCCGAGGATGACGCCGCCCTCCGCGGCCTCGGCCCACACCGCCCGGTTGTTGTCCATGACCAGGTCGTACTTCTGCTGCTGGGTGGCCACGACGTCGCGGCCCTCGAAGCCGCCGTAGGCGCCACCCATTGTCGAGTACACCGTCGCCAGCACCGCGTTGCTCCGCAGGACGGCGTCGGGTCCCGCCTCGAGGTCCTCGGAGCTGAAGGCCTGGGGGTGGAACGGCAGGCCCAGCTCCTCCGCCACCCGGCGGCCCACGGTGGTGGCGCCGGCACCGTAGTGCTCGAAGATGGTGATCACGGGCCTGTCGGTCCCGGGATCCCTCGCGCGGTCCGGACCTGCTCCGGCTGTGCCGTCAGACATGCCGACCTCCTCGTCGAGCCCGATGTCCTGAGGCTAGTCCGCGCAGGCTCCCGTGCCCAGGTTTCCGTGGGCTACCGTGCTCGAGATCCCGTCAGACCGGCGCCGCCCCCTCGCGCCCGGACCTCGCAAGGAGTTTGATCGACGTGGGCGCCGTCGTCGTCGCCGCCGTGACCCCAGGGAGATGACCATGTCGAGTGACACCACCGCCACCGCCTCGGACCGGCCCTGGACGGACACGACGTCGCCCCCCGGGGACCGGGCGCGGGCGCTGGTCGCCGCCATGACGCTGGAGCAGAAGATCGCCCAGCTGCACGGGGCGATGGAGACCATCGACATCTACGCGCTGACCGCGCAGGCGGCCGAGAGCGGTGCGGACATGGACCAGCTGGCCGCCCAGATCCGCATCGAACGGCACGTCGCCGGCATCGAGGAGCTCGGCATCCCGCGCTTCCGCATCACCAACGGACCGGTCGGGGTCGGGATGGGTGACGGCACGCCCAGCCCGCCGGCCACCGCGCTGCCGATGACCATCGGCCTCGCGGCCGGGTTCGACCCCGAGCTGGCCCACCAGTACGGCACCGTCATCGGGGACGAGGCGGCCACGCTGGGCCAGCACGTGCTCGAGGGCCCCGGGGTGTGCCTCCACCGGCTCCCGACGGCGGGTCGGAACTTCGAGTACTTCTCCGAGGACCCCTACCTCAGCGGGGTCATGGGCGTGGCGGTCGCCCGGGCGATCCAGGACCACGGCGTCATCGCGATGGGCAAGCACTACGCGGTCAACGACCAGGAGTACGAGCGCTTTCGCACCGACGTCGAGGTCGACGAGCGGACGCTGCGCGAGCTGTACCTCCTGCCGTTCGAGATGCTCGTCAAGGACGCCGGCATCGCCGCGATGATGAGCGCCTACAACCGGGTCCGGGGCACCTACGCGACGGAGAACCGCTACCTCCTGCACACGGTCCTGCGTGAGGAGTGGGGCTTCGAGGGGTACGTGCAGTCCGACTTCTGGTCGTGCCGGTCCGCGGCGCCGTCGATCAACGCCGGAATGGACCACGAGATGCCCGACGCCAAGTGGCTCAACGAGGCCAACGTCAAGGCGGCCCTGCACGACACGAGTCTGGAGATCGAGACGGTCGACCGCGCCCTGGTGCGCCGGTACACCCAGATGTTCCGGCTCGGGCAGTTCGAGCGGCCCTACGCGCCCGGCCAGATCGACGCGCGGCGCAACGGCGAGGTCTCCCGCCGCATCGGCGAGCAGATCGCCGTGCTGCTGAAGAACGAGAACCGGACGCTGCCGCTGGAAGGGGTGGGCAGCATCGTCGTCGTCGGGCAGACCACCTTCGTCGACGAGGCCTGCCTCGGCGGCGGCGGCAGCTCGAAGGTGGACCCCCTGTACACCGTGCGGCCGATGGACGGGCTGCGGGAGGTCCTCGACGGGCTCGGTTCCACCGTCGCCCTGAGCAAGGTCACGGTGGCCGACGACCTGTCCAACCTCGAGGAGGCCAGGAGGGCGGCGGCCGCCGCCGACGCCGTCGTCATCATGGCGGGGCTGGTCGCCACCGAGGGCGCCGACCAGGACGACGCCAGCATGCTCCACGACCAGAACCGGCTCATCGGCGAGGTGGGCCCGGTCAACCCCCGCACCGTCGTCGTCCTCAAGGACGGCAACCCCGTCCTCATGCCCTGGATCGACGCCGTCCCGGCCGTGCTCGAGGTGTGGAACCAGGGCTCGGAGGACGGGCACGTCGTCGCCGACCTCCTTCTCGGCGTCGTCAACCCCTCCGGCAAGCTGCCCACCACCTACCCGCGCGACTGGGCGGACACGCCGTTCGCCGGGCACCCCGAGCGGTACCCCGGCACGGACGAGGGCGCGGGCTACCCGGTCATCCGCTACACCGAGGGTCTGCGGATGGGTTACCGCTGGTACCAGTCGGAGGGGATCACGCCGCTCTTCCCGTTCGGGCACGGGCTGTCCTACACGACGTTCGAGCTCTCGGACCTGGCCGTGCGCCCCACCACGGGCGACGGGACGTCGCCGCTCACGGTCGAGGTGACCGTGACCAACACCGGGGACGTGGCGGGCGCCGAGGTGACCCAGGTCTACCTCGGCCTGCCGGAGGCGGCTGCCGAGCCACCGCGGCGGCTGGTCGGCTTCGCGAAGGTGCGGCTCGAGCCCGGGGCGTCGGAGCGGGTGCGGGTCGTCGTCGACCCGGGGGCGACGCACCACCCGCTGTCGGTGTGGGACGCGTGCACGCACGGCTTCGTCGTGCTGCCGGGGGAGTACACCGTCCACGTGGGCACCTCGAGTGCGGACACGCCCCTGACGGCGACCGTGACGGTCGGCTGAGGCGCGCCGAGGGTTGGCCGCGCGACGATTTCGCTGATCGGCATGCCCGCAGGCCGGCGGCGATGCGCCCGGCCGGCAGCGGCGGGACCCGTTGTGGCCGCAGGCCGACGGTGCCACCGTGGGTTGATGATCCGGCTGCTGGCCATCCTCGGCGGGCTGTCCGGCGCGATGGACCTGGGGTCCGGCTCCCCGCTGGACGAGTCGCTCACCCGGTCCGTCGTGGCGGTCCGGCTGGCGCGCGCCCTCGGCCGCCCCGAGGAGGACGCACGGGTGGTCCTCTACGCCTCCCTCCTCGAGCACCTCGGCTGCACCGCCGCCTCCTACGAGGCGGCCCGGCTCTTCGGGGACGACATCTCCCTCGTCCGGTACAGCTTCCTCGCCGACGTCGAGCGGCCCGCCGACGTGCTGCGCACCTTCGTCCCCGCGGTGAGCGCCGCATCGGGGCGCGGACGCGCGCAGACCCTCCTCACCGCCGTCCGCAGCGCCCGGGACGAGACGCCGCCCACCGCCACGTGCGAGGTGGCGCGCGACGCCGCGGTCCGGCTGGGCCTCGGCGACGCCGTCGCGCAGACGCTCGCGCACGTCACCGCCATGTGGAACGGCAAGGGGCAGCCGCACGTGGCGGGCGAACAGATCCCGATCACCACCCGGATCATGCACGTCGCCGGCACCGCCGTCCTCCTCGCCCTCCACGCCGGACCGGAGACGGCGCTCACGGAGCTGCGGCGGCGCGCGGGCACCCACCTGGACCCGGCCGTCGTCGCCGCGTTCGACGTCGGCCTGCTCGAGGGGCTCGTCGAGCTGCCGGGGCACCCCCTCGCGCCGGCGTCGGGCGCGCCCGGCAGGCCCGCGGGCAGCGGGCTCCCGTCCACTGCGGCAACGCTCGACCCCCTGGAGGCGGCCCTCGCCGTCGAGCCCGACCCCGTCCTTCTCGTCGACGAGCGCGGCCTGGCGGACGTCGCGCGCACCTTCGGCCACCTCGTCGACCTCAAGAGTCCCTGGCTGCACGGCCACTCGGCAGGTGTGGCGGACCTCGCGGGCGACGCCGCCGAGATCGTCGGGCTGCCGGGCGCCGACCGCGTGCGGATCGCCGGGCACCTCCACGACCTCGGCCGTGTGGGCGTCTCGAGCCGGATCTGGACGAAGTCCGGACCGCTCACGGCCGCCGAGCGCGACCAGGCCCGCCTCCACCCGTACTACACCGAACGGATCCTCTCCCGCTCGCCGGCGCTGGCCGACGTCGCCCTGGTTGCCGCGCAGCACCACGAGCGGTGCGACGGGACCGGCTACCACCGGGGGCTGCGCGCCGCGGACCTGTCGATGGCCGCCCGGGTCCTCGCCGCGGCCGACCGGTACCGCTCCGGCGTCGAGGAGGGGCCCCACCGGG
This sequence comes from Georgenia muralis, assembly GCF_003814705.1. Taxonomy (NCBI): domain Bacteria; kingdom Bacillati; phylum Actinomycetota; class Actinomycetes; order Allobogoriellales; family Allobogoriellaceae; genus Georgenia; species Georgenia muralis. The sequence continues at coordinate 3,827,585 of NZ_RKRA01000001.1, read as the reverse complement.
CCGCGCTCACCCCCGACGCCGCGGCCGGGCGCCTGCGGTCGGAGGCGAGGACGGGCTGCCTCGACCCCGACGCCGTCGCGGCCGTCCTGCGCGCCGCGGGCCATGAACGGGCGGCGAGGCCCGCCGGCGCCGCGGGGCTGACGGACCGCCAGGTCCAGGTGCTGCGCCTGCTCACCCGCGGCCTGACCAACCGCGAGATCGGCGACCGGCTCGGTGTCTCCCCGCGCACCGCCGAGCACCACGTGCAGGACATCTACCTGCGGATCGGGGTGAGCACCCGGCCCGCGGCCGCCCTGTTCGCGATGGAGCACGGGCTGCTCGGACCCGGGTAGGTCTACCCATGTGCGGGGCGCCGCACGGGACGACGCTGGCGGCATGACCACCACCGGCACCCTTCCCACCGCCTCCCGTGAGCGCCTGTTCACCCGGCCCTTCGTCATGCTGGGCCTGGCCGAGCTGGCCTACTTCACCGCCGACGGCGTCGCGATCTACGCGCTGCCGCTGTACGTGACGGGTCCGCTCGGCGCGGACACGGCCGCCGCGGGGCTGGCGTTCGGCGCCTTCGCCGTGGTCGCCCTCGTGGCCCGGCCGTTCGCCGGCCGGGTGGCCGACACGAGGGGTCGGCGCCCGTCGCTCGTCGCCGGAGCGCTGCTGTGCGCGGCGTGCATGGCGCTGACGCCGCTCGCGGGCGGGCTCGGAGGCGTCGTCGGGCTCCGGCTCGTCCTGGGCCTGGCGGAGGCGGCGTTCTTCGTGGCGGCGGTGGCCGCGCTCATGGACCTCGCCCCGGCCAGCCGGATCGGGGAGGCGATGAGCTACAACTCGCTCGGGCTCTACCTCGGCCTGACCGCAGGCCCGCCGCTGGGTGAGCTGCTCGTCCGCGCCGCCGGGTTCACCACCGCCTGGCTCGCCGCCGCGGCGTTCGCCGCCGCTTCGGCCGCCCTGGCGGCGGGGATCGGCGAGACCCGCCCGGCGGTGCCGGCCGGACCCGACGGGGCGGGGGAGCCCGCGGAGCGCCACCTCGTCCACCGGGCGTCGGTGCCGGTGGGCCTCGTGTTCCTCGCCTCCATGGTGGCGATGGGCGGGTTCCTCGCCTTCGCCGCGCTGCACGCCGAGTCGGTCGGCATGTCTAACGCGAGCCTGCCGCTGGCGACCTACGGGATCGTCGTCGTCACGTGCCGGATCCTCTTCGCCAGGGTGCCCGACCGGTTCCCGGCGCTGCGGCTCGCCACGGCCGCGGTCGCGACGATGGCGGCCGGGCTCGGGCTCGTGGCGCTGTGGCCGACGCCGTTCGGTGCGGTGGTCGGGGCGGCCGTCATGGGGCTGGGCATCACGTTCAGCACCCCGGCACTGTTCGCCGCCATCTTCGCGCTCGCGGGCCCGGACGAGCGCGGAGCGGCGTCGGGAACGGCGAGCGCGGCCATCGACCTCGGGATCGGTCTCGGGCCGATGCTGCTCGGCGTCGTGGCCGAGTCGGCCGGGATCCCGTGGGCCTTCGGCGTCGCGGCGGGCATCGCCCTCGCCGGCGCGGTGTGGGCGCTGACGCTCGTGCAGCGGGAGCGGGTGGCTAGGCCACGGTCGCGACCGCACTCCACCAGAAGGCAATCACCAGGCACGCCCCAGCCAGTGCGATCAGGATGGTTCCCGCGCGGTAGAGGGCTTCACCGCGTTCCGGGTCGTACCGGTCCCCCTTCACCCATGCGCTGTCCTTGAGCGTGCTGTCCTTGTCCATGGCGCTCTTCAGGACGCGTTCGCCGTGGCCGAAGGTGGACCAGCTCATCCCGAGACAGCCACCTGCGGCAAGGAGGAGGGTGACCACGACGGCTGCCCACCAGACGTTCAGATTGTTGCCCGCGAGATCACCCGTACCGATCACCGACAGCCCGCCCACACCTGCGAGCAGCCGCAACGACGTCTCCGACCGGACCTTGTAGTGCGCATGGCGGCGAGAGTTGGGCCAGTCCTGCGGCGAGAAGTCTCCGGCGCGCTGCCGAGTCACGGCCGTCGACTCACGGATGGTCGTGCCAGAGGCTGTTGAAGAACCAACGCGCGACTCCGAGGTACGCCGCCGCCTCGACCCGCTGCAGATCCGGCTCGTGGTACCGCTCCCGCATCGCGACCGCCACGACCACCTGCTCGACGAAGAGCTCTGTCGCCGGAGCCGGCGGCGCGGTCGTCAGGTCGTGCAGCGCATCCTGCGCGATCTCCAGGCCCCGCTCGGCGGCCTCGTCGGTCAGCTCGACCTCTGCTCGCTCGAGCCGGCTCCGTGCTTGGTCGACCCCGGCCTGGGCCGGGTCATATCCCCAGACTGCCGTCATCTCTGCTCCTGGGCTGGGTGCTGTCCTGTCATCATGCGACCAGGCCGGAGCGCTGTCCAGGGCATGCCCCGAGACCATGACCGGCCGCAATCCTCATGTCGATGGTGTTCCCACGAACATGGCGCCGGCGCCGGTACGACGCGCACGGTGACGAACAGACCTGACCGGGCTGAGCCCGACCGCCTATCGGACACGTCCGGTGAGTTCCGGCGCCGGGCTAGCTCGCGACCAGGGCCAGCACGGGTGCCACCACGGCCCACACGATTGCGGCGACGACGAGGGCCCCAAGCACTGCCTGCCTCCGGCGCGCCCTCACCGGCGGCCGGGGTCGCGGGCCGAACTCCCAGTCGAGCGCCTCCTTCTCGTACCGGGTCCCGGCCACCGGGTCGACGCCGGTGAGCAAGCGCATGCGCTCGTTCGCGTCCGGGCGACCCGGCACGGCGACGGCGGGGGAGAGAGCCCAGCCGTACCGCGCGGACTCCATGCCGGAGACCAGAGCCTTGAGGGGGTTCGTCTCGACGAAGCTCCGCTGGGTCCAGGCCACCTTCGCCCGCTCGAGCGGCAGGGAAACCGCAACGTCGGGGCCGTCCCGGCGGATCACGAAGTCCACCCGGTGCACGGTCCGGCCGTGCGACGGCGCGGGGTGGGGCTCGGATGATGTCGCGGCGGGCGGCGCCGGCACGGTCGGCGCGCTGATCCGCGTGACGTGCAGCCAGTG